>NZ_JBFBAS010000058.1:0-27713 GCF_040682335.1 Streptomyces sp. NPDC051219
GCCCAGACGCTCGGTCTGCAGCCGTAGCGTCCAGGGTGTCGGTCGGCACGGGCCCGCAGTGCTCCTTGCCGCCCTCGGGCTGGCTCACTGATAGCCAGCCGCCGCTGGCCGACACCCGCGCGGCGTCGGCCTTCGCCCGGTCGACCAACTGACCGATCAACTGGTGTCCAGAACGTCCGGCACCCCGGCGGGCTTCACTTCCTCGACGGCCTCAGCCGAGACGATCACGTCTGTCATCAGGTGTTACTTCCTGTTCGAAGATCCACCGTTGACGGTACAGACCCGCTCTGCGCGCAATGGGGGTGGAAGTTTCCGTGAGCGCGGTTTGGGGAGCTGGGTTCGTTGATGGACGGGGTGTGCAGTGCATTCGGAGCTTGGGTGTGGGTTTGTGCAATGTGCCTCATTCGTCGCGACGTGGGTGGTCAGGGCGGTTGTTGTTCGGGGTACCGGTTCGAGGAGTGAGCGGGCGACGTTCGTGTAGTGGATGGCGGATCCCGCTGCCGCCTCCCTTCTGGGCGAAGCCGGCGGCGGTCCGGCGTGCCGCCGCGCATGCCCGCCGCAGTGGCGGGTACGACCCCTCCCGTACGGGGCGTCGCGGAAGCGGCCGAAGAGCGAGGGGTGTCGGAAGTGATTCCAAAGCTGCAGGCGGTCGCGCTGGACTGCGCTGATCCGGTACGGCTCGCTGAGTTCTACGCGGATCTGATCGGCGGCCGGGTGATCGCGGACCCTGAGGATCCCGACTGGGTCGAGGTGCATGGGTTCGAGGGGACACCTCTGGCCTGCCAGCGGGTGGACGGCTACCAACCGCCCCAATGGCCCGGCCAAGAGCGCCCGCAGCAGCTCCACCTGGACTTCGACGTGGACGACCTCGACGGAGAAGAGAAGCGGGCGCTCGCCCTCGGCGCGACCGTGCTGGAGCGGACGGACCAGCTTCGCCCGGGGGCCAACTGGCGGATCTACGCGGACCCGGCCGGTCATCCGTTCTGTCTCTGCCTCCACTGAGTCCATCGGGCCCACTGTCCTGGCTCAATGGCTGCCGCCGCCTGCACAGGCGCTACGAGCGCAAAGCCGAGCGCCTCCTGGCCTTCGTCGGCATCGCCAGCGCCCGCTACCGCCGCTACACCAACTGAGACGGCGTCCTACTCGTCGTGACGTGGGTAATCAGGGCGGTTGTTGTTCGGCGTCCGGTTCGAGGGGCGAGCGGGCGGCGTTTGCGTAGAGGATCGCGGTGGCTGTGCTGATGCCAAAGACAGCGGCCAGGTGGAGTGGGTCAGGGCCGCGGTCGAGGGCTTCGTCGAGCCAGTGGTCTGCTCGGAGGCGGTCGAGGGTGGCGTTGTGGCAGCGGAAAAGGTTGGGGGCGGGTGTCATAGGCGGTGCGTGCTGACACCAGCAGGTGAAGGTTGGCGGTGTTGGGCCAGCGTGTCCTGCGATGGCGCAGGTAGTCGCGGACGACCTTGAGGGTGAGGTCGTCGAGCCGGCGGGGCCGCCCTGCGATGGTGATTAGACGGTCGCCTAGATCCACGTCGTGGAGCTGGAGCCCGCGGATATCGCCGGGCCTCGCAGCGTGAACGTCTGCCAGGGCGAGAGTCAGGCGGTGTTCGGGCGTCGTCGCGGCGGCGACGACCTGCTCGTAGTCGGTTGGCTGGAGGGGCAGGATGGGTGAAGGCGGACGGTGGGTGCGATGCGGAGGGTGGGGTTCTTGAAGATCAGCCGCTGGGCGCTGCGCAGGTAGCGGAAGAGGGATCGCAATCGCCGAAGTCGAGACGGGCATCCAAAGCGATCTCCTGTCCCCGCCATGGCGGTTACACATCCATCGACGAACCAGCTCGGCAAGTTGGGACAGGGAGGCGAGTGAGCACTTCCAGTCGCGTGACAGGCTTGTCAACTGCCGTTATGACTGCAGCGGCTCCGCGACGCCGCCGTCCGACAGCGCTCGCAGTGGCGCCGGAACCGGCACGGTCCGCTTCGTTCTCCCGCCGGACCGCGCCGGACCGCAGTACAGCCGGCTGACCGCAGTCCCGACCGGGCGGTGCGGCCCGGGGCGCCACCGCGCCTCACCGACCTGGTCGGCACCGGCAGCCGCTGCACCGCGCGCCACAGCGGAGCCGTCGGCTCAGCCGACCTGGGAGGCGGCCCGCTCGACGATCCGGGTGACGGCACCCGGGTTACTGACGTGGACCGCGTGCGAAGCGTCGATCTCGGTGGTGTGGGAGCCCGCGCGCTTGGCCATGTAGCGCTCGGCGGCCGCCGGGATGACGTGGTCCTTACTGGCGACCACGTACCAGGAGGGGATGCTCTTCCAGGCCGGGGCGCCCGAATGCTCCGCGCCCGCCTGGGCACTGATCGCACGCTGGGTCGTGGCCAGGGAGGCGGAGGTGGAGGCCGAGAGGCGGTTGCTGACGAAGACGTCGCGGAACTTGTCCGGCTTGATGTAGAGGTCCACCCCCTTCGTGCCGTCGGCCTGGGGGAAGGGAACAGCGTTGAGCGCGGTGGGCACCGGCGCGGCCGGGTCGTCGGTGAGGCGCGAACCCGGAAACTTGCCGAGCATCTCGTTGGAGCTCTCGCCCTTGTCGAGGGCGAAAGCGGCGACGTAGACGAGGGCCTTGACGTTGGGGCTCTGGGCAGCCGCGTTGGTAATCACCGCGCCTCCGTACGAGTGGCCGACCAGGACGACCGGGCCGGGAATCGTCTTGAGGTAGGCGGCGAGGTACGCGGAGTCGCCGGTGAGGCTGCGCAGCGGGTTGCCCGGGGCGGTCACCTTGTAGCCGTCCCGCTGCAGGCGCTTGACCACTCCGTCCCAACCGGCGGAGTCCGCCCAGGCGCCATGAACCAGGACGACGGTCGGCCGGGGCTCGGCTGACTGGTGACCGGGGGCTGCGGTGGCCATGGGAGTGACCACCGCGACTGTGCCGAGTGTGGCGGCCAGGGTGGTGAGAAGAGTGCGGCGCAAACGCCTGGACATACTGAACATGGGTCCCTCCAAGGGATGATTGGCGGTCGCCGGCCTGCGGTGACCTGGAGCGCCGCCAGGGCCGGAGGCGATTCAGCTGGAAGATGGAACCTGCCTGCGGTTCCACACCATTGACGGAATATCGGGACGAAATGTGACAGGGAGAGATGCTGAATTCATGTGACGTGCGTCTCACTCCACACGCAAGAAGCCCGGGCCGATCAGGCCCAGGAGAAAACCCGCCGCAGGGCGCTGCAACGTTGACCGAGCGGGTGGGACGATCTTCGGGTCGATCATGCGACAAGGGGTGAGTGCATCGCCGTCGTACAAGGGGCACCGATATCCGGTCGAGGTGATTACCCACTGTGTGTGGCTGTACTTCCGGTTCCCGTTGTCGTTCTGCCTCGGCCTTGATCGCGGGGAACTCCTCGCAACTTCCATGGCCCGACCGCGGCCGGGTCCTACTGCCAGGCCTGCCACAGTGGCCGCTGAGGTCACAGACCTCACTTGGGCGGCGGCTGGCCGACACTGACCGCGGACAGCGCGGTCCCGAAGTCACGGCGGATCAGCTCCCGAACCGGTCGCGGGTCCACAGGTCGAAGTCGAACCTGAGATGACGCGGGTTGCCGCCGACGATCAGCCGTTACGGGCGGTCCAACTGCTGTCCGGTGAGCTTTGAGGGGCGACCCGGGACCGGCTTGGCCCGCTACGGAGACCGTCGATCGCTCGAGTCCAAGCGGCTGCGCGGCCTCATCCGGGTGCAGGCACTCGTCCTCGTTCTGCCGTGCCGTCCGGATCGTGTGGTGCTCCCTTTCAGCGCTCGGAACGGACAAATGCCGTCCTGAACGCGTAGCGGGCAGGGCTCAGGAGTGGGCGAGCGCCCAGTCACGGGCGTAATCGGCGACCTCCTGCCAGCCGTCCTGGACGGGCATCAGGTGGGAGCGGCCGGGAAACACCTTGACCTCGGTGATGGTGCCCTCCGCCTTGTAGTGCTTGGCGTTGGACATCTGGACCTTCGGTGGCATGAGATGGTCGTACTCGCCGAGGAACAGTAGGGGTGCCCGGTCGACGTTGTGGAAGTCCACGTACGTATCGGTGTGGCCGGGGCGAAGGGTGGCCAGCGAGCTGCTCCAAACGATGCTGCCTGGCGTGGGGATATGGTAGCGCTCATACGTGGCGCGGCCTGGTCCTCGGGAAACGTGTTCGCAAAGGCGTAGCGTCATTGGCCGAAGTCCAGTCCGACGGCCCGGTGCCGGTTGGCCGGGTTCTTCAGGACGGGGAAGAGGGACCGGATCTGGGACAGCGGTACGACCGGCACGCCCTCGGCGGGGGACCACTCCGGCGGCGCCGAGGCCGCGGTCCAGGAGGATCTGGGTGAAAGCGCCGCCGGCGGAGTGACCCATCACTATGGGCGGCCGGTTCAGCCCCGTGATCAGCCTCTCGAGGCTGGAGATGATTGCCGGAACGGTCACAGTCTCGATCGGGGTAGGTCGGCGTTGAGGGCCTCGACCTCCACTTCGAATCCGGGGTACGGCGGCGCGATGACACGGAAGCCCTTGTTCTCATAGTGGGCGATCCAGTTTTGCCAGGCCCGCGGCGTCACCCAGAAGCCGTGGACGAGGACGATGGTGTCGGGTTGCATCAGTGTGCTCCTTAGCGGATGGGCCGATGGCCGGTCATGATCTGTCGAAGGACGACGCGAGGCGCAACTTCACTACCGGATGCGACGGGGGGCGACGGCCGGGATGTCGTTGTCCGCCGTCGGAGTGACGCACCAGGACGGCGGCTCTTACGCCATGCCCCACCGCTGAGGCCGGTCACCCCCGTCGACTCTGTCGAGGCATTGGGCGGCGGTCATCGGCCGAAGCCCAGAAGTAGAGAAGGCCGACGACGGACACATTGCTGGCCTTCGCGGGATAGATGCATTCGTCTATTCCCGTGCGGCCGAGACCTGTCCGACTCGCCTGTAGCCGGCGCGAAAGGGATCCAGGTCTGATTTCGTTGCCGCGTTCGCCACGAGCCTCCGCCACCTCTCTGTCCTGGTCTGTGGTGGTGTTCCAGGGCCACGAATCCTCTCTGGCAAGTAAGCTGATCCCGGTTTCGTGGGAGATCCTCAAGGCCGCCAGCGTGTTTGTATCGACTGTCCCCGAACGTGGTCGATCAGGTGATCGACCACTTGCGCGAGAAGGCCTCCGGGAGCGATCCCGTCTGCCGGTAGTCGAGCCGCCTACGGGGGCCGCTGGATCACCTGCGCCCTACGGCGCAAGGGCGAGGTCCGCCCAGACTGCCTTGCCACCCAGGCGTGTTGGCGGGTACGACCGGGCATCCCGAAACATCGCCCCGCAGCCATGGCAGCTTCAGAGGGCTCGGCGTACTGGGGTCTCCCGCCTGCGAGAAGTGACTCATGAAACGGGATAGGTTCAAGGCACCCGCACGTCATACGGGAGGGAGGCTGCCCACGCTGCCGATGAGCTTGGCCCAGATCACCGAGGCAGCATGCGGGGAGCTGCACGACGCGCCTGACCGAGACGTAGTCGTCGACGGGCCCGTGGTGGTGGACTCCCGCCGGGTCGGCCAGGGCGGTCTGTTCGTCGCCTTCGCAGGTGAGCATGTCGACGGGCACGACTACGCCCAGGCCGCGGTCGAGGCCGGCGCGAGCGTGGTGCTCGCCGCCCGACCCGTGGGCGTTCCGGCCGTTGTGGCGGCATCGTCCCGGCCGGACGAACCGCCGTGGTCCTCACGGTCCGCCGCGTCGGCGGGGGATGCCGAGCGGCGCAGCTGGTGCAGTGTGTCGGACACCGCCTTGATGCGCGAGTTGACAGTGTCGAGTGCCTCTCGAAGCATGCGCAGACGAGCCTCGAGCAGGGCAGCCTCGGCTGCCAGAGACACACTGGCGGTGGCAAGATCGGAGTGCTTTTCAGGGTTTCGGGGCATCATGCGTCCTTCTTCGGCTCACAGTCTTCGGGCGGCTGTGGCCGACGCCTGGGATCGAGAGATGCGGATGCCAGGCCTGCCAGGCCGCCCGTGATCACGTATCGCGCGGATGCATCGGTGGTCCTGGGCTCTTGGCATGCTTGCTCCATTCCTCTCTGCGGGGCTTGTATCGGACATCGCGCAAGCCACACTCGAATTGACCGAACAGCTGAGGGAGCTGTGACAGCCGCGCACCGGGCGCTGCGGTGCGCCGCCAGTACGAGGAGGGCGGCGGCGTCCCGGTGTTCGCCGCCGTCGAGCAGGACGCGACCGGCAACGCCTTCGCCCTGGCCCTCTCCTGCACCGAGGCCATCGGCGGCACCCGCGCCGGCGTCATCCAGACGACCTTCACCGAGGAGACCGAGACCGACCTCTTCGGCGAGCAGGCCGTCCTCTGCAGCGGTGCCTCGGCGCTCGTCGAGGCGGGCTTCGAGACCCTGGTCGAGGCCGGCTACCAGCCGGAGATCGCGTACTTCGAGTGCCTCCACGAGCTAAGGAACTCGCGGAGCGCCTCACCGCGTAACCCAGGGCGCTGGGGGCGGCCGAGGCGTGCGGCCTGCCAGCGGGCCGCGCATGGAGACGACGGCGATGCGTGCGAGGGTGAAGAGCGCACCGCGGCCAGGTGTGCCGCGCGGTAGCCGTGTGGACGGCTCGGTCCCCGTCGGCGACGAAGCTCTGACCGCCGCCCGCGGCCAGGGCTGGCGCGTAGCGACGATGGCCGCAGCTCTTAAGGCCGGGTTTCGCCGCGAAAGCCGCATGAGACGAAGCGCGCCCCACGCGGCAGGCAACCGTCGTGCGGGCGCGCTTACGCCTCACCGCCTGCGGGATAGGCAAACCGGGTCAGCAGATCCGTCAGCTGCTCGGGCTCGCCGGGCCCCAGTTCGGCAACCAGACGCTCAGCCAGCGGCGCCGCCGCCACATGAGCTGCATCGAAAAGCTCGATGCCCTCAGGCGTGATCTCCACTGCCCGCACCCGCCGGTCCCCCGGAACGGCCTTGCGTACGGCCAGTCCCTTACGCTCCAGGTCGTCCACGACCCGCATGATTCCCGCCTTGTCCGACCCCGTCGCCGCCGCCAAGTCCCGCTGCACCGTGGACCCGCGGTCGACCAGCACGATCAGCACGGCAAAATGCCGCAACTCGATGCCGAGCGGCCGAAGAGCCTCCGTCATCAGCGCGGCCGCGCGCCAGTGCGCCTGGCGCAGCAGCAAGCCGAGAGCGAAAGGCGAGGCATCCCCGGGGCGGTCGGTCGCACGCGAGGCGGTGGTTTGGTGAGGAACGTCGGCGGTCATGAGCGCACACTACCAGCTATCAATTCATTCGATACAGTATCGTTTGAAATGAAATGCGGGCTCGCGTCCGGGGCGACGTCTGCTACGGACCTGTCACCTCGCGCCTGAGGGACCTGGTCACGACCGCGGAGGCGCGATGACAGGTGGAGGAGTGCTTCCAGATCGCCAAGGGCGAGTGCGGCCCGGACCACCCGCCGTCCATGCCAAGCCGTCCATGCCAAGAAGCCACGAGGGCAGCCGATGCGGGGAACACGACGTCATACCTCTCAGCGTTCCGGAAATCCGCCGGTTCATCGGGCGCGTCATCGTCCCACCCCTCTGCCTCAGCAACGAGCGCCGCCTGCACTGCTCGCGCTACCGACGTACCAGCCAGGCCAGAGCCAGCCGCTGCCACTACCGCCGCCGAGGCCACACACCCCAGATGGGGTTGCAGTAACAGGCGCGTGGGGTGCCGTGGAGGGCGGCAGGCAGCTCCTGGTGTTGTGAACCTTCCCCGCAGCCAGTGAGTGGCGCCATACCACTGCTTTGAGCAGGCCTTGCGCAACGTAGACCATCGATTGACGCCGTGTCAGTGAAGAGACTCTTATGCCCATATTTTTACCCTTTCGCGGAAGGTGGTGAGCGTGGGATGACACCTTGCGCGCACTGCGGCGTCACCGCTCCGAACACCTGACAACTTGGCATGCAATCTGTCACAGAACGCAGGTGGGCCCGGTCAATGAAGCAGACGCGATTGGAGCAGCCGCAACTCTCAGTGACCACAACTTTTGCGGCAGCCCTGGAGCACATGGTGGCCGGGACGCCCTTGTCCAGGAGCGGCCCATCACGCGGCGACATGATCGCGCCACTGAACAGCACGAGGAACGGAAACATTAGGATCATGCATCTCGATGCCCCCCACGGGAAGTTCTCTGGACCAGGCTGTTTCTGTCTTCGTGGAGCTCCGTCCACGTCTGTTCGGCATCGCGTACCGCGTGCTCGGAAGCGCAGTCGAGGCCGAAGATGTGGTTCAGGAAGTGTGGCTGCGTTGGCAGAAGGCTGATCGCTCGACAGTGGTCAGTCCCGTGGCATTTCTGTCGAGTGCCACCACCCGGCTGGCCATCAATGTGGCTCAGTCTGCCCGTGCGCGCCGCGAAACCTACATCGGTCCGTGGCTGCCCGAGCCCATTGACACGAGCACCGACCGGAGGCGGGCGCTCAGCGGGCGGAGGCTCTGGAGCTGGCTCTGCTCCTCGTGCTGGAGAAGCTGAATCCCACCGAGCGGGCCATACGTCCTGCGAGAGGCGTTCGACTACGCCTATGCCGAGATCGCTGAAATTCTTCAACTCAGTCTTGTCAACGTGCGGCAGATCGTGAGCCGGGCCCGTAAACACCTCTCGGCCGAGCGGCGGGTGACCGTGGACGCGGCGGAGCACCGACGGCTCCTCGAAGCCTTCGTCTCGGCGGCGCGAACGGGAAATGTTGCCTCGCTGGAGGCTCTCCTCACGCCGGATGCCGTCAGTCTGTCCGACGGCAACGGCATTCGAGGCGCCGCTCGCATCCCGGTTCGGGGCCGCGCACGCGTGGCGAACATGGTTACCACTCCGCAGTTCTGGCGCGGGGTGGACGTCCGGGGTGTCCAGGCCAATGGACGTTCCGCAGTGATGATCCACCGGGACGGGCGGCCCACGACCTTCCTGACGATAGCGGCCTCGCAAGAGGGCATTGACAAGCTGATGTGGGTGTTCAACCCGAGCAAGATCGCCACGTTCTTCGAATCGCGCGCTCGCTCCACGTCGGCACTCGGCGCTCTGAAGGATGCCCCGCCGTAGCCACGACGTGGATGAGTGTCCTCGCTGAAGATCCAGAGGCAAGGCTTCACCATGCGGGTCCGCGCCAGGGACCGTAGCCGCGAAAAGCCATCATCACCGGCGTCCTTATCGCAGGGGCACGGGTGGCACCAACAGTGTCGGCCTACCGCCGCCGTGGCGATAAGCATCGTCTCCCACGGAAACGCTCCTGGCCCTGTCTGTCGACACCCACCCCGCCGGGCGCGGCGACGACACCCCATCTCGCTCTCTTTCCCGAGGTGACAGGGGCTGCCCGGCGCAGACACACGATGTTCGGTCAGCCAGCTCAGCGTGGAGTCCCCGCCCGAGAAACAGACAGTGGCACGCTGCACGGTCAGCAGGCACCGCTGCGCTCACTTGCCTGACCGGTTGTCGGCGTTCACGCAAAAGTGGCTCTGGCCGGGCGCAGACCCTCCGCGGGGGTTCGCCATCCATGGTGGTGTGCTGCATAGCTCAGGGGCAGCATGTTGCGCTGGGTTGGTTCCAGGTGCGGAGTTTGTCGGGGTTGAGGATGACCCAGACCTGCATGACATGGTGGGCGGCGGTGTCGAGGCCGATGACCGCGGCCACCTGGTGGTCGTAGCACACCACGAGGCCGGTCCGTCCGTTGACGGACCGGGTGTGCAGTGTGGTGCGCTGGCGCCGAGCCAGCAGTGTCAGCAGGCTGCGGGCGACTTGCTTGTTGCCGTGCACCGGCTTGACCAGGGCCCGGACCTTGCCGCCGCCGTCGTAGAAGGCCGTGGCATCGGGCGCCAACAAAGACGCCAGGAGCACCGCGTCCTCCGTCACGCACGCCTGGCGGACGGCACGGGCCACCGCATCATGCTGCTGCGGCGTCGTGGGCCGCCAGCGCCGGGCCCGAAGACTGCGGCGCGCGCGGTCGGCCAGCTCGGTGTACTCCGGCTCCGGCTGCCCCACGATGCCGGCGACCGCACCCGGCGCCACCCCGAAGACATCATTGAGCACCAACGCCGCCCGATCGGCCGGAGACAGGGAGTCCAGCGCACTCAGCAGAACCTCACTGATCTCCTCCTCCAGAGTGTTGTAAGGCTCCTCGCCTGCACGGGCCTCCCCCCGGCCGGGCAGGGCCAGCCGGGCCAGACAGATGCCGCCGGCGACCTTCGCAAGCCAGGAACGGGGCGCCGCGATCTGCGCCCGCACCGGATCGGACAGCCCGTACCACCGCCGGTAGGTCTCATCAATGACGCCCTCGGCCTCACTGCTGGCGCCCAGCATCCAGTAGGCGACATCCAGCAGATGCCGACGCTCATCGAGCAGCTCCGCGATCGGCACCCCGTCATCGGTCGGTTCCATACGCCATCCTCCCTCTCGCAACGGCACCACACAACGCAGCCCCCGCGGCAGTCATCCAGATGACCGGTGCGTGCACGAAGGCTGAATCAGACCCGGCGCCTCGTCGGCAGGATGCTTCATTCCACGTCTCGGTGCTTGGGGCACGCCGTGCAGCAGGCGACGATGAAGTCCTCGTCTATCACGTCTTTTCTTTCTCCGTGGGTTCGACAATCAGACCGGACAGACGTAGAACTTGTGACATTGGTCGACCAAGGTGTACCGCAGACACCCGAGCGACCTACGGCCATGCGGGGCCACGGTCCTGACCTCAGAGGGCATTTGGTTAACGTCGATTACCCGTTATGCCCTAGGGCTTGTTGCGAAAGTGCTGGTCACAGCCACTCGTTGATGGCTGCGACGAGGACGGTGGCTTCGAAGGTCCGATGGCGCGTGGAGCAGACTTTCGGGATCATGAGCCGGTACCGGCGTCTGCACCGCGACTACGGGGCACTGCCGACCCGGTCCCGGTCAGTGATCCACTGGGCCATGGTCAACTCCATGAGCCACCCGGCTGACCGCCAGCCCGAACAAAGTCGGGCAACATCTCCGCCCGAAACCGCCCGCGGCAGCCTGAATCGGTATCGAACACCCTCTTAGTCTCGCGGGTGGCAGCTGGCCTTGGCCGTGTGATTTCACGCATCGGCCAGCTAAGTCAAACTCGTGCGTCGGCCGAAACGACGCGGATCGGCTGATGGGGTGATCACACTGTATGTGCCGACCCCGTCGCAAACTAGGATTGTGCTGTAGCGACGGCAGCAGCCGGTCGGCCCGGTGATCGCCAGCCTAGGAGGCCGGGTTCCTTCGCGGTGCAATGGTGGCATTGGGCAGTGCCGGCGCGGGGAGACGATCTCCGGTGTACCCCTCGACCCGGCCGAACCTGTCAGATCCGCTCTGCCAGGCGTCCCGGGCCTGGAGGATGTCCTCGTGCGTGCGGCCGATGAAGTTCCACAACATGACGATTTCTTCCTGGAATGGCGGCCCGCCCAGGAGTACCCCCCGCGCCTGCTGCGTGGATGCGTTGGTCAGGGTGAGAGTCGTAAGTCCGGATGCGGCGTAGCCGAGTTCGGCTGCTCTGAGGGATGTTCCGTTCATGTACACCTTGCCGCTGTCAACGATGACACCGTGCTCGAACTCCTCGTTGACCGAGAGATACACCGTGGTGTCCGGCTCGATCGAAAGTTCCGCACCGAGCAGAGGAGTGAAGGTGGGAACGGGGGATGTGTCACCCGCGAGAGAGCCAAGAAACACTCGTGCCTCGCCGCCGTCCAAGGGTACAGGGCCGGGTATGTAGTGCTGGAAGTTCCGCGCTGTATGGCGATGCGCCTGGGGGAGAGCAACCCACAGTTGCAAGCCGTGCAACAGCGTGGTCCGTTGCGTTGACACCTCGGAGTGGCTGATTCCGAAGCCGCCCGTCATGAGGTTTAGTTCACCGGGCCTGACGAATGCATGGTTGCCGAGGCTGTCGCGATGCTCGATCTCGCCGCTGAACAGCCAGCTCACCGTCTGCAATCCGGTGTGTGGGTGGGGCGCCACACTCATGCCGCCGGTCAGGGACACATCGTCAGGGCCGTAGTGATCAGCGAAGCACCAGGCGCCGATAAGCGTTCGTGCCCGCTGAGGCAATGTGCGTCGCACGGTCATGGCGCGTGGGCCTCCGAGTGGTACCTTCCGCGCGGTGAGGATCTCGATACCCTGCTCAGGGAGGTCCTCGCTTGCATACGCCAGCTCGGCGGGGTGTGTCTCCATGTTGCTCACAGGATGCATCCTCTTCTCGTGACGTTTCGGTTAACGGTTTGCTGACGGTAGGCCGGTTGAGCAGGAACCGAACGGATGCAAGAGCCCGGCTCTGCGCGACGTTCTCAGCTGTGCTCTCCAGGCCGAAATGTCACGGTCGGGACTGTTTCGCCCATGACATGCTCCGCTCTCGGGCGGGATCGGGAGGAGCATCAGATCCGGGACGGCACTGTGGCCGACACTTTCGTGCAGCCGCGGCTCACCGGCACACCACCATACATGTGATGGGGTCGACACCCATCACGGTATGTCACACCTTCGCTGGGTGGCTGGTCATAAGGACAGCAGTTCACGAACCCCTGCCCTAGGGCCTGTTGCGAAAGGAGAACAGTGGGTACGGCTGGAGCCGCTCTTGCCGAAGGGCAGGAAGTCCGGCCGACCGCTCATATGGCCCAGGCGGCAGCTGATCAACGGCATACGGTGGCGGACCCGGGCCGGCACGCCGTGGCGGGATGTGCCCGAGCGGTACGGGCCGTGGGACCGGGTCTACGATCTGTTCCGGCGCTGGCAGCGGGACGGCACCTGGAAGCGGATCTTCACCGAACTGCAGGCCCAGGCCGACGCGAAGGACCTGATCACCTGGGATGTGAGTGTCGACTCAACGGTGTGCCGAGCCCATCAGCACGCCGCCGGGGCGGTGGAAAAGGGGATCTCCACAGAAGGGCCGCCCGGAGGTGTCGAGACCGAGCCGGACGACCACGGGCTCGGGCGCTCACGCGGCGGGCTGACCACCAAGATTCACCTCGCGGTCGAACAGGGGCAAAAACCCATGTCCATCGTGATCACGGCCGGGCAGCGCGGCGATTCTCCACAGTTCGAGCCGGTGCTTGAGGGCATCTGGGTACCCCGCAAGGGGTTGGGGCGTCCCCGCAAACGACCCGACAAAGTCCGTGCCGACAAGGCGTACGGCTCCCGGAAGAACCGCGCCTACCTGCGCAGACGCGAGATCCGCTGCACCATCCCGGAGAAGAAGGACCAGATCCGCAACCGCAGGAAGCTTGGTTCCCGCGGCGGCCGGCCGCCGAAGTTCGAAAAGACCGACTACGGCGAACGCCACGCGGTCGAGTGCGGGATCAACCGCCTCAAACGTCACCGGGCCGTCGCCACGAGATATGACAAACTCGCCGTCTGCTACGAAGCCACCGTCCTCGTCGCAGCCATCAACGAGTGGCTGTGACCAGCACTTTCGCAACACGCCCTAGGTACTGCAACTGCGTTTGAGGTGACCGTGCCACGGCTCTATGGGCTGTGGGCCTCGTCGTTTGTAGTGCTGTGGCGGGCTTGGTGCTGTCGTCGGTGGCGCCAGTGGGACCAGTGCAGGACGAGCTCGATGTTGTGGTGGGCGTGCCGGGTGAGGCGGGTGATCAGGCGTCGGAGTTGGGGGGAGGCTGAGCGGGACGAGCCCGGCTGATCCCTTTCTTTCCCTGTGGTGAGTTCCCCGGCCCTGGTGACGGTGAGGAAGGCGTGGGCGGCCATCGCGAGCGTGATGTGCCGGTACCAGCCCTGGTGGCGGCGACCTGGTAGTGGTCGAGGCCGCATTCGCCCTTGGCGCTCTGGAAACATTATTCGATGGCCCAACGGGTGCCGGCGACGGCGATGAGGTCGTCGAGGGTGGTCTCGGCGGGGGCGTAGGCGATCTCGTGCGGGGCGGTGAGGCTGCGGCGGGCCAGGATCCGATGCCGGCGGCACGGACGGGTGCCAGGGCCTGACCTCCACGCGGGCCCAGTCGTAGATCCGTCGGCCGTGGGCTCCGGCTCCGCAGGAGCGGCGCTTCCACTTCTGCCGCGGCAGATCTGCGATCAGGTCATCGATGCGGTGGCCGAAGCGCTGGCGGGTGACGACGGTGTCGTTGCAGCGGGTCGCCATCACGTGGAAGACGTCCGCTTCCTCAAGGCGGTGACGCCAGGACTTACGGCTCCGAGACCGCCACCAGGCGTTCGAAGGCGGGCCGTGGCGTGCCGGTCAGGGCTGGTTCGGTAAGCAGCGTGGTCAGGGCGGGGTCGACCCGTCGGACGGTCGCGGGTGCCTCGGGGGTTCGGGGCGGGACGGGGGCCACGGTGTGGGAGCGAGCGCGGCAAGAGTCTGTATCGCTTCGCGGACGTAGCGGTGGACGGTGGCGATCCCGATGCCGAACCCTGCGGCCAGCTGGGCGCAGGTGTCCCCGCAGCGCAGATGCGCAAGGACCAGCAGGGCCTGGCCGCCCGGCGTGAGCCGCCGCCACCGCGTACCGAGCCCGTGCCGGTGGGCGGACAGTTCGTGGGCGAGGTGCCGCAGGCTCGCGGTGGACAGATCGATGGCCGACGGGTAGACAAGCGCACGAAGCTCCTGGCAGACACGGGTGATCTTGGCCGTGAACCCGTCTACCAGGAGCTTCGCCTGTTCGTACAGCCCACCAACCACCCCGTCACCGCGACCAGGTTGGAAAAGGCTCAATGGCCCGCATGCGGGGGAGACGGTTTCGCACAGTGTCAGCGTGTTCGCGTGAACACAACGTCCTGCAGTGCAGGTGGCGTAGAGCCTGCCGCCCGAAGCCGTACGAGGGTGTGGGATTCCCGAGCGCGGACTGCACCGATTGCGATGGTGCGTCAGTTGGTGCCGAGGGCCTTGCGGAGGACGTGGACGGCCTGCTCGACGGCGACGGTGGCCGCCTGGGTGGACCTCACCGGGTTCAGCATCATGAAGTCGTGCAGGGTGCCGTTGTAGCGGACGCTCGTGGTCGGCACGCCGGCCTGTGTGAGCTTGCGGGCGTAGGCCTCGCCCTCGTCGCGCAGCACGTCGTTCTCGTCGACGGCGATGAAGGCCGGCGGCAGGCCCTCGAGCTCCTCTAGGCTGGCACGTAGCGGCGAGGCGGTGACCTCGGCGCGTTGGGAGGGGTCGGTGGTGTAGGCGTTCCAGAACCACTCCATGGCCTTCGCCGTCAGGTGCGGACCGTGGGCGAACTCGCGGTAGCTCTCGGTGTCCTGGGCGGCGTCCGTGACGGGGTAGTACAGCGACTGGTGCAGGAAGGTCACGTCGCCGCGCTGCTTGGCCATGTGGGTGAGCGCCGCGGCCATGTTGCCGCCGACGGAGTCACCGGCCACGACCAGGCGGGATGCGTCCAGGCCTTCGTTGGGGCCCTTGATGGTGATCCATCGAGCGGTGGCGTAGGCCTGCTCGATGGCAACGGGGTACTTGGCCTCCGGGGAGCGGTCGTATTCGACGAAGACCAGAGCAGCCCTGGCGCCGACGGTCAGCTCGCGCACCAGACGGTCGTGGGTGCCGGCGTTGCCCAGAATCCAGCCGCCGCCGTGCACGTACATGATGACGGGCAGGATGCCCTCCGTGCCGACCGGCTTCAGGATGCGTACCTTTACGTCGCCGACCTGGGCGGGCACGGTAATCCACTTCTCGTCGACATCGAGCTTTTCGATGGGCTCGGACTGTACGTCGTCGAGAAGCTTGCGGGCGCCCTCGACGCCAAGCTCGTGCAGCAGCGGCGGCTTCGCCGTCGCGTCCGCAAAGGCCTGGGCGGCAGGCTCAAGAACGACATCGCTCATGGCGCACTCCTTTGGATCAGAGAGGTTGGCTGCTTTAGTACTCAAGACCGATGAGCTCGCCAATGTGTGACACATACCGGGAAAAAACCGCGGTCAGCACTAAGCCAGCAGGGTGTCACCTCAGCAGGCGACGCCCGCGTTGCTGCGTCAGCAACGTACTCCGAGCACTCGCGTTTTTCTCAGCGAAATGATCTAGCTAATACTCCAGCTGTAGATCGTGATCTTCACGCTTGAGCGGCTTGCCGCCGGTAGTGGCTGGCCTGGGATCGGGCCTGGTGGCGGCGTCGCCAGTCGGACCAGCCGAGCCGATGGGCGGCATCGTGGACGGGCCTGAGACGAGAGTGATGGGCAGGCGCTGGATCTCGTTGCAGGTGAGGGGTATGAGGCCGTTCGGTGCCGGTTGGCGGGCATGGTCATCGGCTCGGACGACGGCGAGGAAGGCGTGGGCGAGCATGGCGAGGGTGACCCAACGCCCTCTCTGTCAGCCTCGGGTGAGACGCTCCGTTCTGCGGGGTTAGCCTGAGAGGGCCCGACAGGAGAATCGCCCCGTATGCCAAGCAGCGGTAGTAGGCGAGGTCGATGACGGCCCAGTCGTAGAAGCGGTGGCCCTTCGCTCCGGTCCCCGCCGACAGCTTCTGCCAAGCCCGCTTGGGGACCTTCTTGGCCAGGGTGTCGGCGCGGAACTTGCCGGCTCTGGTTGCGGCTTCGTACGAGCAGGCCACCGCGAGAACGTAGCCGGTGTCGCGTTCCTCCAGCACCGTGCGAAGTTTCGGGTTGCCGCCGTAGACCTCGTCGCCCGCAACCCACCCGGCCCGCTGTCCGGCGTCCAGGAACCGGGCGACCATCCGCGCAGCCAGTTCCGGCTTGGTGGCGAAAGCGGTCTCCTCGTCGAGCCCGGCGGCCCGGCAGCGGTCGGGGTCGGCGGTCCAGGAGCGCGGGACGTACAACTCCCGGTCCACTGCGGCGTGCCCTCGCTGACCGGCGTAAACCAGGTAGACAGCAACTTGGGCGTTCTCGATCCTGCCGGCAGTGCCGGTGTACTGGCGCTGGACACCGACCGTGGCGGTGCCCTTCTTTACGTCGCCGGTCTCGTCGACCACCAGCACCGCCCGCTCGTCGTGCAGGTGCCACCACGTAGCCCCGCACGTCATCACGGACCGCGTCGGCGTCCCACTTGGCCCGGCTGAGCAGGTGCTGCATGGCGTCCGGGGTGGACTCCCCAGCCCACTCGGCGATCGTCCAGCAGTTCTTGCGAGGCAGGTCCGACAGGAGTCCGAGCACCAACCGCCGGACCCGGCGACGGGGCTCCACCCGCGCGAAACGACCCGCGATCCGGCTCATCAGGCCCTCGAATACGTCCTGCCAGTGGACCGGGTCTACGCTGTGACCTGCGGCCACCGCTTGATCTATTGTTGTCTTCACAAACCACGATGATCACCGGTGGCCGCAACCGTCTCGTTCCCGGTCCAGATCGCGGGACCGCACCGCGGCGGGCCGGGATGCTAGGCCATCCAGCAGTACAGGCCGTGACCCCGCCCCTCGGCGGCACGGGCCAGGTCCGCCAGATCACCCAGGAGTTCCCGCACCATCTCCGAGTCGAACACCTCGCCCTCGGCGGCCCGTTCCTGGATCCACAGCTCGCCGACCTCGGCAAGGCGAGAGGCCGAAGCACCGGCCAGCGCTCCTTGAAGCGCACCCGAGGCAACAAACAGCAGGGAGCCGTCCCCATCCTCTGGGTCAGCAACCATGCGCGGCTCATCGGACGCGACGAGCGCCTCGAAGCTCTGCCCAGTCAGCAGGCTCTCCCACTCAACCACCGCCTCGGAAGCATCGAAGTTTCCGCAGGCCAGCGAGTCGAAGACGCCGACCGGCCCGCGATCGACAATGCCCGCCACTGAGCGTCAGGGGCGATGAAGAACTTGATGATGATGCTCACCTGTGCATGATGCCCGCTCAGGCCGTCACACCCCCACACGATGTCCCGGGAGATCCTGCCGAAGTCCATCAAGATCACGATCTACAGCTGGAGGTGTGCCACGAACGCTGAGAGTGAGGTTGATGTAGGTATAGGCCCTGCTTGATGTGGTGCTGTGCGGAAGATGAAGGTTTTGTGGCCCTTCGGCGTCGCCCTGCGGTGGGAGGCGCCAAACCGCCCCGAGCTGCGTTGGTTGAAGACCGTCGTGGTGAGCGTCCGGGGAAAAGGCGCTGACCAGGCGTCAGGTGGGGACCGGGAAGGCGAACGCGAGTGAACCGCTGATGACGTGTCGTAAGTAGTAGATGACATCCAAACCGGGGTGTCTTCAGGATCCCGGGACAAGCCTGGCGGGTGACCGCGTATTGACCAGGCGGTGTCCGGCATGAAGGCGGCGCGAGCCTGGTCTGCGGCTTCCGTGCGGAACGTGGGAAGGCGTGTCGCGATACTGCCTTGGCTCAGCGGCCGGGGCGATAGGGAGAGCCCGGTGCGGAAGCGCTCCGGCCGGGTGCTGAGTACCGTTGCGCGGCGCGCCGGCGGACCGGCCCGTAGTAGTGGGGAAGCCTCGGTAATCGGGGTGGAGCGAAGGGGCCGGGTCGTTCGTGACTGGTGTGTTCTGTCAACCGGAAGTTCTCCGGGAGGAGCGGGATGGACGAGTTGAAAGCCTCGGCCAAGCCGTTCGGCATCTCCAGACAGGAGGTGTGGGACGCCTGGGTGAAGGTGAGAGGGAACAAGGGCTCATCCGGCGTGGATGGTGTGTCGATCGAGGTGTTCGAGAAGGACCTGAAGAACAACTTGTCCAAGGTCTGGAACCGGATGTCTTCGGGCACGTACTTCCCGCCAGATGTCAAAGCGGTGCCGATCCCCAAGGGCGGGGGTGGCACCAGGGTTTTGGGGGTGCCTACTGTCGCCGACAGGGTCGCGCAGACGGTGGTGGCCGGGCACCTGGCGGAACGGGTGGAGCAGGTGTTCCACCCGGATTCCTTCGGGTATCGGCCGGGCAAGTCGGCGTTGGATGCGGTCAGGACCTGCCGGGAGCGGTGTTGGCGGTTCGACTGGGTGGTCGAGTTCGACATCCGGAAGTTCTTCGACACCGTCCCGTGGGACAAGGTCGTAGACGCGGTCGAGGCGCACACCGACGCCGGTTGGGTGGTGCTGTATGTCAAGCGGTGGCTGGCCGCTGGGCTGCGGCTGCCTGATGGGTCCACCACTGAACGGGTGGAGGGCACGCCGCAGGGTTCTGCGGTGTCGCCCGTCCTGGCGAACCTGTTCCTGCATGGGGTTGATGCCGGACAGAGTGGCTTCCCTTCGGTTCTTGAGCATGCCGAGCCGCATCCTTGGTGCTGTGGAGGTGAGGTGGACAAATGCCGGGAGCCGCAGTCGAATTCAGGGTTCCTGCTGGCTCTGAAGCCGTGCCGGTCATTGGCATCGAAGCCCCAACGCATGGGACCTGCTGTGCGCAGACGGCAGAGTGAGCCCTCGGCCGGAGGGCTCACTCTGCCGTCTGCGAGTGAGCCCTCGGCTGAGGCGCGACGGTGGTCCTGCCGGTGGGGCATTGCCACCCCGAGGACTTACTGCTTCTGCGCGAGCCAGTCGGTGAAGCGGGTCTCAGCGATGTGCGCGTCGGGGCCGGGAAGGAGACTGGTCTCCTCGATCTCGGACCCGAAGTACCGGGCGTGAGGGTCCGCCACGACGGTACGAGGGTCGTTTTCGGCGGCGAGGCCCTTGCGGATGAATTCGTCGAACTGGAACGCATCGGGGCCGCAAACCTCCATCCCGCCGTTGAGGGGCGTGCCGACGGCCGTGCGGGCCACGGCGGCGGCCACGTCGTCGGAGTACATGGGCTGGATCTTTGCGGCGGGGACACGCACGATGTCGCCCTCGGTCGCCGAGTCCGCGATGCCCTTCACGAACTCGAAGAACTGCGTGGCGTGGACGATGGAGTACGGGACCCCTGATGCCTTGATGAGCTCCTCCTGCGCCAGCTTAGCGCGGAAGTAATCGTTCTCCTCGAGCCGGTCGGTGCCCACGATGGAGAGCGCGACATGGTGGGTCACACCGGCCTCCGCCTCCGCCCTGAGGAGGTTGGTGGTCGACGTGCGGAAGAACTCCATGACGGCGTCGGCCTCGAACGAGGGGGAGTTCGACACGTCGACCACGACCGAAGCACCCTGCAGGATCTCCGTCAGGCCCTCACCCGTCAGTGTGTTGACGCCGGTGTTGGGTGCGGCCGGCACCGCCTCGTGGCCGTGTTCGTTGAGCTTGCCGACCACCTTCGAGCCGATGAGGCCGGTTCCGCCGATCACTACAACCTTCATGACTGGGATCCTTTCGGAGATACTTCATGTACATCGGGCGCTATGAGATGAGCTGCTCGCCTGCACCGGTCATTGTTGTCTGCATGGGATGACAGGATGGTGACTGTATTTGTGACAGGGGCGCCCAGGTGTGTTCGGAGATCTCTCTCGACAAGGACGGGCGAGCCCTGGGGCGCGCCACGGTGCTGCACCGTGCAGCTCACCTGACGCCTCCCTCATGTGCGTGTGCAAGCATGCGCTGGGCACGCTGTGCTGGAAGGGAAACCCGCGCAGACTACTCGGCAAGCTTTCCTTCGGTCGAGACCTCTTCCATCAGGGAGGAAATCTCGTCCGGGATGGCCGGAATGCTCTCGCGTGTGATATCTGTCGTCGGGGACCACACGAGGTTGACCTGCAGTGCGGGGTCCATGTCCGGGTAGTCGCTGCGGTTGTGGCAGCCGCGGGTCTCACGGCGCTCGAGTGCCGCTTCGAGTGTGGCCCGTGCGGCCAGGGCGGCAGCCTTGAGGTCGAAGGCGTGGGCGAGATCCTGATAGCCGGCGATGTCGGGATGGATGCCGACGTCCTCCATCCGCCCCTCGATCACAGCGAGTTCCGCAAGCCCGGCGCGCAGCCCTTCCTCGTCGCGTACGACGCCCGCGTGCTCGGTCATGGTGTTACGGATGGCGCGCTGCAGTGCCCGGACGTTCTCCGGTCCGTCCGCGGTGAGCAGGTCGTCGACCTCCGCACGGGCCTCGGCCACCGCTGATGCCGACCGCGGTTGCGCAGTCAGCGACTCAGAGTAGGCGGCTGCTGCTTGTCCGGTGATGCGGCCGTAGACGAGCAGCTCGATGAGGCTGTTGCCGCCGAGGCGGTTGGCGCCGTGCAGCCCGCTGGCCGCCTCACCGATGGCATAAAGGCCCCGGACGTCGGTGCTGTGGTCCTCGGGCCGGACCCAGACCCCGCCCATCGAGTAGTGCGCAGTGGGCGCGATCTCGATCGGCTCGCGGGTGATGTCCAGCATCTGCAGGTCCAGAAGCGTCTGGTAGACCCGGGGGAGCCGGGTCATGATCGTCTGCCGGGGGAGGTGGGAGACATCGAGCCACACTCCTCCCTTGGGTGTGCCGCGACCTTCCTTGATTTCCGTGTAGGAGGCGAGGGCCACGCGGTCGCGGGTGGAGAGTTCCATGCGCTCGGGGTCGTAGCGGGTCATGAATCGCTCGCCGAGCGTGTTGCGCAGGATGCCGCCCTCGCCGCGTGCGGCTTCGCTGACGAGGGTGCCGGCCGCGTTCTCCGGTTCGATGATCCCGGAAGGGTGGAACTGGACCAGCTCAGGGTCGCGCAGGCGCGCCCCGGCCTCGACGGCCAGCCGGAACGAGTCACCGGTGTTCTCGTCGCGTCGTGAGGAGGTGCGGCGCCAGATGCGGGTGTGGCCGCCGGCCGCGAGAATGACGGCGTCGGCGTGGATGAGGTAGCGCGTGCCGTTCGTGAGGTCGAAGCCGTAGGCCCCGAACACGGCACCGTCGTGGACCAGGAGACGGGTGATGTAGACGCTGTCGAGCATGGGAATGTCGAGCTGGCCTGCGCGCCTGATGAGCGTGCGCTGGATCTCCAGGCCGGTGTAGTCGCCGGCGAAGGCGGTGCGGCGGAACTTGTGCGCGCCGAAGAACCGCTGGGAGATGCGGCCGTCCTCCTCCCTGGCGAAGGCCATGCCGTAGCGCTCCAGATCGTCGATGCCCAGGGCGGCGCCCTGGGCGACGATCTCGGCGGTACGGGGATCGCCGAGCAGGTAGCTCTCCTTGAGGGTGTCCGCGGCGTGCTGCTGCCAGCTGTCCTCGGGGTCCAGCGTGGCCAGGGCCGCGTTGATTCCCCCAGCAGCGAGGGCCGTGTGGGCGTCCTCCTTGGGGCGCTTGCCGACGGCGAGGACATCGATACCGGCCTCGGCCAGCCCGATCGCCGCCCGCAGGCCGGATCCGCCGGTACCGATCACCAGCACCATGGTAGAAATACGCTGTTCGGTGATAGCCACGATTACTCCGATCGACTTGGTCGTCATTGAGTACGACCGGGCGATCGAGGTAATTGTGACACCGGGATCGCGGACTTTCCTTCTCAGGAAGCCCGTTGACGAAGAACATGTGCGGCGCGGCGGCGGGCGGGGCCGCGGGTTCCCTTCATCGGTGCTGCCAGGCGCTCTGCCCGGCACGGCATGCGTGCGCTGGTACGTGGGTGAGGGGTGACGACGGCCTGCGAAGTCGTCGCCCCTCACCTACGTGGGCGAAGCGTCAGGGGAGGAGGCTGTCCAGGGGGACACTGGGATCGGCCAGGAGGACGTCGTCGATGCCGGACCCGGATAGGATCAAGGAACGGATCGGATCGATGACGTCCCACACATTGACGCTCATCCCCGCGAGTACGCGGTTCCCCGACATCCAGAAGGCGATGAACCGCCGTTCGGCGGCCTCGCCGCGGAAGATGACACGGTCGTAGCCGCCCGGCTCCGTGTACCCCGTGTACTCCATGCCGAGGTCGTACTGATCCGTGTAGAAGTACGGCAGCCTGTCATAGACGGCGTCCTCGCCGAGCATGCTCAGGGCGGCCGCGCGTGGCTGGTGCAGTGCATTGGCCCAGTGCTCGACACGGATGTGATGGCCGAGCAGCGGGTGGTAGGCGTTGGCGACGTCACCCGCGGCATGGATGTCGGCCACCGAGGTCCGCAGGTGCTCGTCGGTGACGATGCCGTTCCGCACGTCCAGGCCCGCTTCCTCCGCAAGTCGGACGTTGGGTGTGATGCCGATGCCCACGACCACGGCGTCCGCGGCCAGGTGGCTGCCGTCGGCGAGCGTCACCCCGTCCACGCGACCGCCGGTTCCGGTGATGCTCTCGACCTGCGCGCGGGGGCGTAGATCCACCCCATGATCCTTGTGCAGGCCGGCGAACACTTCTGCCGCCTCGCGCCCGAGCACCTTGAGCAGCGGCAGCTCCGAGTGTTCGAGCATCGTCACCTCCGCCCCCGCCATCCGTGCGGCCGCGGCGGTCTCGAGGCCGATCCAGCCGCCGCCGATGACGACGATCTTCGCCCCCTTGGTGAAGGCGGCTTTGAGCCTTTCGCTGTCTCCCACGCGCCGCAGATACAGAACGTTGGCGAGATCTGCGCCGGGAATGGACAGACGGCGCGGAGACGAACCGGTCGCCAGGAGCAGTTTGGCGTAGGGCACACGACGCCCGTCGTCCAGCTCCACCTCCTTGGCCCGCGCATCGACAGCCCTCACGCTCGTGCCCAGGAGCAGGTCGACGTCGTGCTCCGTGTACCAGTCCTCGGGGTGCACGTAGATCGAGTCGCGCTCCTCCTTGCCCAGCAGGTAGCCCTTGGAGAGGGGCGGCCGGATGTAGGGTCGCTCCTGCTCGTCGCCGATGATGAGGAGCGAGCCGCGGTGGCCGTGCTCCCGCAGCGTCTCCGCTGCCTTGCCCGCGGCCAGGCCGCCTCCGACGATTACGAAGGTATTTACAGGGGACACGTTGTTCCTCATCTCGGGTGTCGCATGCTGCGAGCCATGTTATGAGAGTCACCAATCAGACAGCGTGACTGCGCACCCTGTGACAATGGCCGTTCAGCCATCGTGACGTCGGCGGCAGTGTGAGGCGCCTGATCGGACGTGCAGCCCTCGACGTACACGTATGGGCCACTGTCACAACATCATGGGTTCCTGGTCATACGGCTAGCCGAACGGGCTGCAGTGGTCAACCCATCCGTGATCGTCTCCGCTGACGACAAAGGAGGAGAAGATGACGTATGTCATTGCGCAGCCCTGCGCCGATATCAAGGACAGGGCCTGTGTGACGGAATGCCCGGTGGACTGCATCTACGAGGGCGAGCGGACGCTCTACATCAACCCTTCTGAGTGCGTCGACTGCCATGCGTGCGAGCTGGCCTGCCCGGTGGAGGCCATCTTCTACGAGGATGACCTCCCGCAGCGCTGGGCGCACTACAGGTCCATCAATGCCGAGTACTTCGAGCAGCCTTTGGAGTGGCAAAATGCCCCGGTGGTCGCCGTGCGTGGCATCCGGCGCATTCGGCGAGGCCTTCACTGTGCGTCGATCACTGCAGTCGTGGGCAGGATCCGGCGGCCCTTCTTCTTCCGTAACTGTTCACGGAGCGTGTCGTGGATCTCCTCGGCGGTGCCGTCCGCCTCCCACGCCTGGAAGTAGCCGTAGACCGTTGTGTGAGGAGGCAGGTCGTGCGGCAGGTACCGCCACGCGATGCCGGTGCGCGCGACATAGAGGATCGCGTTCACGACCTCACGAAGGTCGGTGGTCGGCTCCCGGCCCTCGGCACGCGCTGCCCGCCACTCCAGCAGTAACGGCTCGAGGCAATTCCCACTGGTCGTCCTTCAAATCCGAGGGATACGCCCGTCGTTCAGTCACCACATAGTGAATACAGCCTCGGTAGCAGCTCCCGCTACGAGATCATGGAGCCGAGGTCCCTCCCGCCACCGAGCGATCTGGACAGTTGGGGGGAATCCCCTACCGAACGCCCTCTCAGAACGCGCAGCACAGAAGGTGTGACAACACGCTCAGGTCCTCCGGTTCCGAAGCCAAGTGATGGTGACGTCTTGAGGACACAACAGGAGGAAAGACTGTCACACGGATATGAGTACCTCTGTCTTACTGGTAACTGGCGAGACACCGCATCCGGGCGGAGCTCGCCGTCCCGTTGGTGATCACCGGCCACGAGCGGTGGATCCTCCCAGGAGAGGCAGACTGATGTCCGTACGCACCGTATCCGTTCGTGAGGGCCGGCGTCTTGCCCGCTCCATCTCTGTCGGGCCTCACATCCTGACAGCAGACAAACCTGAACCCATCAGCACGATAGGGGACCCACACCTGGGGAACTGTTCCTGGCCGCGCTCGGGTCGTGCACCTCCATGGCGGTCCGCGCATATGCGGGCCGGCACCGGTGGCAGCTCCACCAAGTCGATGTCAGGCCTTGTGACGTCGGTCAGTCGGGAGATGGCAGTGCCTTCTCGCGCTCGTCGACGCAGCGGGGAGGGAAGTGTTGCTGCGGGCGACAACGGAGCGTCGGACGCCAGGCCCGGGCGCACAAAGGGAGCGGGGGTGAGAACCGCAGAACAGCGAGACCTGCCGCCAAGCATGCCGTTCCGCCCATAGGCCGCAGGCTCCGCCGATCTCGAGAGGTGCTCAGCCGCCCAGTGACGCCACATATGGCGATAGCTTGGCCGGATTCATCACCCACATGACCCGGTCGATCCCTTCCGCCGACACATCGACGGACAACAAGGCCACGGCGTTCCCGCCGTGCGAGACAAGGACGGCCAGCCGGCCATTGGCCTCGACCCACCGAATGTGCGAGTGGGACCAGAAACGCGGCGCGAAGGCAACAAGATACTTGGAGACGTGCGGACGTCCGATGACCGGAATCTTCGATGCGCGCACCGCCCCTCCGCCGTCGGAGTAGCTGACGACGTCCGCAGCGAGAACATCCTCGAGCACTGTGAGGTTGCCCGTCTGTGCTGCGGTGAGGAAGACTTCCAGCAGGCGCCGGTGATCAGCCGGGCTGACCCGCTCTCTGCGCTCGGCGGCCAGGTGCTTGCGTGCACGGCTAACCAGCTGGCGGGTATTGGCCTCACTCGTATCCAGGATGTCTGCGACCTGCTTGTAGGGGTAGTCAAAGGCTTCCCTCAGGACATAGGCGGCCCGTTCCACCGGGTTCAGCCTCTCGAGGAGGAGGAGAACCGCCAGTTCGAGTGCCTCAGCCCGTTCCGCCCCCAGTTGCGGGTCCAGACTGGTATCGACCGGCTCGGGAAGCCACGGGCCGGTGTAAGACTCCCGCCGCACCCTGGCGGACTGGGCAAAGTTGATTGCCAGACGTGCGGTGACGGTGGTCAGGAAGGCTGTCGGCTCGAGGATGTTCGTGCGGTCGACGTTCTGCCACCGCAGCCACGCTTCCTGGAGGATGTCCTCGGCTTCCACAGAGCTGCCCAGTATGCGGTACGCGATACCGAAGAGCTGCGGGCGCGCTGCGAGGAAATCCCTCGTCGCCTGGTCAAGGGAGTCAACGTCATCCCCAGCGTGCATGGTCGTCCCTTCCGGCCCCGACGCCACCATGCTACAAGCCGCTTCAGCAGCGTGCGCTTGCGGCCGTGGGTGGCTCACACAGCCCCCGAACCTCATGAGCAAACAATGGCACTCATCAGGTCGTCGGCCCACTCGCTCCCGAGGGGCGGCCAAGCCGCCGCGGCTTGAGGCGGCACGGAGAACCCGCAGAGATCTGCCACCCCATGCACCCATGCTCCCTCGTGTCACACATCCGGTGCCTCCCCTGTCTGATGTACGAACCACGGAGGGCGGAACATTCGGGGACGGAGAAAGGGTCGACCCAAAAGAATTTTGCCGCGCTATTTGGCTTGCCCTGCAGCGAAAATATATGGAGACGGTCATGGCTACGATAGAGGCCAACGCGCTGATCGCTCGCGAGAATGCCTCATTGGAGCGGGGTCTGCTTCCCGCACCGGTGCTGCGTGGAGACGACTTCACGGCGGCTTCACGTTACGAGCCGGGGCGGTCCCACGCACTTCTGAGCGGTGACTTCTATGACGTGGTGCAGACTGCGGATTCGACTGTGCACGTCATATTGGGGGATGTTTCCGGGCACGGAGCGGCTGAGGCCGCTCTGGCTGTTCACTTGCGTGTGGCCTGGCGGACAGCCGTTCTCTGCGGCAAGACTCAACTCGAGCAGCTATGTATTCTCGAAAGGTCCCGTGGCGAGGACATCCTGCTTCCTGATCCGACCTCCGATGCCGGATCCCTGAACGGAGGAAAGGTCAACGTCGTTCCCTGCGGCAAGTTTCCGTACCAGCGGGGTCACATACACGTCTCCCATACCGTCGCCGCTGGGGGCAGGGGCAGCGGGGGCCACTGCGGGCTGAGGCGCAGGCACCGGGGCCGGTGTGGTGGGGGCCGCCACGGGCACGGGCGAGGGGTCACCGGGCTGAGCCGTAGGCACGGGATCAGGAGCGACGGGCGCCTGCGGTGCGGGTCAGGAGCCTGATACTCACGGGACGGGGAAGGACCAGGTGCCGCCGGAGCAGCCTCCGGCGCGCCAATGACTGGCGCCGACCTCGGTCGTCTCGTCCTCAGCGATGGTGATTTCCAGCAGCACGCCCGTGGCGGGGGAGGGGATCTCGGTGCCGACCTTGTCGGTGGAGACTTCGAGTAGGGGTTTGTCGGCCTGGACCGTCTCGCCTATGTGCTTCAGCCAGCGGGTGACGGTGCCCTCAGTGACACTCTCTCCGAGGGACGGCAGGGTTACGGAAACCGCCATGATTTCGGTTGCTCCTCACCGCAGGGCGCCGCGGCACCCCTTGCTCTTCTCCACGCCCTGCGGTTCGCAGGTTCAGTTCCAGCGCGCTGTAGGTTCGGTTCACCCTTGCCAGCCGTAGCGATCGCGGGCCTGCGTTACCGTCTCTGAACCGTTCCGGGTTTGATCGAGACTCTAGGTCGTGACTGTGACCTGGGCAGGGCGATTGCAAAGTCTCATGATCTTGGATCTGTGCTGGTCAGCTGAGGCCGAGGAGAGTCAGCGGCCGTTCGAAGGGGTGGAGGGCCATCTCGCGGAGTCCGGCGGCGATGTTGGTGTGGCCGGCGTGGCGGAGCTGGTTGATCGCGAAGCTGCGGAGGGTGGCCATGTTCTCCGGCCCATG
>NZ_JBFBAS010000059.1:0-26921 GCF_040682335.1 Streptomyces sp. NPDC051219
CCCAACGCCTTCGAGATCACCTTCGACGGTCGGCTCTCCGCCGCCCGCCGCTGACCCACTAACAACTCCAGAACCAGCCTTCACTGGACAGACCCACCGCTCCACGTCATAGGGAACGGCCGTCACGGCTGCGGCAACGATCGACCGCACCAGCGGAGCGAGCTCGGGCCGCGCTCTTGGGCCGGTAGCGAGTGATCTTCACGGACGTAACGGGATCAAGGACCACGGTCCATACATACCGGCTGGACAAGCAGCCATTCCACAGCTGATCAACTTCAACAGACAGGATGGTGCGCATGGTCGGCGGACGCGCCCGCGCACGCTCCCCCCGGGAGCTGACCGACGATCCGGAAGCCTGGCCCGAGCAGCCGAGCGCCGACGTGGCCGCCGAGGCGGTCCGCCTCATCGCACGTACCCTCGCCCTGGTCCTGAACGGCCAGGGCCTGAGCCTGCGCGCGACCGCCGCCGGCTCTGGAGTGAACAGGCAGGTCATCGCCGACCTCGTCGCGGGACGGTGCTGGCCGGACGTGGCCTCCGTCGCCCGCCTCGCCCACTTCACCGGCACCACCCTGTGGCCGGACGGCACCCACATCGATCGAAAAAGAACGCAGAGGAGACTGCCTCAACTACCCTCGAAAACGCGGGAGCCACCTGTCAGACGGCGCTCACGCACCCGGCACCGCCGAGTCGATGGGTAATCCCTCGGCGGTGCCATCCTCTCCTGCCGCGCGCTCGCGGCCCCGGTTCACCCCCGAGGATCCCCCTGCCGCTCGTCACCGGCGCCGACCGGAGAGATCGTGAACCAGGCCGTTGGACCTTCAGTCACGCGGCCCTCCTTCACCAGGCGCTTCAGCCGGGACCTGGTCGTCTCCACCCGCCGCCCCTTCGACATGGCCGAGACGTCCTCGCCGATCGCCGACGCAATGTCCTGCACCTTCATCGCCCGGCCCGCCCCCGCCAGCAGCACCAGCGTCCGCTCTCGCGCCGCTTCCCACTCCAGCGGGTCGGCCGAGGCGGGCCCACCTGCAGGTACTTCCACACCGGCAGGTTGGGGATCAGAGGCACGGTCATTCGACATCGGCTCGGCTGCGGGCCTCGCCGTCGCCGGTTGCGTGGCGTCATCCTGGTTGACGCAGACCTCGCCACCCAGGGACAGCAGCGTCTCCCGCGTGATCGTCAGGTGGGCCAGCCGCTCCTCGGCCACCGCGACCTTCTTGCGCAGCGCGGCCAACTCGCCACGAACCGCCTCTTCCTGATCCAGACGCTCGAACAGTGGCGTCATACCGGCCCCGCCTTCGCTTGCCGAACCCAGGGCCCGATGGCACTCCGAGCCCCAGCCAAACGTAGGGGTGGCCATAGCAAGATCGCAGAAGGTGACCGCAGATGCCCCCAATCGACCGCCCGCGATCGCCTTACGCTCGCACCCTCCAACAGACGACAACATCCGTCGCACCGTAGGGTCGCAGCATGCCGACCGAAGACAGGTGGACGACCGCTGGAACGAGGGCCGCACCAATGCATGGAAGCTCTGGGAGGAGATCGTCCCGCTCGGCTACAAGGGCAGCTACGGCATTGTCAGCGCCTACATCAGGAAGAAGCGCACCTCACCTCGCCCGGTCACCGCACAGCCCCCGGCACCTCGCGTCGTGACCAGGTGGATCCTCAGCCGCCCGGAATCCCTCACCGAGGTCGAACAGATCCGACTCAAAGCTGTCCTGGCCGACTGCCCCGCGCTCGACGCCCTCACTGGGCATGTTCGGTCCTTCGCTCAGATACTCACCGAGCGCCAGGGCGAACGGCTCCCCGAATGGCTCGACGCCGTCCGCCAGGACGACCTGCCAAGCCTTCACACCCTCGCCGCGGGCATCGACCGCGACCGCGACGCTGTGATCGCCGGATTCACCCTGCCCTGGAACTCCGGAGTCGTCGAAGGGCACGTCAACCGGATCATTCTGTGGAATCAGCAGTGTCAAGTCGTGTGCTTGTGAATCACATTGAGGTAGTGCCGATCACGGTGCGGCACGTGGTTATCCCGTCCCGGCAGGCTGAAGACCGCGCAGACGTCAGCGGGTTGGGTGATGAGGCTTGCCTGCTGGCCGAAGGTGAGGGTGGTGTTGACCGCATGCTGGCAGCCTGCGTTGTCCAGGGCGGCGATCAGCTCCTCGCGGAGGACGGTGGCGTCGAATGACTCGGAATCGGGCAGGATGAGCGGCGGAAGTTTGGCGGTCGAACCGGGCCAGAGGTTGATCCAGATCCCGCTGACGGCTCGCTGAGTGACCACCAGCCCCAGCCCGCCCCAGGAGTACGGGTAGCCGTCGACATCGGGCCCCTTCATGATGTGGGCAGGGTGCGGGCGCCCCGGGCCGAGGAGGTGCTCAGCCTCAGCCAGAGTCATTCCGCAGTTCAGGGGCCCGAGCCGGCCAGTGCGGGAGAAGCCGACGAGTACGTCCATCAAGGTCACGACAGTGACTGTGACACTCTCCCGAGCCACTTCGCACTCCGATATCAGCGCGACGCTGGGCCTGCGCTGCCTTGCCGGACGGCGATGAGTGGCAGAAGGCGTGCGGTGGCCGGCACGTCGAGTTCGCGGGGTGTCGGGCCTGCGGGTGTCGGAGTGTCGGCCAGACGGTCAAGCAGGCGGTCCAGGGCTGCCTGGCCGTCGGTGACGGCCGCGCGTTCTTCGTCGGTGAGCGGGATCGCGGCAGTCATTCTCTGCAAGTTGTCTTTGGCTTTCAGCAGTTGGGCCGTTGTGGAGTCTTTGGGGGTGTAGAAGTCGCAGCGTGCGCGGCCATGCGGTGCTGGCACTGCTCGAAGAAGGTGTAGGTGCAGTAGCCGTGTCCGAGGTCGTAGTGCTGCCAGGGCTCGCCGGCCGCGGCGGTGCCGGAGGCGACCGCGTCCCGGTCGACCAGGACCTCGATGGTGCGGACGTTCCGCTCGAAGTAGCCCGCCTCGGAATACGCCTTGGACAGAGTGTTCGGGGTGATCTTCGCGTAGTACTGGGTGGATTGCGGCGATCGGTGTCCGAGCCAGGCTTGCAGCTCGAACAGCGTCATCGGTTCCTTGGCGCTGTAGAGCTGGCTGGCGATGGTGGACCTGGCTCGGTGGCTGGTGATGTTCCCGCGGACGTCGGCGTCCGGGACTCCGGCCTTGCGGCAGAGCATCGGGATGATTGTGTTGTTGATGTGGCTGGTGGAGACGCGGCGGGCGCGGACGCGAACAGCAGCTCGACGTGCTCGCCGGTGCGGCGGTCGGTGAACTTCGGCTGGTCCGGGCGGACGGCCTGCCAGGCGTCTATGGCCTGGCCGAGGATCGGGTCGACCGGCTTGGTGAAGGCGGTGCCGGTCTTGTGGGCCGGGACGTCGAGCAGCAGATCGCGTCGCGGGCCAGTACTTGCTGTGAGTCGCCGGCGATGGGTGCTCCGTCGTGCTGCCAGCGGACGCAGCCGAGTCTCAACCGGGCGATTCGTTGCTGCGTTGACCGGAGAACAGCCAGGTCAGCGTGACAGCGCGGACCAGCTCGAAGGGGTAGAAGTGCCCGGACCGGGTCTGCGGAAGATCCGCGGGATCGAGGTTGAGACCGGCCCACAACAGCTTCGCCCGGACATCGTCAGCGATCACCCGTGACCCGCCCCCTGCGCAGCCGCTGCGCGACGAGCGCAAGAGTGGAGAGGGTCATGACAGCCGTGCTGTAGACGACCGAGGTCTCGTGCAAGCCCACGTTTGTGACGGCGACACCCGCAACTACGGCTGGAATGCTGAAGGCGAGGTAGGAGATCACGAACGCGACCGCGAACAGTTCGCCCCGCTCGGCAGGCTCGGCGATTCGGGCCAGCGTCCCGAAACTGGCCAGGGCCGACGCGCCGAAGCCGCTTCCAGCGACGGCGGTGCCGAGTGCGGCGGTCGTGAGCGAGTTCGTCTCCACCCCGGCCAGGCCCAGTGCCGTCCCCACCAGAAGGAAGGCGGCTCCCAGGGCCAGAGTGCGCTCGTTGGGCCAACCTCGCAGCGCGAATGCCGTGACCGAGGCAGGCCCGCAGAGCAGGCCGATGACGAGCCCACCGATGACGTGGCTGGACAGGCCGAACAGGTCGGCGGCTACTGAGGGACCGAGTGACAGGTACAGTCCGCCAAGGGCCCAGCTCGCTACGAGAATCGGCACCAGCCCGGCCAAGTCAGCGCGCAGCCGCGGAGCGACCCCCAGGCGAGGCCGGAGTGACCGTACGGCCCCGGGTCGGCGCTGCGCCGTCTCGGGCAGTGCCGCGACGAGCAGACCGGCGAGGACCAAGCCCGCGAACAGCAGCACGTACACCAACCGAGTCGGGTGTGGCCCGTACTGCGCGAGGACTCCAGCGCCCAGCGCACCCAGACCCAGTCCGAATGTCGGGGCCGCACCGGTGATGACGCCCGCGCGATGTGGCGCGTGCGGCGGATTGAGGTCGACCAGAGTCGCGCCAAGCGTCGTCATGGCCGCGCCAGTGGCAACACCCTGCACGAAGCGGGCCACCAGCAGTATCGAGACGTCATTGGCGACGATGAACAGTGCCACCGCCACTGCTTCGAGGACGATCGCCGAGGCCAGGACCGGTCGGCGGCCGATGTGGTCGGACAGCGCCCCGAGCACCAGGAGCGCGCCGATCATGCCGACGACATACACCGCGAAGACGGTGGTCAGCGTGGTCGCCGAGAAGCTCCATTCGTGCTGATAGACCACGTAGAGCGGGGACGGCGCACTCGAGGCGGCCATGAACAGGACGAAGATGCCCGCGACGACGGCGAAGGCGGCCGGCCGGCTCAGGCCATACCGGGCGTAACCAGCCGATGGGGAACCTGTGGGTGAGGCTGAGGAGGTCTTCTCGCGGGGCGTGAGTGCGTCAGGCATGCCCTCTCCGAATGCAGTGATCAATGCGTTAGTAACAGCAGCACTAACGCAGTGACCGGTGCGATAATTTCCGTATGAACCAAGCAAGCGCCCAGGCCCGTCCCGGCGGCCGCTCAGCGCGAGTGCGGGCGGCCGTGCATCGCGCCGTCGGGGAGGTGCTTGCCGGGGAGCCTGCCGAGGCACTGACCATTCCTGCCATTGCCGCACGCGCCGGCGTGCACCCGACTACGGTGTACCGGCGCTGGGGGTCAGTGGCCCAGCTACTGGCCGACGTCGCCACCAGCCGGTTCAGCGGTGACGTCGTGGTGCCCGACTCCGGTTCCCTGGCCGGTGACCTGGAGCGGTGGATGGACGACGTGGCCACCGACCTCGCCGACCCGGACGTCCTCGCCCTGATGCGGGCAACGATCGGATCCGGTCCGGAAGGCGGTAGCGCCTGCATAGCCGACCGGCACGCCCAACTCGGCGCGATCATCGCGCGGGAACGAGCCCGAGGCGGCAAGGCGCCGAGCGTGGAACGGGCTGTCGATGGCCTGCTCGGTCCGCTGTACTACCGCGCCATCTTTGGCGGGCAACCTGCGCCGCGCGAGTGGGCGCGGGGCCTGGTGGCGACGTTCCTCGCGGCGATCTAGGTGTATTGCCCCGGAGCTTGTTCACGCTGCTGATCGGTGGATGGCCGCCGAGTGCCGGCCGATCCGGTCCGTGCACATGTCGCCACTTCGGCACCGTCTGTTATCGCCAAGGGTTGACGCCGCAGGCGGTGGAGTTTCCTGGGGGGCGCGAGGTCTAGAGCTGGGGTGAGCGCTTTTGCTGAAGTGAACCTCACTTCGTCCGCCGGGACCACAGTGTCCTGGTCGTCGACGAAGGCCACGCGTACCGGGCGGCCCGCGCCCGCCCAGCGTCGCAAACGCCGCCAACCGCGGATTCGGCCGGCAGCTGGCCGCCCAGCTGCTCGACCGCGGCGCCGCGAAGGTCTACGCCGCTGCCCGCAATCCGTCGTCGGTCGACCTGCCGGGTGCCATACCGCTCCAGCTGGACATCACCGATCCCGCCTCCGTGAGCAAGGCGGCTGAGGTCGCATCGGATGCGACCCTGCTCATCAACAACGCCGGCGTCAGCACGCACACCGGCCTGGCCGACGGTGACATGGCCGACATCAGGCTGGAGATGGAGACGCACTTCTTCGGCTCGCTCGGCGTCACCCGCGCCTTCGCCCCGGTTATCGCCGCCAACGGAGGCGGAGCCATCCTCAACGTCCTGTCCGTCCTGTCCTGGGTGCACTTCCCGGCGTATGGCGGCTACAGCGCCGCCAAGGCCGCGGAGTGGGCGATGACCAATGTGATCCGCCAAGAGCTCGCGCCCTCCGGCATTGACGTCACGGCGCTGCATGTCAGCTACATGGACACCGACCTGGCGGACTACGTCGACGCCTCCGACAAGGTCGACCCCGCCTGGGTGACCGGCCTCGCCCTGGACGCTATCCAGGCACGCGCTCCGGAAGTTGTGGCCGACGACAAGAGCCGCAACGTCCGGTCCGCACTGTCCGGCGGACTCGACCTGCTCCACCCGGGCCTGCCTGCGGCAGACTGACCGCGTACGCGAGACGCCACGCGCAGGCCAAAGCGCCTTCCGTACCTGGCAGTTGATGCAGCGGCCAGAGCTCCGTCTGCCGAAGCCTGTGCTGGTGGCCGCACTCGCCTGCATCGCGCTGTCCGGCTGCGCCGCCCACAAAGCCATCGCCGACCATGCCCCCGCAGGCAGCGCCACCCAGGCAGCAACTCCCCGGAGGCCACCTCGATCGAGAACCATCCGGAGCTACGCTTCCTTGAGCTGACGACCCGCATCACGCAGAGCTGCGCCCCGGACGCCCCCAAGGCGGCGCAAACCGTGAGCCGCCCAGGCCCGAAGACCTGCCCGGCTGGGAAGGTTCTTCCACGCCCAGTTATGCGCCGGGCCAGACCCCGCCGAGCGCGCCGAGCGCCGAGGGAGAAATCCCGGTTCCCCTTCCTCCGGATGCTCCCGCGCGGCCGGCGTCGCCCCCTTCCCCCGCCAAGCCCAGGTCGGTCAGGGAAGTGCCACTGACCGGTATCGAGAAGTGCAGCGGCGATGAGCACACAAAGCGCATCAGCGAGGCATTCAAGAGCACGAAGACGACCAGCTACCAGGCGATGCACAAAAAGCTGGAGAGCCTGGACTACCCGGCGTCGGTGGTCCACGCGATGCCGGACCATGCGGCGCGCCACGGGCAAGGCTCGACTTGCGCATGATGGGCAGCCACTTGGCTTTGGAGATCACCGGCACCAGCAGCGGGGTGATCGTCGAAGCGTTCGGCGCCCCGGAGACCGAGGACGTGAACGTCACCGATGTGAAGCGGAAGCCGAAGCTGGACGCGCCCACGTCCTGACCGGATCGCACCGACGTGCGCAACAAGCGGCCTCTATGGCCATCGTCAAGCGCGGGCTGGTCATGCGCGGGCCGTTTCGGCTCCGCGTGCCTGGTAGAAGGTTCCGTCGCGGAGCATGGCGAACAGGGCGCTGATGCGGTGGCGGGCGAGGCGGAGGAGGGCTTGGGCGTGGGTCTTCCCGCGGGCCCGGCATTGAGGCGGGGTCGTGCAGGGCTGCGAAGGGGAGAGGAACATGGCCCATTTGAGCTGTCGGTTTCCGCCCCGTGGTGCGTGTTCGCCGTGGATCGAGGTGTCCGACTGCTTGGTGGCGGGGGCGAGGCCGGCGTAGGAGGCGAGGTGGGCGGCGGTGGGGAAGCTGATGCCTTCGTCGACGGCGACCAGCAGGACGGCGGCGGTCCTGACGCCGACGCCGGGCAGCGACGTCAGGACCGGGGAAAGACATCTCACGGCGCTAAGAGTCAAGCTGCTCTACCTTCAACATGCTGTTGAGCAGGTCGCATTGAGCGGCTGCGTGCCAGTCACCGCGTTCGCGGCAGCGCCGGTAGTGGGCGCTGGCACCTGGCGAGACCGTGATGGCGGCGAAGGCCCAGAGATAGCCGGCGGGGGTGAGTCGGTCGTTCTTGATGAACCGGCGTCCGACGTAGCGTTTCTTCCCTGAGGCGCGGGTGACCGGGGCTGATCCGGCGTACGCCTTCAACGCCCAAGCATCCCGAACTGGCCGCGGTCGTCTCCGATCTCGGCGAGCACCCGAACGCCGAGCAAGGCGCCGAGGCCGGGGAAGCGGGTGATCACCTCCGCGTCCGGGTGCTGCCGAGACGACGTCTCCACCGCTTCGGTCAGCTCGTCAGCGCCTTCCGCCGCGGAGTCGAGCTGACGCAACAGCGCAAGCATCTGTTTGCCCATGGCGTCCTCGACGAGCAAGGGCTGGTGGGCGTACTCGGCGCGGAAGACTTCTTGAAGGCGTTTGGTCTCCGCCTTGTTGTATCGCTGACGGCCACGTGCTGCGCCAGCGGGGCGAAGTCCGGGCGTGAGTGCGTCGGCGAGACGTTCGACGGGGCCCGGCGTCCCGCCCACGGGCACGGCTGTGTTCGGGCGCCGTCGCAGGAATGCGGTCGTATTGTCCGTGTATGGGTAATGTTCGGTGTGGCTGGTGCGGCGCGGCTTTGCCGGAGTTCGCTGGGTGCGGCCGCCTGTACTGCTGTCCGGCGCACCGGCAGGCGGCGTGGCGGGCGCGGCGCCGGTGGCAGGCGGCTGCGCAGGCGCGGCAGGAGATGGCATTGGCGGGCGCGGATCTCGTGGCCCGGGTGCAAGCGGTGGCCCGGCAGATGAGCGAGCTTCCCTCCACGGGGTCGGTTGCGGGCTGTCACTGTGCTGCGGTGGCTGAGGTGTCGGAGCTGGCGCGGCAGCTGGTGCGGTCGGCGGTGGCGGCGGACCGGCGGGCCGGGGCGAGCTGGGCGCAGATCGGCGCGGGCCTGGGAATCAGTGGGGAGGCGGCCAGGGCGCGTTTCGGCCGGACGAGCACATCCTGCTCCGCCACTGCTGCTGAGGGAGGCTGAGGGGCGTGCAGGACCGGCCGGGTTTCACCGGCGTTGCGGGCCCGGGCGCGCAGCCGGTCGACACCGCGTTGGCCGACGTGGTGCAGGCCAGCGGCGCGGTCGGGGGCCTGCTGTATGTACTGCCGCCGGGCGGGAGTTCGCTGTGGTTGACGGTGATGACGGGGGCGCCGCGTGAGATGTCCACCCCGTGGACGCGGCTGCCGCTGACCGATCCGATCCCGGTGGCGGACGCCGTGCGCGAGCGGCGCCTGGTGTGGGTCGGCGGGCAGGAGGAGATGGCCCGGCGGTACCCGCGGCTGGCGCTCGTGCTGCCCTACGACTTCGTGCTGGCCGCCGCCCCCCTCGCCTCCGGCACCGAGGCCTACGGGGGGCTGGTGCTGCTGTGGCCAGACTCCCACCCGCCGCAGCTCAGCCCCGGCGAACAGGAGGCGATCAAGGGAGGCTGCCGCCGCCTGGCGGGCCTGCTGCAGCAGGCCGCCGACCACGGGGACCTGCTGCCTGGGGACCGTCCGCGGGTCCTTCCCTCACGACCCGGCCGCCCCCTCGCGCCCGCCGAGCAGCGCGCGGCGGCGGCGTTCATCGACCGCCTGCCCGGCGGATGCTGCGCCATGGACCTGACCGGCCGCCTCACCTTCCTCACCCCCGCCGCGGCCGACCTCGTCGGCACCGACCCCGAGGATCTTCTGGGCACCCTCCCTTGGGAGTCGCTGCCGTGGATGGACGTGCCGCAAGTCGAGGAGGGCTACCGGACGGCGCTGATGAGCCGCCGGCCCACAACCTTCACCGCCCTGAGGCCACCGGATGCGTGGCTGTCATTCGAGCTGTACCCGGACGCCTCCGGCATTAGCGTCCGCATCACCCCCACGAGCCCGCCCGAGGAGGACACTCCCACCCCGCAGCCCTCATCCGCCGCAGGTCCCAGCCGCGCCACCGTGCTCTACCACCTGATGCACCTGGCCGCCACCCTCACTGAGGCCGTCAGTGTCCAGGACGTCGTCGAGCAGACCGCAGACCAGGTGCTGCCCGCGCTCGGTGCCCAGGCCATGGCCCTGATGGCCGCCGAGGACGGGCGTCTGAAGATCCTCGGCTACCGCGGCTACCCCGCCGACCTCATGAACCGCTTCGACGCCATCCCGCTGACCTCGGACACACCCGCCGTCCGCGTCATCGCCACCGGCGTTCCGGCCTTCTACGCCACCTTCGCCGACCTGAAGCGCGCCTATCCGCCGGCCGTGCACCAGGACGACAAGGCCTCTTGGGCGTTCCTGCCGTTGATCGCCTCCGGCCGTCCCGTCGGCTCCCTCGTCCTGGCCTACGACCGGCCGCGCGCCTTCCCGTCCACCGAGCGGGCCGTGCTGACCTCACTGGCCGGGCTGATCGGCCAGGCCCTGGACCGTGCCCGCCTCTTCGACACCAACTACGACCTCGCCCGCCGCCTCCAGGCCAGCCTGCTGCCCCACTCCCTTCCCCGTATCCCCGGCCTTGGCGTGGCGGCCCGCTACCTGCCCGCCGGCCTCGGCGTGGGCGTGGGCGGCGACTTCTACGACCTCATCCGCCTCGACGACACGACCGCCGCCGCGACCATCGGCGACGTCCAGGGTCACAACATCGACGCCGCGGTCCTCATGGGACAGGTCCGCACCGCCGTCCACGCCACCGCCGGTGCACCCCCCGGTGACGTCCTCGCCCGCACCAACCGCCTGCTCACCGACCTCGACCCCGGCCTGTTCACCAGCTGCCTCTACGCCCACCTCGACCTGGCCACCCACCACGCCTGCCTGGCCACCGCCGGCCACCCCCCACCCCTGCTCCGCCACCCCGACGGGCACACCGAAACCCTCCGGGTACCACCCGGCCTCCTGCTCGGCATCGAGCCAGACGCCCACTACCCGGCACTGAAATTCCCCCTGCCGCCCGGCTCCGTCCTCGCCCTCTACACCGACGGACTCATCGAAGCCCCCGGCATCGACCTGGATGACGCCACCACCGCCCTCGCCGAACTCCTCGGCCGCACCGACCCCACCGACCTCGACGCCCTCGCCGACACCCTGATCCAACACGCCGCCCCCGGCGACGACATCGCCCTGCTCCTCATCCATTCCGAGCGGCGGTAGCGAATGACGAGCGTGTCTGAAAGACCGTGTAAGTCCGTGACCTGGCAGGCTGACCGAGGCCTGGTCGCAGGCCTTCACCAGCTGGGACGGACGGACATGACAGACAACGAGAACCCGGCTGTGGAGCCGGTCGAGGACAAGCTGGTGGACGATGTCGTCGAGCGGCTGATGGACCGTGCCGACGCTTCAGGAGCCGCGCTGCTGGGCGAGGGCGGGCTGCTGACCGGCAGTCACGCGGGCGGTGCTCGAGCGGGCCCTGGACGCCGAGATGATCGAACACCTCGGGCATGAGAGGCACGATCCGGTCGGCCGAGGTCCGGGCAACAGCCGCAACGGGACCTCGCCAAAGACCGTGCTGACGGATGCGGTGGCGGTCACGGTGGCCGTTCCTCGTGATTGCAACGGGTCGCTCGAGCCGAGGCTGGTGCCCAAGCATGCGAGGCGGCCGGCCGGGTTTAACGAGCAGGTGCTGTCGCTCAGGGCGCGGGGGCATGCCGGTGCGGGACAGCCGCTCGCATCTGGCCGGCATGTACGGTGTCGCGGTCTCGCCGGACGTGATCGGCAAGGTCACCGACGCGGTCACCGCCGAGCTCGCGGCTGGCAGGACAGGCCGCTGGAGGCGATCTGGCCAGCCCGATTCCTGACCGGCGTCAGTGGCCGACCATCTCCTTCGGACGGCGGTCAGTGCCTGAAGCGGTCCTTCGACTTCTCCTTGATTTCCCTGGCCTTGCCGCGGGCCTCCAGTGCGGCGCCCTTGGCGGCAGTGGTTTCTTTGCCGACTGCGTGGGCGGCTTTCCTCACCGCCTTCCCGACAACTTGCTCGGTCTTGGCCTTGGCCTTCTCTCCGGCGCTCATGTCGGTCCTTTCGTCAAGGCTCACTGACTGGCCTGCCCTTGCCCACGGGGCGGAAACCGTGGTCCCGGCGCGGGTGGCACCGGTGGGGGAAGGCAGGGCTGGACAGGACTGTCCTTGGGCCTGTGGCGATGGGCAGCGTTAGCGTCGCGGGTCTCTCGGTATGAAGAACGAGTAGCACGGGACTCCGCCGTCGCGGGCCAGTTCCACCGCCACGCCAGGCGCGTGGTCGAACACCAGGCTCACCCCGCCCTCGGCGGCCTCCCGCCCGGTCGCTGACCGGATGGCCGCCTGCCACTCGGTGATGCGCTGCCGCATTGCGTCGGTCCCGCCGGCAAGAGTGGTCTCGGCGCCGGCGCCTTGGCGCCAGCGGGTGAGACGGGCGCTTACGGTCTTGCCGCCCGCCGCTTGGCGGGTCACTCCGGTAGCGCGGGCGAGGCGGTTGGCCATGGGCCAGCGGAAGCCTCCGGTGCCGCCGTTCAGGTCGGGGGTGCGCATGCACGGGGCCGCGGACTGCGGTCGTGCACGGCCACCTCGATGCTGTCCGGGTGCGCGGTCAGGGCCAGGGTGCAGGTGCCGCCGCCGTGGCGCAGGGCGTTGGTGACGAGCTCCGAGACAATTAGGACCACCGTGTCGGCGGCCTCGGCTGCGATCGCCGGCCGTCCGAGCCCTTCGAAGAAGTCCCGGGCGCTCTCGCGTGCGCCCCGGCGACGGATGTCGCGGAGCGGAGAGTTGCGACGTTGACGCTCATCGTGTCCATCAGGTCACCCTGGTTCTGGATCGTCAATGCCCGGTCCTGTCTGCCCGGGACTTGTGCCCCGGCCTGCGGCCCGTTAACCCGGCAGTGACGGCCTTCCTCCCGCCCTCCATCGCTGTTCGAGGTCGATTACCTCACCGTCGAACACACGAAAATCTATGTCGGCCGGAGTAGACATTGGGCGGTGGTGTGGTTATGTTTCTCTCGTGGCCCAGAGAGACCGCAGGGCCTGGCAGAGACGAACTGCCGGGCAGCAGTACCCGCAGTTGCAGTTCGCAGGACGGTTCGGTGGTGGATTTCCGAAGCCAAGGGATGTTGCAGGACGGCGACGGGACTGACGACCGGACCGGGTGGCCCGCAGTGATCAGGGGCTGCCGTGAGCAGTTCCGCAGTGGCAGTACCCGCAAGTGCAGTTCGCAGTACCAGCAGTGAAGTCAGTGAGCAGCACCTCGGTGAAGGCGTCGGCTGCGGACGCGCGCACCGGGAGGTTCGGCAGTGGGGTTCTAAGCCAGATCAGACGCAAGATGGGCGACGGGGCTGGCTGCCGAAGAGTGGCGCTATCGCAGGCCACTCAGCGGTTCGCGTCACCAGCAGTACGCAGTCCTCCGCTTGGTCAGCAGTTGATCATCGAGGGAAGAACGGAGGAGCCAAGCGCCATCAGGATCGCCCGGGCGGAAGTCATGAGCACGGGTACCGCAGGACATCGATAGTGAGGTGGTCTCCGGTCAAGCAACCGCGATCCCCGCACCCCCGACAGCATCTCGGTTGGGTCTGCGGACACAGAAGGCCGGCGCAGTATCAGGGTCGGCAGATGGTGTAGCAGTTCCTTCGGGGCCCTGGTGCCGTACGGCACCAGGGCCCCTCCACGCGTTCCACAGAGAGGTGCAATGACAGCAGACGACTCGTACGGCCGTCTCGACGACGACGACTACCCCGCCTACACCATGGGCCGGGCCGTCGAGATGCTCGGCACCACCCAGGGCTTCCTCCGCGCCATCGGCGAAGCCCGCCTCATCACCCCGCTACGCTCCGAGGGCGGACACCGCCGCTACTCCCGCTACCAGCTGCGCATCGCCGCCCGCGCACGGGAACTCGTCGACCACGGGACCCCCATCGAGGCCGCCTGCCGCATCATCATTCTCGAAGACCAGCTCGAAGAAGCCCAGCGCATCAACGCCGAATACCGCCGCGCCGCCGAATCTGTGAATTCACCGCCCGCGGTCTGAGGTGGTACGCGGCCGCCCGGGTACCGGCGGGTCCCGCGCACACATGTCGCGGATGCGCGCATGGTCGATTCCCATGGTGTGCCTCGCCGGACGATGTCGCCGCGCTCAGGGGTTTCTGGGCCCGGGAATTGCCCGTCCTCGATGCCTTGCGAGAGCCGTTCGCACAGCATGCCGCAGTACCCCAGGGCTGGATCTGCGACTTCGAGTCGTCCGCCGAATTCCTCAAGGACTGGGGCGAAGCCGTCGTGGAAGCCGACCGCCGTGGCTGGGGCATCGTCGGACTTCGCTGCTGACTGTCTGCGAGCCGGCTCTCCGAGAGCGCCTCAGCGAAGCGGCCTGATTCGCAGGGCCTTCGGGCGGGGACACCACGATCTCAGGCCGTACGCCGGCAGGCTGTTCCACGCGACCCCCGATCGGCCGATCGCCCTGCGTCAGATCCGGCCCCCGGCCGCCATATTGCTGCGGCACGCCCCCTTGGAGCACCCCTTGGCGGGTTCTTCGGTCCGCCGCCGGGACCCGCTGCGGCGGATGTCGCCTACTGCCGCCGGTCCCGACCGCGCACCGCTGACCGGCGGCTTCGGGACCAATGCCGTGCCGTTGTTGTGCCGTGCCGGTCGCCTCGGGTGCGGTGCGCCTGCCCGGCCGGTTACCGGTTGCGGGCTATGCGGTTGCGCGGTCCACGACGAGGGCGGGGACGGGGGCGGGGGCGGGTCGGCGGTCTCACCGTCCGACATGGCTGGTGGCGGACCTGCGCGGGGACGGTGTCCTGGGGGTGAGGGCTGCCGGTGTCGTGGGGGTGGCGGGGTGGGGGGTGAGTACGTCCTCGCCGTAGAGTTCCTGCACCCAGTGGGTCTAGTAGATGGTCTCCAGATACCGCTCACCCACGTCCGGGGCGATGGCCACCGCGGTCAGCTTTCGCCTCTCCTGGCGGGCCAGCCAGTCCGTCGCGCCGGTGACCACCGTGCCGGCGGAACCACCGAACACAGACCCGCGCCTGGCCAGCCGGTGACAGGCCCGGATGGTGTCGGCCTCCTGCACGCGCACCACCTCATCCACATAGGACTCGTCCAGCAGCGGCGGGCGCACGCTGGTGCCCAGGCCGGGCAGCATCCGCCGGCCCGGGGCGCCCCCGAAGGTCACCGAGCCCACGGTGTCGATGGCCACGATCCGCACGGGCCGGTGCCACTCGCGGAAGTAGCGCGCGCAGCCCATCAGGGTCCCGGTGGTGCCGGCCCCGACGAAGAGCACATCCAGGTCGGGGAACTGCCGGGCGATGGCCGGGGCGGTCCTGCGGTAGTGGGCCATGCCGTTGGCGGGGTTGGTGTACTGGTTGAGCCACACATAGCGGTCGTCGGAGGCGCACAGCGCGCGGACCTGGTCGATGCGCGCGCCGAGCAAGCCGCCGACGGCGGCGGGCTCGGAGATGACGTGGACCTGAGCGCCCAGGGCCTTCATGAGGAGCCGGGTGGACAGGTTGCAGCGGGAGTCGGTCAGGCACACGAATCCGTAGCCCTTGCTGGCGGCGATCATGCTCAGGGCCGTTGCCACTGGATGCCGGCGTCCTGGCGGATCGGCTGGGTGCCTCGCTGCCCGCCTACATGGTGCCCTCGGCCTTCCACTGGCGCGAGACTCTGCCGCTGACCGCCAACGGCAAGATCGACGAGAAGATGCTGACGGCACTCGCCGGACAGCTCGGCACCGTCGAGGACGACCACCAGCCGCCGAGTACACCGACCGAACAGCGCCTCGCGGCCGCCTGGGCGACGGTCCTCGGCTCCCGCAGGACCGGATCGGCCGGAGCGACCACTTCTTCGACCGCGGCGGCACCTCCCCCTCTCCGCAGTGAAGCTGGCCATCACCCTGGACCGCGCGGTGTCCCTCAACGACATCACCGGCCACCCCCACCTCCCCGACCTCGCCGCACTTCTCGACGACAGATCCCAGCGACCCGCACCCGAACTGCTGGCCACTTCCTGCAAACAGCACCGAAAGGACAGCACGCGATGCTGTACCTTCACCCGGCGACACTGCCCGACGTGGAGCCGCACCCCTGCAAACCCCCGGTCCTGCACACCGAAACCCCCGACGACGCGACGAGCTGGACAGCCGGACACCGCCACACATTGCGCACCCTCGTCACCGAACACGGCGCGGTCCTCATCCGCGGCCTGCATCTGCGCGACGCGGACCAAGCCGGTGCCGTCTTCCACCCGTTGGCCCCCGCCCTGATGACCGACAAGGAAGCCTTCGCCGCCCGCCAGGCCTATTCCGACGGCGTGTACTCCTCCGCGCAATGGCCGCCGAAACAGCCGATGTGCATGCACCACGAACTCAGCTACACGCTCGAGTTTCCCGGCCTGATGCTGTTTGCCCGCCTGACCGCGCCCACCACCGGCGGGGCGACCGCCATCGCCGACGCCCCCACCATCCTCGAGGCACTCCCGCCGGAGTTGGCCGAGCGGTTCGAGCGGGAGGGCTGGCTGCTCACCCGCAGTTACAACGACGAGATCGGCGCGTCGGTGGCCGAGGCGTTCGGCACCGACGACCGGACCGCCGTCGAGGACTACTGCCGGGCGAATGCGATCGAGTTCGCGTGGCAGCCCGACGGCGCCCTGCGCACCTGTCAGCGCCGCAGCGCGGTGGTGCGCCATCCGATCACCGGCCGACGCTGCTGGTTCAACCAGATCGCGTTCCTCAACGAGTGGACGATCGCCCCCGAGGTGCGCGAATACCTCATCGACGTCTACGGCCCGGACGGGCTGCCGTGCAACACCCGCTACGGCGACGGCGATCCGATCGGCGAGGACACCGTCCAGCTGCTCAACCAGGTCTACGAAGACCACACCGCGCGCGAGCCGTGGCAGGCCGGCGACCTGATGCTCGTCGACAACATCCGCACCGCGCACAGCAGGGAGGCCTTCGAAGGAGAGCGCGAGGTACTGGTCGCGATGGCCGAACCGGCGCACCTGGCCGACTGCCCGCCGACCACCGAGATGAGCACCCGATGACCACCATGCCTACACCCACCACGGAGCCTGCCATGTCCCAGCCGCCCACCGTGCCGCCGTTCTCGGTGATCTCCGGTGCGCAGGTCCAGCACGTGCTGCAGGGGCACGAGAAGCAGATCACCGAGCTGGTCGAGGCCACCTACCGGCTGCACGCCGCCGGGGATTCGGTCAACCCGCCCTCGCACTTCCTGCGCTTCCCCGACCGCCCCACCTCCCGGATCATCGCAGTGCCCGCCTCGATCGGCGGTCAGGTGCGGGTCGACGGCCTCAAATGGATCTCCAGCTTCCCCGACAACGTGGCGGCCGGTATCCCGCGGGCCTCGGCCGGTGCTGATCCTCAATGACCACGACACCGGCTACCCGTTCGTCTGCATGGAAAGCTCCATCATCAGCGCCACCCGCACGGCCGCATCGGCCGCGCTGGCCGCCGACCGGCTCAGCCGCGACCGGCCCCGCCCCACCCGCGTCGGATTCTTCGGCACCGGCCTGATCGCCCGCTACATCCACACCTTCCTCGCTGGCACCGGCTGGTCCTTCGACGAGATCGGCGTGCACGACCTGTCCCCCACCAGCGCGGCCGGCTTCCGCTGCTATCTGGAACAGACCGGCACCGCCGACCGGATCACCGTGCACGAGAGCCCCGAGGAACTGATCCGCTCCAGCGACCTGGGTGTCTTCGCCACCGTCGCTGCCCAGCTCCACGTCAGCGACCCGGCATGGTTCACCCACAACCCCCTGGTCCTCCATATCTCGCTGCGCGACCTCGCACCCGAGATCCTGCTCCCCTCCACCAACATCGTCGACGACGTCGAGCACTGCCTCAAAGCCGACACCTCGCCCCACCTGGCCGAACAGCTCACCGGCAACCGCACCTTCCTGGGCGGCACCCTCGACGATGTGATGGCCGGCCGCGTGACACTGCCGGCAGACCGGCCCGTCGTGTTCTCGCCCTTCGGCCTTGGAGTCCTCGACCTCGCCGTCGGCAAATACGTCTACGACCAAATGCACCGCACCGGGCAGCTGCACGTCATCGACGACTTCTTCCACGAACTACGCCGACACGGATGAGCAGCCCACCCCCACCCTGCCGCGGCTGACCTCCTCCGTGCCTCAAAGGACCGGGATTCCCGCCTGAATGCCGACGACAACTGACTGGGCCTTCGGGCGGGTTCCCTGCTGACGGCCGCAACTGGCCACGGCCCGCGCAGGCGCCGGCTTCTCCGGCCTTCCTCGCATAAGACGTCGCCTGCCGAAGAGCGGGGAGCGGGCCGGCGGCCGTTTCACAGCCGCGCCCTGGAGCCGCGACGGCGACGTGAGGATGCTCAGACGTTGGCGGCAACAATCGCCCCAATACTGGCCCACGCGGTCCACCCCAGGTTCTGGCCGACGGCGACCCAGCCGACCACCCGCCAGCACGGGGTTGACACTCATGAAAGAGCCCGAACGCCTGGGCCGGTACGGGACGCAGGGGGAACAGGTCGGCAAGGAAGGGGACGGCCGAGGGTAGGATGCCGGCGACGACCGCGCAAGCGACCGCGCCCAGGGACGGCGGATGGCGTACGACGGCCAGACCGGCCGGCAGGAACGTCAGCGCCGACAGACCCGCCGCGGCCGCCGACCCCCGCGATCCGGGGATGCGCCGGCCGACGGTGCGGTTGAGCAGGATGTACCAGGCCCAGCAGGCGGCGGCCACGAGTGCCAGGCCCATGCCGACGTAGGCCGCGGTCGGCTGTGGGCGCATCAGTGCGATCACACCCGCTGCGGCGATCACCGCGCAGAGCATGTCCACGCGTCGGCGCGACGCGCTCAGGGCGATACTGAGCGGTCCGAGGAACTCCAGTGTCACCGTAGCGTGTCAGCGTGGGCGGGTGCACTAGCCCTTTACAGGGCAGCGCAGAGAAAAGCCCGGAATATGATAACGAGGGACCATTTGGGTTATCGCTCGATGATTGTCACGGAGCGGCAGATGGACACCTTGGACGAACTCACTCGGAGGACTGAACCGTCCGCTCTTTTGACCCTGGACGGCACCATCCGCTATCTCAACGCCTCGATGGCCACGATGCTGGGCAGGCCGGCGGAGCAGTGCGTAGGGCATGACTTCCTCGGCATGCTGCCCCAAACCCAGCGGGCCTCGGCCGAGAATCTGCTGACGCACGGGGCCACGACGAAGACGGTCGCGATGCGTGTGCTGCAGTTGCCGGGGCCGGGCAGCGCGTCCGTGGTCAGCCTCGCCGAGGCCCGGCCGGTGGAGGATCCCGCAGGTGGCCACCGGCTGGTGTGGATGCGCTTGGTGGACGCGCGCAACGACCTGGGCGGTCTGCTGATCCCGTTCAAGCTGGCGGCCGCGGCTGCGGACCTCGGCCTGTGGATGTACTCGCCCCAGGAGCACCAGCTGGAGTGGCTGGGAGGCGCACCCGCCCTGGCCGTGCTGTTCCCGGAGGCCTCGGTGTCCTTGTCCAGTATGGTCCGGCGAGTTCACCCAGATGACCGGGAGGCCTTGGGACGGATCGTGCGCTCGACCGCCGCCCAGTCTCCCTGGATCAGCGTGCGGTTCCTCACCGAGCAGGATGGGTGGCACCATGTGGCCTGCCAAATCCGTCGGATCCAGCTGGGCTATGGCGGCCCTGAGCAGGTCTTTGGGGTGTTCCGTGACGACACCCGGCTCGAGGAGGGCCGACAGGAAGCGCTGGCCACGCTGAGTGCCGAGCGGCTGCGTGCCGACGAGATCGCCGCCTTCTCCTGCGCCCTGATCACCGCCGCTACCGAGCAGGAACTGCGGCAGGTTGTACTGACACGGGTCGCCGCGACCTTCGGCGGCACGGGCGCCGTGCTTGCACTCGTCGACAACGGGACGGGACTCCTACGCGTCGCCTCCGATGCCAGGGTCGACCCGCGGCAGAGCGACGCCATGGACGGCCTATCGCTGGATGATCCGGACCCGGTGACCTGTGTGATCCGAACCGGCGTGCCGCAATTCTTCCCTAACCAGGACGAGCTCATACGCCGCTGGCCGCACGCAATCAATGTGCCGTGGCTTAGCTCCTTTGTCGCAATGTCGATCATCCCCCTCAGTCCGGTCGGCGACCAGCCGGTCGGTGTTTGGGTGGTGACCTATGACAGCGAACACCACTCGTCCCCGGACGAGCGCGCCCACATGAGTACTCTGGCTGACCTGGCAGGGCAGGCACTCAAGCGCATCCGATTGCAGCAGGCCCGCGTCGAGCTGGCCACGGCGCTTCAAGAGAGCATGCTGCCCACGCTGCCCGAGCATCTCCCGGGGCTGGAGATCGCCGCCCGCTACCAGCCCAGTCGAGACGGGCTCGATATCGGCGGGGACTGGTACGACGCCTTCGTGATGCCCGACGGGACAGTGGCCCTGGAGATCGGCGACAGCCAAGGGCACGACGTGGATGCCGCCGCCTTCATGGGACAGGTGCGCGCCTCCATCCGCGCGATCGCCCCCCACGAACCGAAGCCCGGAACCGTGCTGACGCGCACCAACGAGCTTCTCGTCACTATGGGCGCGGCACGATTCGCCAGCTGCACCATGCTGTACTTCGATCCACGCGACGGACAGGTCACCGGCGCCAGCGCAGGCCACGTGCCGCTGCTGTGCGTACGTGAAGACGGCAGCCACGACATCCGGGAACTGGCAGGCGGTCCGGTGCTGGGAGTCCTGCCCGGCACCGACTACCTCGAGGACACCTTCACGCTGGAGGACGGCACCGCGCTGATCATGCTCACCGACGGCGTGGTCGAAGGGCCGGGCCTGACCCTGGACGCCGGACTGGAGCGGGCCGGAGCACTGGCCGCCCAAGCCCTCCACGACGGGCTGAACGCCGACGCGACCGCCGAACGAATCCTCGACGCCGCAGTCGCGGTGGACCACCTCGACGACGTGGCCGTGCTGGTCATCAGGCGCACATGACGACGCCCTTCGCTTCGCGCTGGACCCGCACTGCTCAAGGGCTGGCCGGCGGGGATGCGGCTGATCGTCCGCAAAGAACGGCTGCATACCGGCGCCCGGTTGCGGTTCACCGACGCCGACGGCCTACGGCTGACCTGTTTCGCGACCAACACCCCGGCCGGGCCATCGCCGCTCTCGAACTGCGGCACCGCCAGCAGGCCCGGGCCGAGGACAGCATCCGCAATGCGCGCACCACCGGCCTGCGCAATCTTCCTCTGCACGACACCGCCCGAAACCAGGTCTGGCTGGAGACCGTCCAGCTCGCGCTCGACCTCCTCGCGTGGATGCCGATGCTCGCCCTGACCGGCAGACCCCAGCTCTGAAGGAACCCCGCCGTCTGCGGCTGCGACTGTTCTCCGCCGCAGCCCAGCTCGTCACCACCGCCCGCCGCCGGCACCTGAGATTCACCCGGCACTGGCCCTGGACCGATGTCATCACCGTCGCGATCCAGCGACTCGAAGCCCTCCCCGGCTCCGGCTGACCGGCAACAACTCACCGACGAGTCAGCAGCACCTGCCGGAGAAGTGGAACCCGGCGGCCACCCGACGCGACAGCCGGGCCCGCAGTCTGTCCACTACCAGTCCGACCAGCCGAATCAGGCCGCCGAAAGAACTCGCGATCCGTCACGAAAGGTCGAGGGTAGTGGGTTTACGAATTTTCGACATCTGGGTGGGCCCGTGCCGCCGCTTCCTGCGAACTTCAGACCCCCGGGGTGCAGCCACGGGACGCACCTCGGGGTTTTTCCCGGGTGCATCGCGTAGCCCATCGGTCTAACGTGGAAATGTAGGTGGCACGGGGTTGACGACGATGGCAAGGAGACCCTCCCGCACTGATCGACGAGAGACGAGGACGTCCAGTGCGCTCGTGGTGGAACGTCCCGGCGCTGATGTAAGCGCGACTTCTCGACCTCCCACAGAAATCGTGCGGAAGGATCCACGATGTCGGTCACTTCCGAAGGGGCAGCAATCCAGCCGTTCACAGTCAATTCCCCTATGCGGACCTCGCTGATCCGCGCAGGCGCATCGCGGACTCACGCTTTCCCGAGAAGGAAACTGTCTCCGACCAGGCGCTCGGCGGGGCGTCAATACCGAGCCGCTCGGCCGCCCAGAGCTGCGCAGCCACGTCGTCCTCATGGATTCTGGGCATCGCGCGCAGGAGATCGATATGAGCACCCAGCAGACAGAGCAGGACGGCGCACAGGACGCCGTCAAAGAGCCGACCGTGGATATGAAGATCGAGGTGCACATCATCCCGGTCGTTGACGTCGACCGTGCCCTGCGCTTCTACCAGAGCCTGGGATGGCGGCTCGATGCGGACTACGAGGCCGGCCCGGAATTCCGGATCGTTCAGTTGACGCCGCCTGGGTCGGAATGCTCGATCCACTTCGGCCGCGGGATCATCTCCGCGGCGCCTGGATCCGCAAAGGGCTACCTCGTGGTCTTCGACCTCGACCAAGCCCGCGCCGACCTCGCCAGCCGCGGTGTAGAGGTAAGCAAGATCTTCCACAACGTCTACGACACCGGCGCTGAAGTACGGGTCGACGGCCGCGATCCAGACGGCCGCAGCTACGCCTCCTACGCCTCGTTCAGCGACCCGGACGGAAACGGGTGGGTGCTGCAAGAGGTGAAGGAGCGACAACCCGGACGATGAAGAGTCACGAGGCTTTTGCCGTGGACGTAGCCGCGTTGACAGAACTTCTACACGAGACCGCGGAGCACCATGGCCCGTACGAGGAATCCGCCCCGAGCACAACTGGTCGGACTGGTATGCCGCGTATATGGTCGCCCGTGAGAACGGCCGGACACCCGATGAGGCGTCCGACGAGGCGTGCTGGTGCTCGCACACTCCGGGAAGCAGGACGCCACCGCGACCTGGAAGAAGACCTTCGGCCATCACCCTTTGCTCACGCTCCCCGCACCCGGCCAGGCCAGGCCGGGTGCGGGGAGCCGGTGGCCGCCGTGCTGCGAGGGGCGCATCTCACTGCGGCGAACGGGTCGATCCGCAGAGCAGCCTGACACTCCCGCTGATCCGTCGATGCCAGACGCGTGCGGGATGCAGGCACCGCTCACGCTACGTAAACTCGCACGTGAGGCATCTGTTCAGGCAGGCTACCGGGCGCTGCCGTGGCTTGGCGGTCACGCCGGTCGCTGATCCCTGAACGACGTCGATGTCGACGTATTGGACGTGAGGCTTCTCATGACCACGCCGCGGGATCTGTTGATCGTCGCCATGGACGTTGCGGGCAGCCGCCCTGTCGGACCTGGTGACCTTTCGCTCGCGCTCGCCGGAGCTGAGTTGATCGACCTGCTGAAGACCCCAACCATCCGATTGGATGGCGGTCGCATCGTGCCAGGCCACCTACCGCTACCGGCGGATCGCCTCCTGGTGGAGGCCGCCGCCTCACTCATGATGGAAGAACCCTACGAGTTGGTCAGCGATTGGCTGTGGCGCAGAGGTGACTCCCTGGCCGGGACGTATATGGCCGCCCTTGAGGCGGAAGGGCTAGTCGTGCGGCAAGGCGGTCGTCCCTTCCGAGACGGGCAGAGAGTCCTGGTCGTTTCGCCCTCCCGCCATCAGGCGGTGGAGCGCTGGGAATCCGCCGAGCCGGTCCTTGTCAGCCTGGCGGAAGGCCTTGGGATCCGTGGCGAGACCGGAGACCCAGAGGTTGTGGACTATGCCGTGGCGACGGTGCTTGCCGCCGTCAACGACGCACTGCTGGAACTGGAGGCCGAACGGCAGAGGCGGGGTATCGAGCAGGCTGCCTTCGACAACGTCTGGCGTGGCCTCTAGCCTCGCGCTTTCACGTGGGGTGTGGTCCGAGACGTGATCGAAACGCGAGGCTCAGCTGCCGAAACGCTACCGGCGAGGACAGCAGACACTGATCCGTATCGCCTGCCTGGACACCACGTTGCGCCGCATCGGCGGGGCGCCGACCTATGTGCTGACCGACAACGCGAAGACGGTCACCGTCGAGCACATCGCCGGGATCCCGGTGCGGCACCCGCAGATGGTCGCCGCGGGCCGGCACTACGGCTGCCAGGTCGTCAGCTGCGTGCCCTACGATCCCGAGTCCAAGGGCGGCGCGGAGGCCACGGTCCGCATTGCGAAGGCCGACCTGGTGCCCACCGATGCGAACCTGCTGCCCGCCTACGATACCTTCGCCGAGCTCGCCGACGCCTGCCTGACCTGGTGCGACGCGGTGAACTCAAATAGACCCGCCCGCTGAAGTGCCCGGTGAAGGTGACCCATCTGCGACTGTTCGGCTGCCCGAAAAGCGGCTCACCCAGGCTCATCTACGAAGAGCCGCAAAGGCGACCGTGTCTCTCACGCCACGTCGATCCTCAGCTCGGTGTCCGGCTGGCAGGCAAGGTCGACCGGGGCACGCGACCAGATGACTCAGGTAGACCGAGACTGGCTCGCCTACAGCGAGACGGGACAGTCACCTGTCGCTCAGCGCCAGGGTTGGCCAGCTCTGGCGCTCAGGTTCCACCGGCCTCCGACGCAGGCCGTTTAAGGAGAATCGCCTGGGCGCCGTCGGGTGGTCACGGCTGGTGCGTCACCTACAAGCGGGTTCCGGGGCTGGGACTGGTGAGGACGAATGTTGAGGTGTCGCGTATTCACCGCTGAGCCCGCAGCGCAATGACGCTGAGTGAGCGGCCAGGGGGGCGACCTGATCAATCCCATCTACAAGCAACGGGCAGGCGCCCATCGCCAGCATCTACCGCGCACTCGGCGACACTCCTGGCCGTGGGACCGCCGACCCTCCTCGACAGGCCAAACGTCACTGGTCGCCGCAGCGGCGTGGTGCTCTCATGGGTAGGGAAGACGGCGTGGACGAGCCGGCAGGGCCGCGGGGGCCGGCGCGCCGCGCGTCGTCCGCCCGGGCGGTCCGACTGCGGCCGCCCCGCTAAGCGGAGGAGGCCGATGCCATGCTGCACCGCCGCACGGTCGGTGACGTGATGACCGAGGAGGTCGTCACCCTCCGCCCCGACACGCCGTTCCAGGAGGTCGCCGCCCTGCTGGATGCGAACGACATCGTCGCGGCCCCGGTCGTCGACGATGACGGCGTCCCCGTCGGCGTCGTGTCCGCGTCCGACGTGCTGCGGCACGAGACCGGCATGCCCGATCCGCAGGGGCAGGACGGGAACGACGAGCGCGCCTGGGGCAAGGCCCGGGCCCGGACCGCGGGCGCGCTCATGAGCAGCCCCGTCTTCACCGCCCGCGCCGACTGGACGATCCCGCGGGCCGCGCGGGAACTCCGCAGGCGGCGCGTCAAGCAGCTGCCGGTGGTCGGCGACGACGGGCTCCTCACCGGCATCGTCAGCCGCAGCGACCTGCTCGACGCCTTCATCCGCTCCGACGTCGAGATCCGCGGCGAGGTCGAGCAGGACGTCCTGGGGCGCATCCTCGGCCTGGACGAGGGCACCGTCGCGGTCGAGGTCCGGGACGGGGTCGTCACCCTGCGGGGTCACGTCCCGGAACCGCGTCTCGTCCCGGTGGTCGTGGGCCTCTGCCAGGGCGTCGACGGTGTCGTCGCCGTGGATACCCACCTCGCCACCGCCCGGGCGGGCTAGTGCGGGGGCTCCCCTGCGCGCCAACTAAGGGCTTGCAGGGATTCAAGCTGTTGCTTCCCGCCCTGAAGCTCGTTGGTGTGGTATGCGCATCCCGGATGAGATGCGTGACCAACTCACCGTGAGGTTCGCGGTGTTGCTCCCGCATCTGGATGAGCGGCGGCTGTTGATGGCTGCGGAGGCCCGGGGGCTGGGGCACGGCGGTGTCCGAGTCGTGGCACAGGCCGCTGCGGTCAGCGAGACGACGGTCCGCAAGGGCGTGTTCGAACTGGAGGCGGGTGAGGAGCCTCTGGGACGGGTGCGGCCGCCAGGCGGGGGGCCGCAAACGGTCGCGGATGAAGGCGCTGCTCGCCCGCTCGCCCGAGCTCACGGCCGCCACCGCCCACGTCCGAACGATCGCGACCGTCATGAGCAACCGTGAGGGAGACCGGCTACCGCATTGGATCGCCGACGTCTGCGCGGACGAGCAGTGCGGCCTGGCCTCCTTCGCCGCCGGGTTGATCACCGACCTCGACGCCGTCGTCGTCGGCATGAGCACCGACTGGTCCTCCGGCCCGGTCGAGGGCCGCGTCAATGACCTCAAGGCCCTCAAGCACGGCATGTTTGGTCGTGCCCGCCTCCCCCTCCTGCGCAAACGGCTCCTGCTGACCGCTTCCAGCCGCCGACCACAGACCACGACGGTCGTCACAGCGAGCTGATCACTGTAATGGGAGACCGGTCACTGACGCCGCATCCGTCGGTCATTGCGCCGGTCATCGACCTGAACCTCCAGATGCGGCCAGGCCGTGGCCAGGCGCGAAAGGTCGCCGGCCGCTGGCACGGTCACCGAACCCAACGACCCGTCCGGCCTGAAATGGACCAGCGTCCCGGTCTTGCCGTCGACCTCAACGGGCTCAAGATCGGTGACGGGGACGCCGTGTTCGTAACGCTGAGTCCAGGCCCCGTTGAGGCGGCGATTGGTATGGACGAGCCACTCGCTGAGCGCCGCAACCACGGACATGCCGCGCCGAGGATGGCCGTCAGGCAGCCCCTCGACCTGCGGGAAATCGAAGAACCGGAGATCCTTCGTAGCCATGACCGGCTTCTTCAGACTCCGGCCGTGCTCGTCCACGCGGGTGTCGGTGCCCCGTCCGTCATCCCGGACAGACAGGGAACCGTCGGGATGGAGAACGACGACGCAGCATCCCCCGCCCTCGCTTGACGCTTCGTCGGCGGCATAGGCAAGTACCTCAAGGACGAGATGCCAAGATCCATCCGGAGCGAACTCCGCGGGACTCTTTCGGATATGCGCCAGATGATCCGCATCGACGACGCCGGACCAATCATGTGTCGTGTTAACCCAGGAAGCCCTCGATACGTCCACCACGCAAGTATCCCACCTGGTGATGACGATCTTAAGAAGCCGTATCTCAACCGATCTTGGAATGTGCAAGTCGAGCGGAGTTCCTGGTCGGGTGATCTTCGGGCCGTACGCGCATCAAGGCAGGGCCTCCTGGTAGTCATCCCGGGCCCTGTCGGTCCCGCCCCGTGGCCGGGAAAATCGGGGCTGGTGCCCGTCCGGAGGACGTCGATAGAGCTTGGTGCCGAA
>NZ_JBFBAS010000060.1:0-25761 GCF_040682335.1 Streptomyces sp. NPDC051219
CGTTCTGTGGGCATTGATCCGTGACGGACGGTGCTTCCAACGCGAACTCCCTGTCACAGTCGCGGCTTGACAACGTCATTAGGAGGTGTTCGGTAGGGTATTCCCCCCAACTGTCCGGTACGCGCGATGCTCGCTTCCGTGATCTCGTAGCGGATGCCGTTGCGGGGCTGTATTGACTATGTGGTGACTGAACGCCGTGCGTATCCCTCGGACTAGGGCGTGTGTCGAAAGTGGATTCGTGACGGACCGTCGGATCTTATGGCGGTGCGTTTCGGCTTGTCGGGCCGGTGGCCCGGCTGTCGCGTCGGTCGGGCGCCGGGTTCCACGGTTCCGGTGGGCGGTTCGGGGTCGTTGGGACGGGCGGTTGCTGCTGGTCAGCCGGGGTTCGGGAGGGCGTCGAGGCGCTTAATCGCGCCTGTGATCACGTCTGTCCAGGCCCAGTGGCAGGCGAATCTCAGGTGCCGGCGGCGGGCGGTGGTGACGAGCTGGGCTGCGGCGGAGAACAGCCGCAGTCGCAGGCGGCGGGGCTCCCAGAGCCGGGGCTTGCCGGTCAGGGCAAGCATCGGCATCCAGGCGAGCAGGGCGAGCTGGACGATCTCCAGCCAGATCTGGTTCTGTGCGGTTTCGTGTAGGGGCAGGTTGCGCAGGCCGGTGGCGCGGGCAGCCCGGATACGGTCCTCGGCCCGTGCTCGCTGGCGATGCCGCAGTTCGAGTGCGGCGATCGGGACGCCTGTGGTGTTGGTGGCGAACGCGGTAAGCCGCAGGCCGTCGGCGTCGGTGAAGCGCAACTGGGCGCCGGGGTGGGGGCGTTCCTTGCGGACGATCAGCCGCATCCCCTTGGGCCAGCCCTTGAGTACGTCACCGTCGAGCTCGGCGACCCAGGCGCCGTCGCGGATCTCACCGTCTGGTTCGATGGCGGGTGTCCAGGCCGGGACGGGGACCTTCAGGACCGCCTGATGAATGGCATCGGTGATGGTCATCTCGACCGAGTACGACAGCCACCGGCCCGGCTTCGCGAGCCACGCGACGAACTCGTGGGTGCGGCCGCCGGAGTCGGTGCGGATCAGTGTCTGCCGCCCGCGCCGGTGATGTTTCGGCAGCTGTGTCCGGGGCGAGTCGGGTGGCGGAGATGTGATCGGCGGCGGTGTTGCTGCCCGCGTTCCCGGGCCGCAGCAGCGCGGCCACCGGCTCGCCGGTGCCGAGTGGGCCAGCACCAGCACCCCGTCCAGGTCCACGATCACCTGACCCGCAGCGTCCGGCGACGACGTCCCGGCCAACTTCCGGACCCGCTCACGCACTTCGGCCCGAGCGGTCCGGATCGCGGTCAGCGCCTTCGGTCCGACCGCGGCGAGGGTGTCGTTTGCCACCTTCCGCGGAGATTGGTGAGGGCGGGATGACACCCTGCACGACCCGCGGCGACTCCGCTCAGGACATCGGCAACAAAACGGCAAACCTGTCACAGCATGTGGGTGATCCCGGTCAATGGAGCAGACGCATTTTTGGGCAGCCGTGGCTTTCAGCGACCACAGCCCTTGCGGGAGCCGGGCAGCCACCCCTCGAGCACGTGACGGCCGGGACGCGCTGTCCAGGAGCCGACTGTCGGAGCGGGCCATCCCGCCGCAGCCGCATGATCGCGCCGCTCGACAGCAGCAACACCGGATGAACGGAGTCATCAGAAACATGCACCTCGAGACGTCCCCCACGGGAAGTTCTCTGGACCAGGCTGTTTCTGTCTTCGTGGAGCTCCGTCCACGTCTGTTCGGCATCGCGTACCGCGTGCTCGGAAGCGCAGTCGAGGCCGAAGATGTGGTTCAGGAAGTGTGGCTGCGTTGGAGAGGGCTGATCGCTCGACAGTGGTCAGGTCCCGTGGCATTTCTGTCGAGTGCCACCACCTGGCTGGCCATCAATATGACTCAATCTGCCCGTGTGCGCCGCGAAACCTACATCGGTCCGTGGCTGCCCGAGCCCATTGACACGAGCACCGACCCGGAGGCGGGCGCTCAGAGTGCCCCGGGATTGAAGTGGTCTGCCGCGACCGTGCCCCCTTCTTCGCCGAAGGCGCCAGCACCGGGGCACCCACTGCGGTGCAGGTCGCAGACCGCTTCCATCTCTGGCGCAACCTCGGCGAAGCCGCCGAGCGATGCGTGTCGCGCCATCGGTCCTGTCTGCGAGTGCCATTCGCCTTGCCCGACTCCGAGGGCGTCACCACGCCACCGGTACCTGAAGTCGGCGCGTCGCCCTGGCCGACTGGGCACCGGTTCGCCGACCGAACCCGCGAGAAGCACGCGATCGTCCACGGAATGCTGGGCAAAGGGCACAGTCGTCGGGCTGTCGCCCGTGAACTTCGGATGACCTACCGAACCGTGCAGCGCCTGGCCGACGCAGCAATCCCAGAAGATCTCTTCCAGGGACAGTGGCAGAACCGCAGGACGAAGCTCGACGACTTCAAGCCGTACTTGCACGAGCGGTGGGCCGAGGGCTGCACGAACGCCTGGACCCTCTGGAAGGAGATCCAGAGCCACGGATACGCCGGTGGATACGGTGCCGTCCGTGCTTACCTTCGTCCCTTCCGGGACACAGTGCCGGAAGGTCGGCCGCCATCGCCCAGGACTGTCGCCGGTTGGATCCTGACCCACCCGGACGCCCTTGCGGAGAAGGAGCGGCTGAAGCTCAAGTCCGTTCTGGCCCACTGCCCCGAGCTGGACGCCCTTGCCGGGCACGTCCGTTCCTTCGGGCAGATGATCACCCAGCTCCAGGGAGAACGGCTCCCCGAGTGGATCGCGGCGGTCCGGGCCGACGACCTGCCCAGCATGCACACCTTCATCAACGGCCTCGAACGCGACCTCGCGGCCGTCACCGCCGGTCTGAGCCTGCCCTGGAGTTCAGGCGTCGTGGAAGGCCACGTCAACCGCATCAAAATGATCAAACGGCAGATGTACGGACGCGCTGGCTTCAAGCTCCTGCACAAGCGGGTACTGCTTGCCTCCTGACCTCACTGTCGGTGGCCAGTGCGACGATCCCCAGACGGCCACGTGAGGAGAGATATGGGCACCTGGGACATCGGCCCCTTCGACAACGACACCGCCGCCGACTTCGGGGGTGACCTGGACGAGGCGGCATTGGAAGAACGCGAATCCATGATCCGCGGCGTGCTCAAACGCGCCGCCGACCCTGCTGACCACCTGGATACCTCCGACGGCGAGCGAGCAGTGGCCGCGGCCGCCCTGGTTGTCGCACAGCACCCTGACGGCGAGCCGGCGTGTTCGAACTACGGCCCATCAGAGCCGCTACCGGAGCTGCCCGCAGACCTTCGAATGCTCGCCATCGACGCTCTGGACCAAGTGGTCTCCGAGCTGTCTGAACTCGCCGAGCTGTGGGCCGAAGCTGCGAACGGCCCGAAGTGGCGCCAGGACATCACCCGCCTTCGCGACGTCCTTGACCCTCTGATCCCGCCACAAGAGGATGCCCTCTTCGGCATCTAACCGGTCACCCACAGTCACGCGCCACAGAAGTTGAGCCAGAGCCAAAAATGGTTCTGGCTCAGGTTGTGTGATCCGTGCACTGTGAGTGACGACCGAACTCCTGGCGGCACCTTGGGAAGTTGCCTCAAAACGAGCAGTGGTAAGAGTGGCTGGGCCGACAGTTCGGGGCTGTGAATGAGATCTTGTTCCGGCTGGAGGCGTTGTTGTTCCCGTCGATGGCGGATGTCGCGGTGCTGTCGGTCGACGTGAACATCGCGATAGTGCGTGTTGATGTGCGGTGCACCGCCGCAGGAGCCTCGTGTCCGGGCTGCGGAGCGTGGTCCGCCCAGGTTCACGGCTCCTACCTGCGGTTTCCCGCTGATGTTCCGTGTGGGGGACGAAACGTCGTACTCCAGCTGCGGGGCCGCCGGTTCACCTGCCGGAACGCCGAGTGTGGACGTCGCACGTTCGTCGAGCAGATACCCGGCCTGACCCGAAGGTACGGCCAGCGGACTGAGCGGCTCCGCTCGACCCTGGCCGCGATCGGTCTCGCCCTCGCGGGCCGGGCCGGCGCCCGCCTGGCCGACATCGTCGGTGCACCGGTCAGCCGCAGCACGCTCCTGCGGCTGGTCGACGCACTTCCCGAGCCGGAGGTGCCCGCTCCACGGGTGGTCGGCGTCGACGAGTACGCCACCCGCAAGGGCCGCCACTACGGGACCGTCCTCGTGGATGTCGAAACCCGCCGACCCGTCGACCTGCTGCCCGACCGGGAGTCATCGAGTCTGGCCGCGTGGCTGGCTCAGCGACCCGGAATCGAGGTTGTGTGTCGGGACCGTGCACCGTTCTTCGCCGAGGGCGCCACCGCCGGCGCCCCGCAGGCCGTGCAGGTTTCGCGGATCGGTGGCACCTCTGGCACAACCTCAGCGACGCCGCCGAGCGGAGCATCGCCCAGCACCGCCGATGCCTGCGCGTCCTGGTACCCGAGACACCTGAAACAACCGAGACGGAGCCCAACCCCGCAGAGGAGTCGTCCGGCCTCGCCATGGCCGACTGGCCACCGGTTCGCCGACCGAACCCGGACCACGCATGCCACGGTCCATGCCCTGGTGGAGGCAGGGCACAGCCGCCGCGCGATCCAGCGGCAGCTCGGAATGACGAGTCGAACCGTCAAACGGTACGCGGACGCCGCCAAGCCGGAAGACCTCTTCACCGGTCAATGGCAGACCCGGACCTCGGTCCTCGACGAGTACAAGGCCTACCTCGACGACCGCTGGAACGAAGGCTGCACCAACGCCTGGAAATTATGGGAAGAGATCGTGCCGCTCGGCTACCAGGGCAGCTACCAGCGCGTTCGCGCCTACCTCCGCCAGAAACGCACCTCGCCACAGCCCGTGACAGCCCGGCTGCCGTCGCCGCATGGGTCCTCCGCCGCCCGGAAACCCTCTCCGAGGCCGAACACCTCCATCTGCAGAACGTCCGGGCCAACTGCCCCGGATCGACGCCCTCACCAGGCACGTCCGATCCTTCGCGACCATGCTCACCGAGCGCCAGGGCGAGCGACTGCCGGACTGGCTCGACGCCGTCAGGCAGGAAGCCCTCCCCAGCCTCCACACCCTCGCCGCGGGAATCGACCGCGACCGTGACGCCGTCATCGCCGGCCTCACTCTTCCCTGGAACTCGGGTGTCGTCGAAGGTCATGTCAACCGCATCAAGATGCTCAAGCGCCAGAAGTTCGGCCGAGCTGGCTTCGCACTCCTGCGAAACGAGTCCTGCTCGCCTGATGTGTCCATCGGATGAGCCATCCAGACCAGGGCAGCCGCCCTCCCAGATCAGATTGCGGGGCGACGCAGCACGTCAGTGGGCTCCCAATCGCTCTTCCAAAAGGCTTCAAGCCCGTGCTCGTTGATGAACTGCCGCTCCACCTCGTGGATGGGGAACATCCCTTGGATGTTGATCACGTCGTGACCCTCGTGTCCCGGAATGCCCACGTCGATGCCCAGGTAGTCGTCTCTGTCGAGGACCAACGGCGCGAACACGCAGAATGCCGTCATCTCTGACTCGGGCACGATTCGCTCGCCGAAGTTGATGGTGCTGCCGTAGCTGAATGGGCAGGTGCCACGGAGCTGCTCGGCGAGGAAGCCCACCGCGTGGGCCCAGATCACGTTGGTCGAGTTCACGCTGAGGCAGAGTTCAGGCGAGCCGTGCTGCCAGTCCGGATGTTCTGCCAGCGACAAGCCGTAGGTGAGCGTCGTGAGAAGCCCGTCCGACAGGTCGTCGTACACGATCTCCGTCACGCCCCGCAGCCCCTGTTTGGTCGACTCGACCGGGAAGAACTGCGGCTCTCTTCCGCCGGAAAGTCGATCAAGATGGGCGAGGTACTTCTCTACGCGACTGGCCATGTGCCCAGCCTGCACGATTGCTCAGCGGCGCAGGCCACCGGGGGCCGTCACCAATAACGCTCCGAAACAGGTCCACAGAAGCTGCGCCAGAACCGCATCCCGTGAATAGACGACAATCGAAACCGGTGCGGTCTGTCTCGCCCGTTTGTGCCGGCCGCCCCCACCAGTCGGCTCGCCCTTTCGGACGGTGAGGATGGCCGTACCGGGACGCCGCCGTGACCATGAGCAGGGGCGGCCCGATGGCGAGGAGGACTCAAGTCCAGTGAGACGGTCGTAAAGCCATGAGGTTTGTGGTGCGGGCCAAGACGAGGGGCTTGACAAACACAGAGGCACCGACTGGGCACCGACCCTGCGGTCCGCACCCGCGACCACCTCTACGCCGTCGCCGCCGAACTCAACGGCCGGCCACGCAAAACGCTTGACTAGGAAAGCCCCAGCCGAGCGCCTCCATAAACTACTCGCGGCCTGAACAACCAACCGCGTGTTGCGACGACCCCTAGACAGTGCCGTAGGGGTGGGCGGCCTCAACCGTGAAGGCGTGCCCCCGGAGCCGGGCCGCCGCTTCCCGCGCAACGGGGAGAGGAAGCTCCCGGGACGCCGCCGACACGGTCAGCGTTCGTGATTCCCGTGCTGGGCGCCGTCGCCCTCGTTGCTGTCCTCTGCAAGCCACTTCGAGTGGTGCCGGGCTGCCCATGCGCGGTCGACGTATCCGGTGCGCATCCCCCTCAAGGCCTCGGGATCGCCGTAGGCCTTCCGGATGTGTGCGACGACGACGAACGTGATCGCCCAGGCGACGACGTCGTGGATGAAGATCGCGCTGGTACGGGAGATGAACGGCAGGAGCCCCATGAGCCACATCAGCAGCCCGGTGAACATCATGACCAGCACCGCCCCGGCGATCCAGCCCGCGTAGATCTTCTGGCCCGCGTTGAACTTGCCGGCCGGTCGTGCGCCGGGTGATTTCACCCGCTTGCGCGCTGCGCGCAGCCATTGCCTGTCGTACACCGCGAAGCGGTTGAGCCGGCGGAGGTCCGCACGGAGCGTCGACGAAAAGAGGCCGAGCAAGAGGGGAGCTGGCAGGAGGATGCCCGACCACTTGTGAAGGGTGGCCATCAGATAGCGCTGCCCGACCAACTGGGCGAGCGGCCCGAGGTAGAGACATGCAGCCGTCGCCAGGCAGACCAGCATGAGCCACCCGGTGGCACGGTGCACCAGCCGCTCGGCACGGCTGAACCGCCGGATCCTCCCGGGTGGCTCAGGCCGCGGCCTTGCCCCTGTCGGCCCCTTCGAGCCAACCGTCGACGTCATATCCGCGCTCCTCCCAGTAACCGGGTATCACCTCGCTGGTGACCGAGATCCCTGACAGCCATTTGGCCGACTTGTAGAAATACATCGGGGCCACGTACAGCCGGACCGGGCCGCCGTGGGCGTGAGTGATCGGCTTGTCCTGCATGTCCAGGGCGACCAGCACGTCCGAGCGGCGTGCTTGTTCGAGGGTGAGGCTCTCGGTGTAGGCGCCGTCGAAGCAGGTGAAGTGGACGGCCGATCCCTCCGAGCGCACGCCGGCGGCGTCGAGCAGGTCTGCCAGCTTCACGCCGCTGAACGGCGTGTCGTCCACGCGCCACCCATCGGTGCACACGACGTCGGCTACGACCCGGGTCTGTGGAAGTGCGCGCAGGTCCGCGAGTGTGTAGGCCCTCGGCTGGTCGACTAGACCGTCGACGCGCAACTCGTAGTTCGTCGAGTCCTTGCGCGGTACCGAGCTGACGACGCTGAAGTACCGGAAGCCCCCCGGGTTGGGCAGCAAACCGGTGAGTCCGGTCGGGTCGGCCTGGGAGGAGGCAGCGAGAAACCCCTCCCAGCCGTTCTGCAGGTAGGGAGCGCCGACAAGCCCCGCGGCTCCCGCGGCGAACATGCCGAGCATGGCCCGGCGTCCTACTGGTGCACCGCCAGCCGTACGTTTCGGCTGCCCTGTCATGGTCACCATTCCTTTGTGTCGCGACGATCGTGGCGCCCCCACCCGGGCCTTGCTGCGGGTGGGGCGCACGGGGGTCGTCAGAGGTATCGTCAGAGGTGTCGGGGAGGGGGCGAAAGGCAGTGCTGGCCGGTGCGTTGGGCCGGCGGCGTCTGCAAGCGGCCGGCTCCGGCAGCGTGCGGCGGGGTTCTCGGGCCCACTCCTCAGCAGCTGTGCGTCACCTGTTCAACTGGTGTTGGCATGCTGACACGCCAATTCGTGACCAGTCAAGACGGTGACGAATTGCTCACAGTCGAAAGGGGCACATGGGCCGCACTTCGCGGGCCTGGAAGCGCCGAGAGCTGCAGTACCGGGGCCGGCAGGTCCGGTATGCCGGCGCGATCCGTCGTGGTCGTCAGCGCTGCATGTGGACGGTGAAGTGACGCTCCGTCTCACCCGCGGGGACCGTGCGGATGAAGCCCTGAGCGGTGCGGTAGTCGCCCGAGCCGCCGGTGATGCTGACGTCGACGGAGGCCAGGGCGGGCAGGTGCAGCAGCGATTGCGCGGCGAACTGTCCCTCAGGGAGCGCGAAGGGGCATGAGCGTCCACAATGTTTCCCTTCCCGGGCCCAAGTGCGGCTGGCTGTCCGCGAACCCATCGCGCTGATCGTGCCCGACGTCGCGCTGGCAAGCGTCTTCGCCACGTACACCCTCAACCAGCTCGCGGCCCGCAGGGAACGGCTGCGCAGTGCACGACGAAGGGCCGCGGCCCGGTGGGTGTCCGCTGAGTCTCCAGTTTCCATTCCAGCGGTGGTGGAAGGTTCACGGCGGTCCGTCGGTGGGCTTCTTGCAGTTCGGCTTCGCCGATGCGCGCCCGCACCCGCTCCAGGGACAGCTCCAGCCACCGTTCGATGATCCGCAGCCGGTTCATATCGGGTGGACGGTCGAAGGCGTCGACGCTCAGCAGCCTGGCCCCCGGTCCGGCTGGTCAGGGATCCTATCCACGGCGACTACGTAGCCTTGTCCGCGTCGGTCCGCTCGTGGACGTGCTTCAGCGCCATCCGGGCCTCCACCACCATCTCGCCCGAGAGTGCCGACCAGTACGGATGCGTGGTCACCGTGATCGACAGCGCGCGCAGGTGCCTGCGAAGCCGCTCCACCTCCGCTGCCTGCTCGGCGGTGTAGCCGGGGCTGTCCGGGAACGACACGGTCCGGTCACTCAGCATGTGCTTGCCCGAAGTCCAGCCCGGCTCCGGTCGCCGACCCAGGGTAGGGTCCTGCAGAGGGCTGTGTAGCGCGCGTACGTCTGATGCAGCTGCAGCTGTGCGGCCTGGAGATCGTCGGGGAAGTCGTACTGTTCAGCCACCACTCAGTAGTACGTATGTTCGAACGACTTTTGTGTGTGGGCATGCCGACCCGTGTGAGTGATCGTTCAGCGCTGCATCCGCCACTCGGTGGCGTGCCGCGCCAGGGTGAGGACATGCGCATCAGCCGACTCTGCACTGTGATCCTGCTTCTCACTGGCACGGGCGGGTGTCTGGCGGTCCCCGCAGGCCCCTCCGTTCCCCGGGGCGCCGCCTCGTCGAAGGCGTCGGCGCCGACGGACCTCGAGAGCGAGCCGGGGCCCTTTTCGTGGGGTGCGTGCCATCCGGCGGCCTCGCCGGCTAACGAATCAAGGGGCAGGGCCGGGGTGTGTCGTCGGCCCGGCCTGACGCCACACAGGGGGGCCAGCTCCGGCAGCCCGGGTTTGCAGAACATCCGCGCCGTGTCGACGGTGGACGGTGTGCCGGCCGTCGGGTCGGTGCCGCCCGCGAGAAGGGCGCGGACGACCTCGCGCTCCGCCTGAAGATGCCCCTGCGAGAGGCGTCTGGCCGCGGTCGCTGGCCCGACCGGGTCAGCGACCGCGGCTCAGTCCAGCTGTGTCACCGTGCGTAGAGATTGCTACTCGACGAACATGGCGGTGAAGGGCGGTGGGAGCGATGGAAGTGCGCTTGGTCGGGAGTGGACGCATCGGAGTGCTGCCTTCGAACGACTGGGCTTTCCATGACGCGGCGGGCACGAACTGGCTCGCTATGTATTCCGCTGAGTGCAGCAGGTCGCCTGGTCACCTCACGGCGGGTCGCTGCCGAACGTCTTGCAGGACAGGGAGGTGAGCTGCTCACGAGGTGCCGTGGCCGAAACCGGTGGAGCGCCTGAGGAGTGGCATGCTCCGCGACTTTCATGCTCAAGTGCGTGTCTGCTCGCCGGACCGTGCCTGCCTCAGACACGATGCCGCTCGCCTGCGGCTTGTCTGCGGCTGCCGCGATGACTCGCCGGACCGGATTTTCGTCGTGGTGTGCCCGGAAAGTTGTTTCCCCTACGTACCCAGCTACCGGGCCGCGCTCGGAGCGAGGATCCGCCGGCATCCGCTTCCGCTGCTGGATTGCATTGGTACCGCACCTTGGTCGATATCAGCGATGTCCCGTACTCACAAGACGGAGGAAGCATGCGCAAGTCCAAGCGCCAGGACCGCTCCGCGCTGACCGATGAAGAGCTCACCGCGCTCGACGCCCACTGGAGGGCCGCCAACTACCTTTCCGCCGGGCAGATCTACCTCATGGGCAATCCGCTGCTCAAGCAGCCCCTGGAGCCCAAGCACATCAAGCCGCGGCTCTTGGGGCACTGGGGCACCTCCCCGGGGCTCAACCTCGTGCACACGCACATGAACCGGGTCATCAGGCAGCGAGGTGTCTCCGCGCTGTGCATCTGGGGCCCGGGCCACGGCGGTCCCGCCGTGCTCGCCAACGCCTGGCTGGAGGGCAGCTACAGCGAGACCTACCCCGATGTGAGCCGGGACGAAGCCGGCATGGAGCGGCTGTTCCGGCAGTTCTCCTTCCCCGGCGGCGTGCCCAGCCACGTCGCACCCGAGACACCCGGGTCCATCCATGAAGGCGGCGAACTGGGCTACGCGCTGTCGCACGCCTATGGTGCCGCGCTCGACAACCCGGAGCTGCTGGTCACCTGTGTTATCGGTGACGGCGAAGCCGAGACCGGGCCGCTCGCCGCCTCGTGGCACTCCAACAAGTTCCTCGACCCGGTGCATGACGGCGCCGTTCTGCCGGTCCTGCACCTCAACGGCTACAAAATCGCCAACCCGACGGTGCTCGCCAGGCTCCCCGAGGCGGAACTCGACGAGCTGCTGCGCGGATACGGCCACGAGCCCCTGCACGTTGCCGGCGACGACCCCCGCCAGGTGCACCGGGCCATGGCGGCCGCGATGGACACCGCACTTGACCACATTGCGCAGATTCAGCGGGATGCGCGCACCGGCGGCACGACCGTACGTCCGCGCTGGCCCGTGATCGTCCTGCGTACTCCGAAGGGCTGGACCGGCCCAGCCGAGGTCGACGGCCTGCCGGTCGAAGGCACCTGGCGCGCGCACCAGGTCCCGCTCGCCGGAGTGCGTGACAATCCCGCCCACCTCGCGCAGCTGGAGGACTGGCTGCGCTCGTACCGCCCCGAGGAGCTGTTCGACGAGCACGGCCGGCCCCGGCCCCATGTGCTGGCCTGGGTGCCGGAAGGCGGCCGCCGGCTCGGCGCGACCCCGCACGCCAACGGCGGCCTGCTCCTGCGAGAGCTGCCCATCGCGCCGCTCGAACGGTTCGCTGTACCCGTTGACAAGCCTGGCGCAACTCTGCACGAACCCACCCGGGTCCTGGGCGACCTGCTGGCAAGCGTCATGGCAGCCACCGCCGACCGCCGCGACTTCCGGCTCGTCGGACCGGACGAGACAGCGTCGAACCGCCTCCAGGCGGTGTACGAAGCGAGCGGCAAGGCCTGGCAGGCGCAGACTCTGCACACCGACGAGCATCTGGACCGGCATGGCCGGGTGATGGAGATACTGTCGGAGCACACCTGCCAGGGGTGGCTGGAGGGCTATCTCCTCACCGGCCGGCACGGGCTGTTCTCCTGCTACGAAGCGTTCGTACACATCGTCGACTCGATGGTCAACCAGCACATCAAGTGGCTCAAGACGTCCCGGTCCCTGCCCTGGCGCGCGCCGGTCGCCTCCCTCAACTACCTGCTGACCTCGCATGTGTGGCGCCAGGACCACAACGGCTTCTCCCACCAGGACCCCGGCTTCGTCGACCATGTCCTGAACAAGAGCCCCGAAGTCGTACGGGTTTACCTGCCTCCGGACGCCAACACTCTGCTGTCCGTCGCCGACCACGCGCTGCGCAGCCGCGACTACGTCAACGTGATCGTCGCCGGTAAACAGCCCTGCTTCGACTGGCTTTCGCTCGAGGAGGCACGCCTCCACTGCGCGCGCGGCGCCGGAGTCTGGGAATGGGCGGGCACCGAGGACGCCGGCCGTGAGCCCGATGTCGTGCTGGCCTGCGCGGGTGATGTCCCCACCCAGGAGGTACTCGCCGCAGCCGGCCTGCTTCGCAGCCATCTGCCCGGCCTCGCCGTACGCGTCGTCAATGTCGTCGACCTGGCACGGCTCCTGCCTCACGAGGAGCACCCCCACGGCATGGCCGACTCCGAGTACGACGCCCTGTTCACCACCGACAAGCCGGTGATCTTCGCGTACCACGGCTACCCGTGGCTGATCCACCGGCTCGCCTACCGCCGCGCCGGCCACGCCCACCTGCACGTACGCGGCTACAAGGAGATGGGAACCACCACCACACCGTTCGACATGGTCGTGCGCAACGACCTCGACCGCTACCGCCTCGTGATGGACGTCATCGACCGCACCCCCGGACTCGGCGTACGCGCGGTGGGCGTACGGCAGACCATGGCGGACGCCCGCACACGCCACCATGCCTGGATCCGCGAACACGGCACCGACATGCCCGAGATCGCCGACTGGGCCTGGGACGGGTGATCAGCCGAGCTGCAGCCCAACGGGCCCGTACGACGCCGACCGCGCGGCTCTGCTCGTCCGCGACGGGGAGTGCGCAGGCGCTCTTTGGACGACCAGTGGGTCGCGGCTGGAGCCGCTGTCGCCTCCGATGCCGAGGGTGGTCCGGCCCTGGCTACAGTGGTCCGATGCGTGAAACGCCCGAAGAACTCAACGAGCTCCAGGCCATGCTCGACGCCTCCCTGTCCCGCTCCACCGCTCACCTCCGCTCGATCATCACCGAGCGCACCCTGACCGCGGAGCAGCTCACCCAGATCCTGACCGGCATGTGCACGCTCGCCCTGTCCACCGTGACGGCGAAGGGCGAGCCGCGGATCAGCGGCGTGGACGGGCATTTCCTGCACGGCAAGTGGTACTTCGGCACGGCGCGCAGCGCCGCCAAGGCCCGCCACCTCGCCGCCCGCCCCGCCACCAGCGTCGCGCACATGCGCGGCGAGGACCTGGGCGTGTTCACGCACGGCACTGTGGAGATCCTCAACCCCGAGGAAGGCGAGCCGGCCTCGGACTGGCCGGACCTGCTCGCGTACTTCAAGGACTTCTACGGCGACGACGCCTTCGACTGGACCACCGGCGTGGTCTTCTACCGGCTGCGCCCGCACTGGATGACCGTCTACGCCCCCGACGTCGCGAAGCTCACCGCCAAGTGACCGCATCAGGCCGTGGTTTAGGAAGGGCGAGTGGCCGGCCACTTGGTGGGGTCGCCCGCGATGCGGTCGGTGCTGGTCTCGACGGCGACCTCGTGATCTTGATGTGAAATGATTTTGGTTCGTGGCACGTGGAGATCTGACGGACGAGCAGTGGGCTGTGCTGGAGCCGCTGCTGCCGAAAGGCAAACAGCCGGGCCGGCCGCCGATATGGACCCGGCGGCAGCTGATCGACGGCATACGGTTCCGGGTCCGCACCGGCATCCCCTGGCGGGATGTGCCCGGGCAGTACGGGCCGTGGGGCCGGGTCTACGACCTGTTCCGCCGCTGGCAGAGGGATGGCACCTGGCAGCGGATCTTCACCCGGCTCCAGGCCCGGGCGGAGGCGAAGGATCTGATCACCTGGGACCTCAACGTCGACTCCACCGTCTGCCGGGCCCACCAGCACGCCGCAGGAGCGAGGAAAAGGGGGACCTTCAAAAGGAACCGCCCGGCGGGATCGTCACCGAGCCGGACGATGCTCGGGCCCTCGCCGGTCTCGGCGATCCACTCGCGGATGCAGCCCAGTTTACCGACCCTGCAAGCGGCATCAGTCTCTGGCCTGGGGCGATGCGTCACGTAGATGGCCGCCAGGCAGCCTCGGGCTCCCGCAGCCCTGCTCACAGCTCCGGTAGCTCCGGATAAACCAGGCTGCCCTCGTACATCGGCTGGCTGTTGTTCGGCGAGCCGAAACGTGCCAGGCAATGCCAGACCGCCTTGAGCGCCTGCGGGTCGTAGCGGCCTGTGCGAGCGGCGTCGCCGATGATTCGAGGATCGAGCTGGCCGTCCACTGCAATCTCGGCGCCCAGCTCAACGTACTCGGGCCCGCGGTAGTCCGGGTGGCGTCGTAGCTCCTCAGGGGTGAGGCGGAATCCGGCGTGCCATTCAATGGGGCACGGGAGCCGCTGAGCGGCAGATTCCACGGCCGTGCGGCGGTAGCTCGGATCCAGGACCAGTGCCTCGATGTCGCGGTCGAGCCTGACGGGCCCGTGCACCTGGGCCTCGATGTAGTCGTCCAGGTCGTCCTGGTCATCGGCCTCGGCCAGTTCGATCAGCGCCATGCGTGACGCAACGCCGAAGTCCGAAGGTTCGAGGAAGCTGTCCGGGTAGCAGAACGTGGTTCGTGGAAGGGCTGCGGCGGTCAGCCTGAAGTGGGCGGACCCGAATCGCGGCGCCGCGCCGACCGGCTTACTACGGAAGTTCAGCGCGCCGTAGACCGGGCGCTCGTAGGCAGCTGCGCTGTCATAGGCACCGGCGAATATTCGGCTTTCCCACCGCCAACGGTCCCCTCCGGGATGGGCCGTCAGCCCCCCGTTGCTCGTTCCGGTGACGAACTGCGAGTGGTAGATGCCGTCGTCCGCCAGCTGGAGGAGCGTCTGTCGGTCGCCCATCAAACGATCAGGATGGAAGTTCAGCGTCACATGTAGCCGGGAGTCGAGCGCACTCCCTGATGACAGAGCTGCGACATGGCGGAGAGCTCGCTCTTGCGGGGACTGGGACGTGTCAACGCTCATCCGCGCAGTGTGCCTTGGTGCGATCTACTGTCGCATCTGGGCTGCCTCCGCTCACCCGACCGACCGACGGGGACATGGTCAGGCACGCACCAGCGCGGATGTCGCGCGCTTGTCACCTGGAACGCGAACCGTTGTTGCTTCGGTCCTGCGTCCCGGCAATCAGGTCATGGGGCTGCTGCGGTGTGTTCTGTTCGAGGAGCTGGGCTTCGAGGTCGGCGACGCGTCTGTCGATGAAGCGGAGGTTGGACCGGGCTCCCTCCAGCCGTTCCTGCAGTTTCCGGTGTTCTTGGGTGAGCTGGTGGACTGTGGACTCGGTGCTTGAGTGTGGTGTTGTCCGTGACAAGCCGTTGAACGGATTCGCCGGGGACCATCTGGTCGACCCAGGCGGCTTTGATCCGCTCGTGCCCCTCCTGGCCTTCCCGATCGTGGCGGCTGCGGCTGCGGCTGTCGGCGGCTGCGTTCTTCACGAGGGATCGGGCGTCGGTGTTTTCGTAGCAGAAGGTGACGGACACGCCGGCTCGCTCGGCGATGGCCCGGACGGTCAGCCGGCCGCGCTCGCGATGGAGCTGGCTGGTCGCCGTTTCGACCTGCGTCAGTTTCCGTTGCGTCTGGCGGCGGCGGGCAGCGCTGGCGGCTTCGGTGGCGTGTGGCCTCATGCGACCTGACCGTTCTCTTCGTGCTGGGCCAGTTCCCGCCGGCGGTCTGTCGATGCTTCCGGAGCCGGTGACACCACCCCCCAGGCCATGCGTTCGACAGGAGGAGAAAGTCATGCCGATCATGCCGACTCAGGAGGCCGGGCGCCCCATTGCGGGGCCACCAAGAAGGTAATGGGGGAAGGTAGCGGGATCAATCAGAGCCGGAACGCTGTTGCGGTCAACCATTTGAGGACTGCGTTTGTTTGTCCCTGGGCTGTCTCACGCTTGTGTCTCGCCGTCGGCTTGCCTGGTCCGCTCGAGGCCGTCGAGCAGGAGGCGCAGGCCGAACCGGAACTCCTCCGGGAGCGGCACATTGGTCAGGTCGTCGGCGGCGGCGGCGGTGGCCGGGTAGGTGTTCGGGTCGAGGGCCCGGTAGTAGTCACGAAGGTGTGATTGGTCCTCGGAGCTGGGGGAGCCGGGGCCGTGTTGCTGGATGGCGAAACCGACGACGTAGTGGCCGATCGCGGTGAAGGCGCGGGCGGCCAGGGCGACCGGAAAGCCGAATCCCTGGAGGAGCCGCAGGATCCGCTCACGATTGGCCAGGCCGTTCGGCCCGACGGGTACCTGAGCTACCAGCAAGGGGAGGGCGTTGGGGTGCCGACGCAGTGTGTCGTAGAAGGCCTGCGCCCCGACCTCGACGGCTTCCCGCCAGGACAGCCCCTCGACCGACTCGGGGGTGACCTTGACCTCGCCGAGGATCCGGTCCACCACATGGGCGAGGAGTTCGTCCTTGCCCGCGAAGTGCCGGTAGAGCGTCGCGGTGCCCGATTCCAGGGCGTCGGCCAGCATCCGCAGGGTCAGTGCCTGTACCCCGACCTCGTCGACGAGCTTCAGCGCCGTATCGATGATCCGGCCGACGTCCACGGGCGGTCGCCCGCGCCGGCCCGTAGACGGGGCCGGGGGGCGGCTCGCCCACCAGGCGGGGCTGCCAGGAACAGCTGACGGCTCTGGGGCCACGGGTGTGCCTCACTCTCCTCGAAGCTCAGCATTACGAGTACGGCGTAGCCATAAATAAGTTTTCGGTGCTAGCGTATCCGTTATGCCTTCCAGTACCGCACCCACGACTCCCAGGCACATGCGGGCCGCTCAGATCGGCCGGTTCGGCGCAGCTCAGGACGTCTTCGAGGTCATAGAAAACTCACCGACACCCGCCCCCGGCGAAGGGGAAGTCCTCGTCCGCCAACGGGCCACCTCGGTCAATCCGATCGACTGCCGCAGACGTGGTGGCTACGGCCAGAAGCTGATGAAGCTCCGGGGCCCCGCCGGTTTCCCGCTCACCTTGGGCAACGACGTGTCCGGGGACATCGTGGCGGTCGGGCACGGCGTAACTGGCCTCGCTGCGGGCGAGGCCGTCTTCGGCGCCAAAGAGCCGTCGAGGCAGGGCACTTACGCCGAGTACTGCGTCGTCAAAGCCGACCAGGTCATCCGCAAGCCCGATGTTCTGTCCTACGCAGAGGCCGCCGCGCTCCCTTATGCGTTCCTGTCCGCGTGGGCCGCACTGCGCGCCGCGGGGCTCCGGCCTGAGACTGCGGCGGGGAAGCGGGTGTTTCTGCAGGGCGGCACCGGCGGCACCGGCGTTGTCACCCTGCAGGTGTGCAAGGCGCTTGGCGCATACGTCGCCACGACGGCGGGGCCGGCAGGCATGGAACTCTGCCGTGAGCTGGGCGCCGACAAGGTGATCAACTACCGGACGCAGGACTTCACCCAGCACCTGAACGCCATCGACTTCGCGGTCTGCCTCGCCGACCAGGCAGAGGAGAAGGAGATGCTCTCCATTCTGCGGAGGGGGCCCGGTGCCGGTTACGGCACTCTCGTCCACCCCCTGATGCGCCTGGTCGATGAGAAGGGACTGCTCCGCGGCGGTGTCCAGGCTGCCGCGACATTCCTGAGCCGGCGGCTGGTTCAGGCGTGCCGGCGTCGCAGCTACGGATGGGCCCTCTTCGAACCGGACCGGGCGGCTCTGGAGATGCTGGCCGGGCTGGCCGGCGAGGGCAAGGTGAAGGCCGTCATCGACCGGACCTATCCGCTCTCCGACATCGCCGGCGCGCAGGAGTACGTCGAGCGCGGACGTGCGAAGGGGAAGGTCATCGTCGACATCGGATGAGCGGTTCTGACCGTGGGCGCAACGCATGACTCGAGGGAAGTGAGGCAAGGACGATGTCCCGTCCCAAAGTGTGCCGCATGGCCGATCGAGCGGCCGAATACCAGCGTCTGGGGATCGCCAGGGGTGACATCGCACCCTGGGAGGACGGCTTCCGCTCCCGTCCCGGCGGCCCCGGAACCTTCGAGTGGTGGTACTTCGACTTCGTACTCGACGACGGGTCCACCCTGGTGATCAACTTCATGGCCAAGGACTTCCGGGTCGGCAAGGGCGTCAACCAGCCGCCGGCGCCAGTGGTCACCATCGAGCTCGACCGGCCGGACGGCACTCACAGCGAACGGACCTCACCGACGCATCCTGACGACCACGACTTCGCCACCGACCGGTGCGACGTCCGCATCGGCCGCAACCGCATCTCCGGCGACCTGCACACCTACCGCATCCACGCGGACGTCGACGGGGTCGTCGCCGATGTCACCCTCACCGGGCAGGTTCCCCCCTGGAGGCCGGAGACCGGCCACGTCGTATTCGGCGAGGAGAAGCAGAAGTACTTCGCGTGGCTGCCCTCCGTCCCCCAGGGCCGCGTCGAAGCAACCCTCACCATCGACGGCGCCACCGAGACCCGCACAGGCACCGGCTACCACGACCACAACTGGGGCGACGCGGAGATGACCCGCCTCATGCACCACTGGTACTGGGCACGCGCCGAGGCAGGCGACTACACCGTGATCACCTCATACATCACCGCCGCGAAGAAATACGGCTCCGCCGAGATCCCCATCTTCATGCTCGCCAAGGACGGCAAGATCCTCGCTGACCAGGGCAACTTGGTGCGCTTCACCAAGTACGACGAACGACCCGACCCGGCCACCGGGAAGCCGGTCGCGAACACCCTCATGTACGACTACGACGCCACTGCCGAGGGCGGCGAACACTTCCGGGTCACCTTCCGCCGCGAAAACACCATCGTGCAGGACCGCATGATCGAATCCCTTAAGGGTCCCAAACGAATCCTGGCCCAACTCGCCGGATTCAACGGCGCCTACCTGCGCTTCACCGGCCAGGTCACCGTCGAGCGCCTCACACACGACGAGGACGGCGACAGCGCGAGCGCACCGGCCCTGTGGGAACTCATGTACTTCGGCAAGCACTGAAACTGGCCCCGGTCGACGGGCGTCCGCGCGCTTCCGTCGTTCCGGCAATTGATCCTTCCGGCCCAGCGGGCGATGAACGTACCCCGCAACGGAGCCTCCGCATCCAAGGAGACGACGGCCCATGCCCGACCGCTACGCCGCCCGTGTGATCGACGTTCCCAATGAGGGCATCCGCCTCGAGCCGACTCCGGAGTCGGTCACGCCGGAGCAGCCGACGGAGATCAATCTGCTCGGCATGGCCATTGCGCGCGCCCTCGGAGCCGCGGCCTACGAACACCATCCGGCCGCACGGAATCCGCAGGCGCGGACGATCGAGGCCCTGTTGGCAGGGGAAGCCACAATGCCTTGGTGCTCGCCTCGCGATGGCACGCCCGCCGCCCGAGAGCGTGGGACCGTCCCGTATGTCGTTTGCGAGCGGGCCGGAACGGGAGTCTTCGTCTGCGGGGTGCGCTACCGCGCCGTCGACGCCGACCGCCCGTGACGGGTGAGCGAACTTCCGGTGGCCGTCACACGAATTCCGCCTGGCCCCGACGCGCCTTGCTCGAAGCATCGGCGACGGCCTGGAGGAGCCGTTCCAAGGTGCCATGGGCCGACCACAGCATGTGCCGCTTGTGGACGGTCAGCCATGGGCTGAAGCGTTCGGGCAGCTTGCGACACTGGCAGCCGCTGCTGAGCCGGTGGATGATCCCGTTGACCCCGGGATCGCCGCGCTTCCCGTGCCGTTCCCCGCTGATCGGCCCGCGCGATGCCGTATCCGCGCCGCGAGGGTACGTCTCGTTCATGATGGTCGTCTCCCGTCTCTTCAGCATCACGCCGGGTGGAATGGGGCGCCATCCGGGACAGAGAGGGCACAGGCTGCTCAGACCGCCGCAGCACAAGCCGCCGTCTGAAACCTGTGGGACGGTGTGAGTCCGGGGGGCGTGGGGTTCTCCACGGAAACCGCTCCAGGAGGCCGGGCATGGGCGAAACGATCGAAACCGACGTCGGCGGGATCTGGGTCGAGCGCCGAGGCGAGGGACCTGACATCCTGCTCATCGCGGGGCTCAGCGACCCCGCCGAGGCGTGGCAGGCACAGCTCGACGGGCTCGCCGACCGCTACCGCCTCACCGCCTACGACAACCGCGGCACCGGTCGCACGCCGCTGCCCGAGGGACCTCTGTCGGTGCCCGGGATGGCGGAGGACGCGGCCGCGGTGCTGCGCGCGATGGACATCCGGGCCGCGCATGTCGTGGGCTTCTCGGGAGGCAGCCGCATCGCGCAGGAGCTGGCGCTCAACCATCCCCGGCTCGTCCGCAGCCTCGTCCTCATGAGCACCTGGGCCCGTCCCGACGCCTACTTCCGCTCCATGACGGACTTCTGGCACTGGATGGCCGAGCGAGCACCGAACGAGCGCGCGATGCTGGAGGCGTTCCTGCTGTGGATCTACACTCCGCGGGCGCACGCCGACGGCACGGTTGATCGGATCATCGAGGAGACGCTGGCCTTCCCGCATCCGCAGTCCGTCGAGGCATTCCAGCGCCAGCTCGCACCGTTCAGGACACATGACACGCTCGACCGCCTGGCTGAGATCACCGCGCCGACACTGGTACTGGCCGGTGAACTGGACATCGCCACGCCGCCGCGCCTCGGGCGCGCGGTTGCCGAGAGGATCCCGGGTGCGCGGTTCGAGGTGCTGCCCGGCGAGGCCCATCAGCCCTTCCAGGAGGTCCCCGACACCTTCAACTCACGGGTCGACGCCTTCTGGCAGGAAGTCCAGGCCCGGGGCTGAGGAACGCCCGGCGGCCGGATGCCGGCCCTGCCGGTCGGTGCAAAGGTGTCGTCGGACAGGTCGAGGGTCTCCCGAACGTGTCGCGGTTGGTGGGCAGAGCGGCCGACAGCTTGTGGAGGTAGGGGTATTCATCGAGCAGGAAGCGATCGCCTATCTGACCGGGCTGTTGCCGGCGGAACTTGCCGACGATGTCGAGGGCGTCGCTGCCGACCTGGGCTGCTCCCCCTGGCGCTGGGCCACGCGGCGGCGTACATGCTCGACCAGGACCCGACCTGTGCCGGCTACCGCCGCCGCTTCGCAGACCGGCGCCGCAACCTGGCTCTCCTCTCCCCGAAAGCCACCTCCACGCAGACCGACCTGGCCAACGCCCTGGAGCGCACCAAACGCCTGTCATCCAGAGTGCGACAACTGGAGAAGCGCCTTTCTGCAATGCTCGGCGAGACCGCCTGGACCGAATCCGGCCTCGGGGCGGCGGCCGACATCGACCAGCTCCAGCAACGCATCGCGATGCTCAACCAGGAACTCGCCGCCACACGAGGCCAACTCGACGAACGGACCGAAGAACTGTAGGCCGCCCGCGCCGCCAACCGCGAGCGACAAGAGCCCTGAACCAGCGCACGTGAGCCTGCGTGTCACGGCTGTCCGGAGAAGTTCACGGGATCTGCGGGGGCTTTCCTGGCGCGACACCGGGGCCCAGGGGGCGGTGAAGGTCCTCAGACGGTGACCTGGGACTGTGCCGGGCTGAGATAATACACGGCGGTCTGTTCGGCGTGAAGGGCAAGCAGCCCCTGCAACTCCTCCGCTGCGGTCTTGAGGAGGTGGCCGTCACGGGTGGCGTGGAGGGTTTCGAGGACGAAGGCCACGTGTGTGGAGTCCTCGGTCACGCGGGTGCGGTGGGCGTCGCGGTGGTTCCAGTGGCGGGTCAGGACGCCGGTGGTGTCCGCGTAGATGATCTCGCCGGGCTTGGGGTTCTCGACGGTGTCGGGTTCGCCGAGCGGGGCTTCTTCGCGAAGCGGCGGCCGAGCGCGTCGACGCTGGGGCGGAGGCGGCGGGGGTTGGTGCCGAAGGAGCGGTAGGCGGTGTGCCACGCCTCGATACGGGGGTCGGTCTCGTCGGCGGGCTGCCAGGTGCCGTCGGCGACCTGCTGCTCCAGGTCCTCCACGGCGGCGGTGGTGTGCGGCCAGGGTTCACGGCCACGCAGGCCGGTGGCGGTGACCAGGGCGATGAGGGTGTCGGGGAAGGCGTCCGCGATGGCGGGGGCGATGCGGAAGAGGGTCATGGGCGGGGTTTCCCTTCCTGCGTACGGCGGGCGGGTGGTGGGGTCAGGACTTCCAGGGGCCGATGCGGTCCAGGCGGCGGCGCTGCTGGAGGGAGGTTGGAACGTCGAGGCCCTGACCGCGTGCGGTGAGCTGGTCGGCGACGGCGGTGCGGTGCTCGACGGGCTTGTGGTCGTCGTACTTGAACTTCGCCACCACTTCGGTGACTTCCAGGCGCAGGCCGCGGATGCCGGGCAGCATCCGGCCGTAGGGGGGCTGGTCGACGGTGACGGGGGCGTGGTCGCCGTCGGGCTGGAAGTGGGCGAGCTGGCGGCGCAGCAGCTCGGCTTTGTCCTCGGGGTCGTCGACGATGTGGGCGCGGCAGGTGAACTGGACAGCCGTGTAGTAGCTGGTGGGGACGCCGTCGGTGGGCGGCGTGCCGGGCTTGGCGCGCCAGGGGCCGGGGATGAAGGCGTAGTCGCCGAAGACGGTGAGCAGGACGTTCGGGTCGTGCTCGATCGCCTTCCAGGCCGGGTTGGGGCGGGCGAGGTGGACCAGGAGGTGGCCGGTGTCGCTGGTGAAGTGGGTGGGGAGGGCGACGGGTGCGTGGTCGGGCAGGCCGTTGACGCTGAGGATGCCGAAGTCGCGGCCGCCGGCGATCCAGGTCTGCCATTCGGCTTCGTCCAGGCTGGCGTCCCAGGGCTGGATGAACATGCTGTGCTCCATGCGCGGTGGCGGAGGGGAGGGGCTGGGGGTGTGGCTCAGGTGAGGGCGAGGAGGCTGACGGCGACGGCGGCGGTGCCCAGGCCGACGAGCTGGCCGCGGTGGATGCGTTCGGCGAGCACGGTGCGGGCGAGCAGGACGGTGCCGGCCGGGTAGAGGGCGGTGATCACGGCGACGACGGCGAGGTCCCCGCTGCGGGCGGCGAGCAGGAACAGCAGGTTCGCCACCGAGTCCAGCACGCCGGCGGCAGCCGACATTGCGTAGGCAGGCCGCTCGGAGCCCAGCTTGCGGTACATCAGTCCGGCCGTGGCCAGGGTGACGGCCGAGGAGACTGCCCGGCCCACGATCAGCGGAGCAACCCCGCTGTCGGACGGCGCCTGGTGCAGGCAGATCAGCTGCAAGGCGATGGCGGCGCCCGCTCCGAGGGCCAGCAGCAGCGCGGTACGCGACGGGCGCGCCGACCCGGCGCCGTGTCCGGCGCTGACCATCACCACCGCGGCCAGCGCGAGCGGCAGCCCGATCAGTCCGGCGGCGCCCAGGTGCTCGCCCTGCAGAAGGCCCACACCGACCGGCAGCATGGCGGACACCAGCGCGGTGATGGGCGAGAGCACGTTCATCGGGCCGATCGCCAGGGTGCGGTAGAGCAGGGCGAACGCGGCGGCCGAGGCGACACCGGACGCGGCGCCCCACCCCAGGACGCCGACGCTGAACGAGGCGCCGAGGAACGGCCACAGCAGCAGCTCGACCGCGAGCGAGGCCGGGGCCGCGATCATCACGGTGCGCAGCACATGAGCCTTACGGGCGCCGAGGCCGCCGAGGAAGTCGGCGCATCCGTAGGCGAGGGAGCTGCCCAGGGCCAGCAGCAGAGCGATCACGGTACATCCCTTACTATTTCAATGGAACGACTAAACCGTACAACGGATCGACCGGGCTGTGTCAACCAAACGACCGGACGGTGCATTGAAGTGGTCCACTGGCGAGGATGGTGATCGGATGGCCGAGACAGAGGCAGCCCTGCGGACGCTCGCGCACAACGTCAGGGTGGCCCGCACCCGCGCGGGCCTGTCCCTGGACGAACTCGGCCGGCGCGCCAAGGTCAGCAAGGGCGCCCTGGTCGGGTTGGAGAAAGCCCAGGGCAACCCGAACTTCGCCACCCTGGTCCGGCTGGCCGACACCCTCGGCGTCTCCGTCTCCGCCCTGATGGAGGGGCCGGCCGAAGGTCGCGTGCGTGTCGTGACCGCCGACGCCGTGATGCCGCTATGGACCGGAGCGCAGGGCGGCGAGGCCCGGCTCATGCTGACGACCTCGGGCCCGGCCCCGGTCGAGGTCTGGCGCTGGAAAATCGAACCGGGCGAGGAATACCCCAGCCACCCCCACCAGGCCGGCGTCGTCGAAACCGTCAGTGTCACCGCCGGCCGGATGACCCTGGTCGTCGACGGCACAGAGCATCCCGTCGAAGCCGGGGAGACCGCCACCTTCGACGGCGACGCCGCCCACACCTACCGCGGCTCCGGCACCGAGACCTGCCACCTGATCATGACCGTCCACCTACCGCCCGGTCCAACGTCCACCACCTGACCAGCATCACGTCGGCGAAGGTCGCAGTGGCGTGCGGGCCGCCTCAGGTCAGTCCGTCGCCGCTGGACCGACGGCATGGCCGCCGATCTCTCCATAGCTGGGTGTCGGCGTGATCTCGCCCGGTGCGACAGCGTCGTGCGCGGCTGAGGCCCTCCCATGATCGGGTGATAGCGCCACACCTGTAGCGCCCGCTACCGTCATCCGTACCGGCGCTGAGCTGCACGAAGACGTCGAACCTTGCCTCGCGCTACACCTCCAGCCCCCCAGCGAAGTCAGGGAACGCGGTTGGCGCCATGACCGGATACAACACATGTTCGATTTATGGTCGGCACACAGACCACCGGCTGTCCCACCCCCACACCAGCGTCCTGAGCCGACAGCGTGAGCCGCGGACAGACGTCGAGGAACCGACGGCAACCGTTGACGGGCGTGTATCGATGAATCGCCCGGTGCGTCGCCCCGCGGCCAGCAGGGTAATACGCAACGCCGCCACGACGCGTTTCCCCAGCGGCTTGACACGATAGAGCGGCCAGGGGGAGCCGCCCCCACCTGCTCAGCCCCGACGACGAGGGCTTCGGGCGGCCGGGTCCGCTTCCCTCCGCGCCCGGGCACGGTCGAAGGACCACGCGCCCAGACCCACCAGTACGGCCGCCCCGAGTCCATACAGCGGCAGCCACCGGGTCGTGGTGGCTGCCAGGCAGTCGGCAACGGCGTCACGGCTTTGACTGTCCTGCGCGTAAGCCAGGGCGGCACCGTCGCGACCGGCGAGGTTCGTCAGCGAGGCCTCTGTGCGGAGGCTCTCGTACTTGCCCATCTCCCGACAGTCGCTGCGAGTGCCTGGCATCGGAAAGAGCCACGCCGAGCGCTGCAGCGCCGGAGCCAGCGCGATCGCGACGCACAGGCCCACCACCAGCGAGTATGCGGGTGCGTTCGTGGACCAGGTCGTCCCGTCGTTCGGTCAGCAGTCGCAGGATGGTGGTCTGGTCTTCCTGGACCACGGGCCGCAGGTCGTGGCGGAAGAGGGCGACCTGGGCGACGTGGAGGGCGTCCTTGGCGTCGGTCTTGCGGTCTCCGCCGGTGGCCAGCAGTCGGGCCCGGGCCGAAAGGGTGGAGGGCACGTCGACGACGTTCTCGCCCGCGGCGGCCAGCTGCTGGGCGAGCGAGCGGCCCAGGCCGCCGGCGCCTTCGACGGCGAATCGGCGCTCGGGCCACTGCTCGCACCAGCGCATCAGCTGGCGGAAGGTTCCGGCGTTGACGACGAACCGGCGCTGGGCCACCCGGTGGCCTGCGGCGTCGACGGCGACGGCGGTGTGGGACGACTTGTGGGGATCGATGCCGATCAGGATCACGGGATGCTGGCCTCACACTCGATGAGACAAGAAGAAGAGTGCGGTGGGCACCCTGACTTGAAGTCACTGCGTCACCTTCATGCCTCTGTCGAGCCACACCGCGCGGGTGTCGGCCAGCGGCGGCACGCTATCAGTGAGCCAGCCCGAGGGCGGCAAGGAGCACTGCGGGCCCGTGCCGACCGACACCCTGGACGCTACGGCTGCAGACCGAGCGTCTGGGC
>NZ_JBFBAS010000061.1:0-21637 GCF_040682335.1 Streptomyces sp. NPDC051219
CGGCCGGGACGCGGTGGTGTCATCCCAGCGGGCCCGCACCGGCCGGATCACCGCCGGGCTATGGCGCTGACGCCGCCGCGCGTGGGCCTGCCTACCAGCCGTACCGCCGGACGCCTGTGCACTGGCGTCCGGCGGTACTACATCTGCCCTCCCCCTGCAACCAGGACACCCGAGGTTGTGGAATGGCAGACACTCGAAGACAACCTGGGCACACGGCTACCCGAGGCCTACAAACAGCTCCGTGAGCGGATACCGCTGCGGGCTGTACTCACGCCTCAACAGGTCCAGCAGCTGGCCACGACGTCGTTCACCGGCCCCGACATGTTGGCTTCCGCTGGCCCAGTTGACGGGTTGCACGGGCGCATTGCCCTCAGGGTCCTTGGCCAGCTCCATGCCCTCGCGCGACAGCCGACGGAACGCCTCGGACTGAGAGGGCGCACGAGACAGCAGCGCGCGACTCCAGCCACGCCCAGGCATCGGTCAGACCGTGCAACAGCGCATCGGCATCAGGCTCATCCTGGAACGCCTGGCCTGCCGAACCCATCAGCATGCCCCGCGACACCGTGCACGAGCGCTACATGGCCGCCGATCGCGCCCACACCACGCACCGCGCTACTGCACCATCTGCCAGTCCGATACGGCCTGCGCCACCGAGGAGCGGCTGGACCCGCTCTTCGGCCGGGACCGAGCCCGGCCGAAGAGGCGAGGCCGGTCACCGCCGGCCGGTGACCTCGCGGCCGGTGCGCCTGCGGAGCAGCGCGATCCCCGTGACAACGAGCACCGCACCGGCGGCGGACGGCCACAGCTGGGCGCCGGTGGCCGCCAGGTCGCCCTGCGCGACCTGACCGTCCTGCGGCCGGGCACCGTCGTTCGCCGCGGGAGCGTTCGGTTCGCCGTCCTGGGCGGTGGCCCCGGTGGAGGGCGCGGAGGCATTCGTGCCGGCCGTGGCTTCCGGCTTGCCCGCCGGGTCCGCAGTGGCCCCGTCGTCACCGGCCGGCACCGCGTCGGCGGTCGCGTCGGCCAGCACTTCGGGGCTCGGCCGACCGCCGGGCGTCGCCGGTGCGCCGGGTGTTCCTGACGTCGGACGGGCCTGTTGCGGGGTCTCCGCGACGTTCGGCCCGGCCGGCTCTGCGGGCTGGTACGTGTCTGCGGCGTCAGGGCCGGGGCCGGCGCCAGGCGTGGCCGGTGCGGTGGTGGGCTGTTGTCCGTCGGCGCCGGGCGCGGTGGGCTTCGGTTCCTCCGCGTCGGGTGTGCCGGGGCGGCCGGAGGCGGTGGGCTCCGTTCCCGGTTCCGACGGCCCCTGCCCACCGTCGGCCGGAGCGTCCTCGGGGTCGTCGGGTCCGCATCGACGGCCGTCGTTGATGCAGTCGACCATCTCGTCCATCAGGTCCTCGTCGAAGACGTTGATGAAGTCGCCGTGGTCGGTGATCGGCTTGTGCAGCTGCTCGGGGAACGAGTCGACCGCGAACACCGAGGCGTTCTCGCCGTCGAAGACCGGCGGCGGCACGTCGTAGACGATCCGCTGGACCAGCCGCGGGATGGCCCGGAAGCCGTTCTGGCAGTTGCCGTCGGCGTCGGCGAAGGCCACATGCGTGCGGTGGTTGGCGCTGTCGGTGCTCTGGCCGTCCCAGCAGCTCTGGAACTTGAAGGTACGCACGACCTGGCTGCCCTCGGGGCAGATCGGGTACTTGTTCTTCAGCTGCCGGTCCTCGAAGCCGGTGCAGCTCCAGGAGGCGTTGGCGTTCGCGTCACCGTTGACGAAGGCTTTCGCGTCACCGGTGATGATGCGCAGGAAACGCGGCATGGCGGTGACCTTGCCCTGGGGGCTGCCCTCGAAGGTGAGCGTGACCTCCGACGGCGTCTGGATCTCGCCGACGTTCTGGTCCTTGCCGCCGCCGTCCGCGTCGGCGTCGGCGGCGTTCTGCCCGTTCTGCAGTCGCAGCACCGGCCAGTAGTAGGTCGACCTGTCGCCCTGGTCGCGGCAGGTGGTCCCGCCCGACGCGAGGTCGTCGTCCGTGGCGAATGCGTCGTTGGCCTGGTTGCCGACGTAGTCGTGCATGTGGTGCGCGCCGTTGCTCACACCGGGGGCGACGATGACGTTGTCCGGGTTGAACTTGCCGTTCTCGTTGACACCGCAGTCCGTGGTGAACGTGCCGGCGGAGCCGGCCTTGCGCCTGCCGGGCCCGGTGACGTTCGGTTGGACGGACCGGATGTCGGTGAAGTCGGACGCCTGCGGGCCGTTGCCCGCCTGCCCGCCGTTGCCGCCCGCCTGGCCGCCTCCGGCGTCTTGGCCGTCCTGCCCGTCGCCCTGGTCCTGGTCGCGCTGGTTCTGGTCGCGCTGGTTCTGGTCGCCGTTGCCGTTGCCGGCTTCCGTGTCGGCGTCGTCGGTCAGCAGGGTGCAGGGGGCCAGTGCCCGCAGTCCCTCGGGGAGTTGCCCGTCGACGCGGCCGATCGCTTCGGCGATCCGGTCGAGGCCGGCTTCCCGTTTGCTCTGCAGCGGTCCGAGGATGGCGTTCCGGGCGAACTGGGGATCTCTTGCGATCTGTTCCTTCTCCTCGGCGAACCGCTGGTAGGCCTCGGTGATCTGGCTGTCCATCGTCGCCAGTTCCCGGTCGACCTCCGGCCTTGCCGCCTCGGGCACCTCCGGCAGCTCGTTCGCGACCTCGGGGCATTTGACGGTTGCCGCGGCAGGCTCGCCGGCCAGGGTCTGCTCCTGGCTGCTCTCGCCGCCCGGCCAGGGCCCCTGTCCTTCGCCGGCGGCGGCATAGGAGTTGACCGTGATAAGACCGCCACCGCCGAGAATGAGCGCGATCGAGGCGGCGGCGACGCGCCTTCCGGCTCTCGGACGTCTTCGCATTGCCTGTCGCATCGGGCACTCCATCTGCTTCATCGCCGGGTGGACATGGGGGTGCCCCGGTCGAGGGCACGTGCGCAGTCCCATACGCACGGGCCTCGTCGGATGTTCAACCTCAAACGCCTCGGAAACCCCGACTGTGAAGAGGACAGCAATAGAACACACTCAAAACGACCATGCCCTGACCCGGGGCCAGGGATTCATCCTCGGTGCTGCGGCCGTCCCGAGTTAGCCTCGCGCAGTTGGCCTACCCAAGGGCCCCAAGGGCCTGGTGTGGCCTGGTGCGACTCCTTGGCTGCCAGCAGCGGGCATTCCGGACGCAGGCGCGGACGCGGTGCCGGTTGGTGAGGGCAGGGCAGCCCCCACCGTGCTTCTGCTGTGTGTCCCTGCCAGCACGGTTGCAGCCAGTGGGAGGCGGGATGCGCGAGGCTCCCTGAGCCAGCGCTCGGGGAGCCTCGCGGACCGGTGGTAAATCAGGCGACCGTGATGTTCTCCGCCTGGGAGCCCTTCTGGCCCTGCGTGACGGCAAAGGTCACGGCCCGGCCTTCCTGGAGCTCACGGAATCCGGACGAGTTGATGTTGGAGCAGTGCGCGAAGACGTCCGGGCCGCCGCCGTCCTGCTGGATGAAGCCGAAGCCCTTTTCGGGGTTGAACCACTTCACGGTTCCGCTGGCCATCTGGTGTGCCGCTCAGTCGATACAGGGTCCGCACCGTGCAGACCCCGAGGTGATCGCCCTGGTCCTGCACTGCACAGCAAAAACGCCCACGCCAGGGCGCGGGCAGGTACTGCGAACCACGACATCTGCCGCTGACGCTACATGGCGGAGCTACTTGTCTGCCAGAAAGCGACGATGACTTTGGATCTTCAGGATGCGAAGGGCGTTCGGGACGCCGTGGCAAGGGGCTGCTGAGTGATTCGGGTGCGCGTTTTGAGCGTACGTAGCCGATGAACGTGCCGGCCGAGACGCAGTGAACGCTCATGCCTCCCATGGCATTCGCCAACGACGACGTGGCCGTGGCCGCGGTCATGAAACCGGCCTATCGGTGGCGGCGACGCCTTCGGCTACGCGGTAGCCGGCCAGGTGGATGCATCTGGTGACGTTCGACGCCACGAGCCACCATATTGCGGTCGGCCTGACCGCCAACCTCGCCGTGGCGACCTTCCGGGCGGAACGGCGGCGCAACGTCGACCCACCGACCGCTCTGACTAAAAAACGTGGAGAAAGCACCCGAGCGTTACGACTCCGGCGGCCGCAATCGACGTAACTTGGATGAGCATCTTCCGGGATCTCATATGAGCCTCGCTCGGGGAAATGTCGCTCGTCGGTCGCCGCCGGGTGACGTCCTGAAGAAGGTCGATCCAGGTTTCGCACACTGTCCGCAGACACCGGCTGCGGACTGAGGCCAGCTCGTCAGCCGAGGCGGCACACCGGTCGTCGTGGTATCGACAAAGGGAACCGCAGCTGGCTTCGGCGATGGTTTACAAGCCGCCCATACGTATGAGCCACCAATCCGGGTTGTACGCGCCGCTCACCGAATCGTGCGGCACAGCCGGCCGCTCTTCCACGGTGTCTTCCAGCCGGATGGGCTCCGGCAGCTTCGAGAACCGTAGTTTGCGCTGCACCTGCGCCGCGTCAGTGGGTATACGTTCCTGTTCCATTTCAACGCCTCCTCAGCGTGGCCTTCGCACCGCACTTGCGACAGGGACGGAGGCCTCCTAGTCACTCCACGGAGCCAAGCGCGCACGATGGAATCGGTTGCATGCTCGGTCCGGCGTGCCGTGCCCGCACACTCAGGGGCGTGGCACTTGAGCGTCACCGGTCCAACGGATGACGATGCTGAAAGATTCCGGGCCTCTTCATGAGGTTGACTCACAGGTGAAGCCGCACCGGGAAGGTGCTCCGCATCGGAAACGGCCCGGCCTGCCAGGCCACAGACGGTGGCCGCTGATGCCGGACATACCGCGCGGCGGTCGGCGCCGTCCGTTCGTCGGGCGTGTCGCGCTGTGCCCGCGCACTCCGACGGCAGACCCGCCGCTGGGCACCGTTATCACTCGCCTGTGGACCGGTCGATCAACCGCCGTCGGCACACCGACAGCGTGCCCCACACCGCGACCGGCAGCAACGGCTCCAGCACCGCCACTGCCCACCCGAAGTGTCCCCTCGCCGAGATCATCACGGCGCGAGGCGAGTCGCGGAACCTCAAGTTCAGATCTTGCCCCGCCGGAATGGAAACGCGGCTTCCGAGGCGACGGCGTCCATGGCCATCGCCTGCTGTCCGGCCGTCAACGAGCGGCGTTGTTCAGCCCTGGAGCGTTGTGGCCTGTCCGCTCGCCAGGGTCGGTGCATGAGCGCCGACCGTACCCAGAGGGGTTACCAGCCCTCGGGCGCGTAAGGGCGAGTCCATAGCGCTACCTGGAGGGTTACAGCCTTGAACCAGGCCTGGTGCATGGCCTCTACCTGCTCGTCGCTGTGGCCGCCGGCGGACAGGAACGGCCGGATGGTCGCCGTGATGGGGTAGATGAACGCCACGAGGTACCGCATCGACACGTTGGGCACTGAGGGCACCTGGTCGGTTTGGTTCTTCTTCGCCGGTGTGTGCCGCACGGCGATCTCCTCCTGGTATGACAGCCACGTTGCGTCGTAGGGCCGCGTGCAGGTGTCCTCGATCCACTTGCCGAAGCGGGGCCTCACGGCGGCGAGGTAGGCCGCGATGGGCTCGCCTTCGGGTGTGGAGAAGTAGGCCACGAGGTGCTCATGCGAGCCGACGAAGTCATACCAGACATCCAGCACGGCCTCCACCTGGTCCCTGAGGACCTCCCAGGCCTGGCGCAGCGCCGCCTCGTCGGCCTCGCCGAAGAGGACCGCAGCCTTCAGCTTGTCGAGTTCCTGAAGGGGCACCGGCGACACCGGCAGCTTCTCGTCGCCGTAGCGGTAACCGGGAACGGCTACTTCACTCATCACTGCCTCCAGACGATCGGAAGGACCGTTGTGAACCTACGGCGACCTTCCGGCGCCTGCCACCGGGCGATGGCCATCCGTGCCCTGCGGGTAGCCCCGCCCCCGGGCACTTGAGAGACTTCGGGACCATCCCGCGTGGGGGCCGCTGAGGGGCGCGGCGCAGGGGCAGCCTGGGCAGTCGGCCGCGATAATCTCCGCGTGACCGGCAATGAGCCCAGCGGAGCGCGTCAGGGACTGTCCACCCAGAGCACGGCGCGCTGGCGGACTTTCGTGCAGACCGAAACAGGCAGCGCCGTCCTACTGCTTGCGGCTGTGGTTGCGGCCTTGCTGTGGGCCAACATTGACCTGCACTCGTACGAGGCCGTGTGGGAAGCGCGCTTCACGATCGGATTCGACACACGTCAGTTGTCGCTGTCTCTGCACGAGTGGATCAATGCGGGGCTGATGAGTCTGTTCTTCTTCGTCGTCGGCCTCGAGGCGCGACGTGAGTTCGACATCGGGGAACTGCGGGATCGCCGCTGGGTGCTGCTCAGTGGAGTGGCTGCTCTCGGCAGCATGATCGTCCCTGCGTTGATCTATGTCGCGATCAATGGCGGACGTGACTCGGTGCACGGGTGGGCCACGGCGATGTCGACCGACACCGCCTTCGCGCTAGGCATCCTGGCCGCGTTCGGGTCTCGGCTGCCAGCTTCCCTGCGAGCATTCATGCTGTCGATCTCGGTCGTGGACGACCTGGTCGCACTCCTGGTGATCGCCGTGTTCTACAGCGACGACATCCATGCGCCCGCGCTTGTGGCCGCTCTAGGCGCGCTGCTGGTCATCGCCGTGCTGCTCATGTCGGGTGCCCATTGCGGTGTGTACTGCGCCGCGTTGTCGGTGGTGGTCTGGGTGGCTCTGCACGAGGCCGGGGTCGATCCTGTGGTGACGGGGCTGGCCGTCGGGGCCCTGATGATCGCCTATCCGGCAACACGTGGAGACCTGGAGCGAGCAACCCGGCTGTTCCGTCACTTCCGCGAGCAGCCGACGCCCGAGCTGCAGCGGTCGGCGGTGCAAGGCCTGGCCGCAGCGATCTCTCCGAACGCACGGCTCGAGCAGAGGTTCCTGCCCTGGGTAAGCCTCGGCATCGTGCCGCTCTTCGCGCTGGCTAACGCGGGGATCGAGTTGAGCGGCGCGAAGCTTGCTGCGGCATTCACCTCACCCATCACTCTCGGCATTCTGTGCGGTTGCGTACTAGGCAAGATCGTCGGAGTCGTGGGAGCGATGGCGACTTCTCAGATGCTGTCTGGCGGGCGTCTTCGTCCCAACGTCGGCTGGGGCTCGGTCACTGCCGGCGGGGCGATCGCCGGGGCCGCCTTCACAGTTTCGTTGCTGATCGCTTCCCTGGCCTTCGAGGGGGAAGAACTGGACCAGGCACGCATCGGCATCCTCGCCACGCTGGTCGGTGCCTTCACGCTTGGCTGGGTGGTCACAGGGGTCATGCGCCTGATGCCGCCCGCCCGCAGGTCGCGGGCGCTCTGGGGAAGTTCCGAACCTCTGACGGATCTGGCGGTAGCCGTCGACGTGCATCACGACAAAATTCGTGGATCTGCGCATGCGGCCGTGACGGTGGTGGAGTATGGAAATTTCGAATGCCCATACTGCGGACAGGCCGAATCGGTGGTGCGGGATCTGTTGGGCAGCGATAGCGACGTCCGCTACGTATGGCGGCATCTGCCGCTGCCTGACGTACATCCGCATGCGCAGTTGGCGGCGGAGGCCTCGGAAGCGGCCGCGCGGCAGGGTCGGTTCTGGGAGATGCATGATCTGCTCTTGGATAGGCAGGACGCCCTCAGCGGGCGCGACCTCCTTCGCTACGCGCAGGAGCTCGACCTGGACATCGACGTGTTCCGAGGGGACTTGGAGCAACACCGCGGCGCTCTTCGAGTGGCGGAGGATGTGGATTCGGCAGACCTGAGCGGGGTGTCGGGCACGCCGACCTTCTTCATCAATGGTCGGCGTCACCACGGCGCCTACGACATCGCAGCGCTGACGCAAGCGGTGGTACGTGCAAGGCAGCAGGCGCTTGCAGGGCAGTTGGGCGCCGTTGAGCCGAAGTCCACCGCAGAGTGAACGAGTGGCAGCAGGGCCGCGAGGCCAGTTGCGGCTCAGCAGGGATCCGAACCCACTCGGTGCTGCTGAAGGATCTCCGCAGTCCAGGTGTCCACCACGGGACTGCGGCGATCATAGGAGGTCACGTTCTCCTGTAGCAGCCGCCGGCCGGCCGCGACGTAGCGGACCGTTCCTTTCGCGACGGCGACGTCGTTCCACATGTGGCTGTCACGCCCGCCGGTCCTGACATGGCGGCCAGGAGGCGGCCCAGACTTGTGGATCACGCTTCGCTGCCGAGATAGCGAGCTCGACCGACATCTATGCCGGCGACGACCGCCTTCACCCCCGGGATGCTTGTGTGGGTCGGCCGCAGCTTGAGAAGCGATGCGAGGTCCCGGCGAAGGCGCTCCTCGTCACCCGGCCCATAGGCTTCGCACACTCCGCCCAACCTGGGGGCTTGGGCCAAGAAAGAGTTCATCGTCAGGATGGCGGCCGTGCGACGGGCCCGTACGACTGCGACGGGATCGACAACCGTGCAGTGAAAGGTCACTGCGACGGGGAAATCCCACTCGGCGTCGGCTGACTCCAGGTTCCGTTGAACGACCACGGTGACATTCCGGCGGACGTTGACCGCACTCACGGCGGTGGCCTGCGCAGCGGTGGTGGCGTCGACCGTTCCGGCCACGTAGTCAGCGCCGATCCGGTGGACGAGGATTTCATCCGACGCCGCAACCAGTGGACGCCGACGTTGGCGGAACGCGCTCCACCGGAAGGACGGCTGGAGTTCACGATGCTGGGTGATGGGGTAACGCCTTGTCACGACGGATCTCCTGACGGTATTTCATACAGGCATGTTGTTGATCTGCGGGTTTTCCGGCAGACCCCCGCGTTCAGTACTGCAGCGCGGTGGCGAGGTCCCGGCCGATGTGCTCGACCGCTGCGAGATCCAGCCCGTAGTGCACGAAGCGGCCGTTGCGTTCCGTGCGCACCAGCCCCAGGTCTCGCAGTGCGCGTAGATGGCGGGAGACCTGTGGACGGGTCATCGACAGCCGGTCCGCCAGGTCGGCGGTGGACATCGACTGGCGGGCGATCAGTCGGCACAGTCTTACCCGGCGTGGGTCGGTGAGCGCCAGCATGCGGCTGCGGGCCAGCGTGACGCCCACTTCCGGGGCGGCGACCGGAAAGTGCACGACGGGCGGCAGGCCCGGCTCGTTCTTCACGAGCAGGTGCGGGGCGCCGTACAGGGTGGGGATGAGCAGTATCGGCGTACGGGCTGGAGTGATCACCGCATGGTGCACCTTGTCGAAGACGACGCGCATGGGGCCTGCGGTGCCCGAAGAGGTGGGTGAAGGGTCGCCGATGCGGGCGTTGGACGGGCTGAGTGAGACCAGCGCCGCCGCGGGCCCCTCGTCCGCAAGGCGCTGCCGTATGCGGTGTGCGGCGCGGGTGAGAGAGGGTTCGGTCTGGACCCACAGCTCGCGGAAGAAGACGGAACGGCACAGATCGAAGAAGCCGCACAGATCCGCGCGCAGCGCCTCGGGGTCGCGCAGCAGGTCCTCGGCTAGGCCGATGTGCGGTTCGGGGAGCCCGGAGGCAGCGTGACGCAGTGCGATGGCCTGCCCGGGCTCGTGCAGGACGCGGCCGAAGTCGAAGCCGCGGTAGCCGCTGGCGCAGGCGTACGCGGTGAGCTCGGCGAACCGTTCCAGAGGAAGCCGGGCCGGGTTCGGCGACCGGGCGCCCGATGCCGCACCTGCGCCGGCGGCCACCCCGTCGAGCCCTGGATAGAAACCTCGCCAGCGCAGCGCCGTCCACAGCGGCGAGAACCGCCGGAGCCCTGCCCGGAAGGCGGGTGGTGCCGCACCGGCGACCTGTTCGGCCCAGGGCGCGTGATCCGGGTGGTGCCCGTGTTCGGTCAGCACATGCAGCGTCGCGGCCAGCTCGGCGAGAGGCGACACCGCGACCGTGAAGCGGTGGGGGGTCGCGCCTTCCAGGACGATGACGACCGACATGGGCGGAGTGTACGGACGAGCATCCGGTGGCGGGGCCTCAGCCTGCCGCGAACTCGGCGCGCGAGCGTGCTGCGCGCTCCGCTCTTGAGCCTGCCGCGAACTCCGCCCGCGCCGCCGCCAGGAAGTCCGGATCGGTGACCAGATCGCAGACGACCCGAGCCAGGCCGGTCGCCGCGAGCTGGGTGCGGTCGTGGGCGAAGGACGTCGCCGCCGCATCGCGCATGGCCTCGGAGTGGCTGGGCGTACCGAGCCTTGCGACCTGAACGTACGGATGGATGACCGGCATGAGCTGCGAGAGGTTGCCGATGTCGGAGGAGCCGGCCGGGCTGTCCGGGTCGCCGGGCGCGATGTTCAGGCCCAACGCGCGCGCCGTGGCACCGAAGCGCGCGGCGAGCACCGTGTTCTTGCGGCGCTCCGCGTACAGGGGACCGGTCTCGCAGACCTCCGCCTCGGTCTCGGTGGCGAGCGCTGCCCCGTGGGCCGCTTTATGGACCCGCTCGACCAGCGCCTCGGCCGATGCCGCCGTGCGGTCACGCACGTAGAGATCGACCGAGGCGCGGGCCGGGACCACATTGGGGGCCTGCCCGCCGTCCGAGATGATCCCGTGCACCCGGGCGGTCGGTGGCATGAACTGACGCATCGCGTCGAGTGCGCCGAGGAACAGCTGGGCCGCGGCCAGTGCGCTGCGACCCTCCCACGGGGATTTCGCGGCATGCGTGCTCACGCCGGTGAAGCGGATCCGCAGGTGTGCTGCGGCCAGCGCGTGCTGGGTGGTCAGCGAGCGGTCGCCCGGGTGGAACATCACGGCGGCGTCGACGCCTTCGAAGACTCCGGCGTCGGCCAGTCGAACCTTGCCCGCGCCGCCCATCTCCTCACCGGGCGTGCCGATGACGGCGATGGTGCCCGGGTGGCCCGGCAGCGTGCGTAGGGCGGCGATCGCGGCAGCCGCACCCCCGGCCGCGATGAGATTGTGGCCGCAGCCGTGCCCGATAGCGGGCAGCGCGTCGTATTCCGCGAGCACGGCGACGTACGGACCGGGGCTGCTCCCCTCGTGGACCGCCACGAACGCGGTGTCCACTTCCGCCACCGGCGCCTTCACCGTGAAGCCCGACTCCGTGAGCCAGCCGGTCAGCACCTCCTGGGCATGGAACTCGGCGAACTTCAGCTCCGGCCGCGCATGGATGGCACGGCTCACCGCTTCCATTCGGGGCCGTAGCGCAGCAAGTTCGGCGGAAAGGGCCTGCAGGGTAGGTGTGGTGCTGGACATGAGAACTCCCATCGTCCCGTCGGAGGTGACTCGTCACGTACGTCGAGACTGCGTCCAAGGCTCCATCGCGGGCCTGCGATTACCGCGCCTCAGGTAACCCGTCAACGCGTCCGAGGTTCGTCTGGAGTGATCCCCTGAGATCCGCTGCTGGGCTCCTGTTGGACACGGCGACCCTACGGATACCCATGTCGACCTCGGCGCCGTCACCGCCCCCTCCGGGGTCCTCGTGCTGGGGATGGCGGGCTGGATCGACTACTGGCCGCAGGTGGGTCGGCCGCTGTCCGAGCGGGCCCGGACGGCGGCGGGTTCCGGTGGTGGCCACTTTTACGGACCCGAAGACAGCCGGCCGGGCGCTTGGATGTGCGAGGCGATCGCCGTGGAGGCTTCCGCGGACCGGCCCCTGCGGGTGCGGGCTCAGACGTCGGCCTCACCCTTCGACGGGGAACCGACGATCGGCGTCCTCGAAGTCGACCTCGGGTTGCCCTGGACCGGTCGTGATGACGGTGAACCCCTGCGGCTGGGGGACCTGCCGGTCGACCGGTGCGGCATGGTGCTCGGCGACGCGCGGGCGCTGGACCGCTTCACCGGCTTGGACGGCGAGTCCACCAACGGCCTGGCCGACGTCACCTACTGGGGCAAGTACGAAGACACTGTGCACGCGCAGTTCGGCGGTGATCGCATCCCGCAGCACCACAGCGGACACGGTCCGCGAGGATGGCTCGACCTGCCGCTCGCCGAGGCCGAAGCGGTCGCCGAACGGCTCCGGACCTGGACCCGCGAAGGACCGGGCAACGGTTTGATAGTCGCCGTCGATGCCCACACCGACTTACACCGATTCAGGCGGGCCAGTTGGAGCCACCCACTGCTGGCGGGAGTAGTCGACCTCGGCGGCTGCCCAGTGCTCGGTCTCGACTGGGATCCCGGGGACCACTCCATGCGCCACCACGGCGAACGTGCCTACGGACAGGTCTACCCGGCCACGCTCGAAGCCCGTGTGGGCGAAGCAGTACTGCGCTGGACTATCCCGCCCTATGACCCTGAGCTCGATGGCCGCACCTGAGCAACAGGGCGATGGTCGTGGGGCCTTCAGCCGCAGATCGGGAAGGCCGCCTGGGTCGGCGAGGCTCACCATCAAGTCTTCCAAGCCGACGCTCGATTCCCCCCATGACGCCTCCTCTTGTGTGGTCAGGGGGTCGCGCTGCGCAGGGACAGCGCAAAGGCGCAACTGGTGATGGTGAGGACGGCGATCGGCGGAGGGGGCAGCAGCTGGATGGAAATCGCCAAGGCGGCCACGGAGACCGCGAGGGTGATCCATCCGAAGGCGGTGCGGCGCTGGACGAGGGTCGGGGCGTGGCGGATGGCGGCGAGGGCGAGCAGGCCGCAGGCACTGGCGAAGAGGGCCATGACGATGCTGAAGCCGTTGAAGGCATCGAGGATGGTGCGTTCCAGACCCAGCAGAGTGAAGGTGGATTCCCGCATGGCGGTGTCGGCATCACGCTGCTGAGGGGTCTGGGTGGCCAGCGCCGCGGCGGTGGCGAAGGCGAGGTGGCCGATGCCCAGGAGTACGAAGCCCCAGGCGCCGACCGCGAACTGGCGGATTGAGCCGGCTCGGCGGATGGGGCGGGATGTGTCCGTGCCGCTCACACTTGCTCCTTGACGTTGGCGGGGGCGGAAGAAGGGGCTGGCGCCGGCCGGCCCGAACCGAGAGGCGGGGTCCAGCCAAGGACCGTGTCCAGGGCTCTTAGCGACAGTGCCTGCGGCGTGGCCCGTACGGCCAGGTTCCGGATGGACGTGGCGAACGGGTGGGAGAGCTGGACGAGTTCGCCGATGCGCCGGGAGCGACGGCTGATCCGGGTAGTCCGCCGGTATCTGGCCGTCGTATAGGCCGCGAGCGCGGCCGGTACGTTCTCGGATGCGAGGAGGTGCGCTGCGACGACCGCGTCCTCGATGGCCTGGCAGCCGCCTTGGCCCATATTCGGCGTCATGGCGTGGGCGGCGTCGCCGAGCAGGGCCACCCGGCCGGCGTGGAACCCGGGCAGGGGCGTGGCCAGTTCGCAGAAGTCGTGGTGGAGTACGTCGGCCGGGTCGAGCCGCTCCAACCGGTCCAACAGCGCGGGTATCGGGTCGTGCCACGCGGCGAAGCGCCGGACCAGTTCCGCGTGGTGGTCGCTCGGCCCCCTGCCGGGTTCGGCAATAGCGGTGGCGGTGGCGTAGAGATAGATGCGGCCGTCGGCGAGCGGAACGACACCGAACCGCTCGCCTCGCCCCCAGGTCTCGGCGGCCGCCTGGGGAGGCAGGCCCTCACCGGGCACCACCGCTCGCCATCCGGCTTCACCGGCGCGCCGCAGCCCGGGGTGGTGGGGGAAGAGCTGCGCGCGGAGCGGGCTGCGGATGCCGTCCGCCGCCAGTACGACGTCGGCGCGCAGGTCGCCCGCCGACGTACGCACGATCGCGCTGTCACCGGCGTCGTCCACGCCGGTCACCGAAACGCCGAGGTGCACGACGTCAGCCGACAGGGCAGCCGTGAGGGCCGCGATCAGGAAGCCGCGGTGCACAGCGCGTGCGGGGAGCCCGTAGCGGGCGGACAGCGCGCCGCCGTCGGACCGGCTCAGCCATCTGCCATCGGGCGTGCGCAGCCCGACACTGCCGGGCAGGGCGTCACCCGTCCGCAGCGCAGATCCCAGGCCGATCGAGTCCAGGGCGCGAATGGCGTTCGGGGCCAGCACGATCCCGGCCCCGATGCCCGTATGCGTGGCGGCCCGTTCGCATACGGTGACGCGCCATCCGCGTCGACTCAGGGCCACCGCCACGGTCAAGCCCGCGATTCCACCTCCGGCCACAACGGCGTGACGAACGCCCATGTCGGCTCCCCTTCTTCCGATCCCCTACATCCCCTACATCCTCTACATCCGTAGAGGATGTAGTGAACTCTACACATGTAGAGTGGCAGTGTGTCCATCCCCGACCGGCAAGACCGCGAAGACCGCGAAGACCGCGAAGACCGGCAAGACCGCCGATCCTTGATCGCCGACGCCGCCATCAGCACCGTGGCCACCGCCGGACTGCGCGGCCTGACCCATCGCGCGGTCGACTCCGCCGCGGGCCTGCCGGCCGGCAGCACGTCCTACTACTTCCGCACCCGCAGCGCTCTGATCAGCGCCTGCTACCTCCGCCTGGCCGAGCTCTCCGTCGCCGACGTCGACCACTGGGAAGCGGGCCACGGGCGACTGGACCTGGAGTCCGCGGCGGCCGCGCTGGCCGCGCTGCTGCACCACTGGCTGACGGCGGCGCGCGACCGCCAGCTCGCCCGCTTCGAACTCACCCTGGAGGCAACGCGCCGGCCGGAGCTGCGTGCCGACCTGCGCACCGCCGGCCTCGCCGCACGATCCAGGGCCACCACCCTGCTGGCAGCACTCGGTGCTCCCCATCCAGCACCGGCAGCCGAGCTGCTCGTCGCCTGGACCGACGGCCTTCTGTACGACAGGCTCGCCGGCGCCCTGGCCGAGGCCCGCCCGCTTCCCGATGTGACCGAACTGGCCACAGTGGCACGGCAGATGCTCAACGCCGCGCTTTCCACCTGAGCCCGAGGCTGCCTCGTATCACGAGACGCACTTTCAGTGACCTGCGCCAGGCTCGGCCGGGGCGCCGGAGCGGGAGGAGCCGGCCGGTCAGGTCATCGACCTGATGGCCGCCCTGAACGCATCGGCGGCGCGGGCGAAGGAGCGGCGCGGCGACGCGACGGTGCACGCCGTTGTGATGGTTGAGGCGATGGCGTCCACCGCAAGGAGCATCTCAACGAGGAAGGGATGCGGAGGTATACAGCCCCAGGGCCACATGGACGAAGACGTGAGCTGGGAGCGGGGCACGCGTCTAAGGGACGCGGCCGACCTTGAGGATCAGGATGGTGACGGTCTCCCGCTCCGGCCGGTAGAGCACCCGCCAGTCCCCCACCGGCAGCCGCCAGTACCCCGAGCCGCCCAGCTCCCGGGCGGCGGGCGGCTGCCGGTCGTCCGCAAGGGCCCGCACGGCGGCCGCGCATTCCTTCGCACCGGTGGGATCGGTCTGGCGCAGTCTGCGGAATTCGTCCATGGCCTGGTGCTGCCATACGACGGTGAAGGTCACGAGGCGGCTGCCCGGCGGTCCTCGCCCTCGAGCTGGGCCATGAAGTCCTCGTGCGTCATCGGCTCACCGGTCTCAGAGGCGTCGCGGGCGCGGGCGTCGGCGATGTCCGCCTCGTCGCGCAGGCGCCGCAGTTCCTCGAGCTCCTCGACGGGGATCAGCGCGGCGGCGGGCTCGCCGTACTCGCTGATCACGATCTGCTCATGGCCGTGACGGACCCGGCCGACGAGCTGCCCGAGCTGGTTTCTGGCCGCCACCAGCGGCACCGTCTCACCATCCATACCTTCACCGTACACACCCGCGGGTGTGCACTGCAGGTGATCATGCACATTCGGCGCCCGGGCGCCGGGACCGCCCCCAAGGGGGAGACGAGCGGGCGTCTGCGACGGGTGCCGCAGTACGCTGCGCGCGGTCAGTCGTCGTCTTCGAAGGGGAGATAGCGGCGAGCGTCCATGACCCGGTCGAACGAGCCTAGGTCGGCGTGTTGCCCTCGCTTCGATTCGGCCCAGCGGCCGATTCGGGCGCTGGCGGTTGCCTGCGGACCAGCTTCCCAAGCAGCGGCCAGACAAGGACGAGCAGCGCGACCGCGCACAGGACGACCGCGAGCGGCTCGCTCCACAGCCCACTGATGTCGCCGTGGCTGAGCTGGAAGGTGCGGCGCAGCTCCTCCTCCGCCATCGGGCCGAGGATCACCCCCGAGGACGAGCGGCAGCACGGGCAGCCCGAACGCCGCATCACAAAGGCCAGCCGGCCAAACACATCCTGCTGGCCGGCGGACTGGCACTCCCATCCGCCGGCGCCTCCACACAGGGGTCCGAACCGAGAGGCTTCGGCTCGGTCTCCACGGCTCCGAACCTTCCGGCAGGGTTCAAAGACACCTTCACCAGCCAGTACATCCAGCCCGGCGGACTGCGCCAGCACGCGGTCATCGGAGGCGACGGTCCGCCGCACCTGCTGGTGCACGGCTGGCCCGAGAACTGGTACGCATGGCGCCTGCTGATGCCGGAACTGGCCAAGTACTTCACCGTGATCGCCGTCGACCAGCGCGGTATCGTGCTGACCGACAAGCCCAAGGACGGGTACGACACCGCCGCCCTCGCCAGCGACCTGGTCGCGCTGATGGACGCGCTCGGCCACGAGCGGTTCGCCGTCGTCGGCCACGACACCGGAATGATCATCAGCCATGCACTCGCCGCGGATCACCCCGAGCAAGTCGAGCGCGTGGCCCTCGCCGAGGTCCCCGCCCCCCCCACCGACGCTGAAGGCCTCACCTCCCCTGTTCATCGATGAGGCGCACAACAACAGGCTCTGGCACATCCCCTTCAACCGGGTCAACAACGAACTGACCGAGAAGCTCGTCAGCGGACGGGAAGAGATCTTCTTCGGCTACGAGTTCGACATCCAGGGCGTGAGAAGTTGCCCGACTACGCGCGCGAGTACTACTTCCGTCTCTTCTCCGACCCCGCCACCCTGCGCGGTAGTTTCGGGTTCTACCGTGCGTGGGACGCCACCCGGGCGGCCCGTACAGCACTCGAAATGACACTTACGCGGTTATGCCGGTACCGACGGGCGCCCAGGCGAGCTGTTTCACCGTCGCACGATTGCTCTGTGTCCCGGCAAAAAGCCAGCTCCAACTTGAGCACTGCAGCGCGCACGCCGACAATGAAAGCGGGTTGCGGTGTCCATTGTCGACGTGGGCTGACGTTCAATGCCACGGCGGGCGGTGCCCACACGGATGGACCGTCTATGCATACGGTCGGGTCGGCACAGTGCCCAATTAGCCGCCTGGTACATCCACGTCTGTCGTGGCTCCGCGGTGCACCGGACGCTGACATTGGTCGTGGTGAGTCGCCGGTCCCCTCCGTGACCGAGAAACGCGTCTGAGGAGCACCTCGCGCTCGATATCAAGAATTCCCATCCTCTATGAGGAACTGCCATGCAAGCCATCGCCGTTCGCGACCGTTCCGCCGGAGTCGCCCTGACCGACATGCCGTACCCCCACGCCAGCGAGAGCGATGTCATCGTGCGGGTGCACGCTGCGGGGTTCACCCCCGGAGAGCTAGGGGGGCCGGGAACGTGGTCCGACCGGGCTGGCCGCGACCGGACGCCGAGCGTGCCCGGGCATGAGCTGTCGGGTGTCGTGGTCGCGTTGGGGTACGGAACCACCGGCCTGACCGTCGGCCAGCGGGTGTTCGGGCTGACCGACTGGACCCGCAACGGCTCACTGGCCGAGTTCGCCGCAGTGGAGGCCCGCAGCCTCTCTCCGCTTCCAGCGGACGTCGACCACACCGTGGCCGCCGCGGCCGCCGCACTGCCGATCTCCGGGCTGACTCGGATTTCCTCGTGTCCCGCTTCAAGGAAGGCTCAGTCCGAAGGTTCCGACATCGAATTCACCAGTACTCCGGAACGCACTCGAGCGTTCGGGAAAGGGAGCAAAAGAGCGAGAAGGTCGCCCTCCGCGGCCGCCAGTCCCTGGCCGCGCTCCATCTTCGCCGCTGTCAGCGACGAGAACGCCAAGGTCGTGCCAAGGTCGGCGGCTTCCAGACCGCTGACATGGCGAAAGCGCGAACAGTCACGTTTGGTAATCCTGCCGACATGAAGGGTGGTGAGCGCCCCATGGTCACGCGTGGATTCACGGGACGTCCTCGACGCACGGAAGGCGCCGTGCCGCCAGGGCAGTACGTCACCAAGGACTTCCCGGTGCTGACGGCCGGGGGTGCCCAGCACCTACCGACCCGGGCGTGGGAGCTGGTGGTCACCGACGGGACCACGGAGAGGATCTACGCGTGGGCATCGCTGCACGATCTGGGCGTGGTGGACCTGACCACAGACATCCACTGTGTCACGCACTGGTCCAAGCTGGGGACGACCTGGCAGGGTGTTCCGGTGGCGGCCGTGTTGGAGGACGCGGGGATGGCCGACGAGCCCTACGCGCTGGTTACCTCCTATGGTGGCTACAGCACGAATGTCTTGGTGGAGGACCTGGTGGACCACGACGCGATCGTCGCGGTGGGCTATGAGGGCGGTCCCATTCCCGCCGAGCACGGCGGGCCGGTTCGGCTGCTGGTGCCGCACCTGTATCTGTGGAAGTCCGCCAAGTGGCTGCGCGGGATCCGGGTGATGCCCGAGGACGAGCTGGGATTCTGGGAAAACGCTGGTTACCACCACCGCGGTGACCCGTTCCTCGAGCAGCGCTACTACGGTGACTGACCGTTCAGCCACGCCGACGCGCGTGCGACCCGTTCACGGCTGGCGACTCGCCACCATCGTCGGTACGGCGCGTGAGACCGCCTCGGCGCACAGCATCCAGCTCGCCGTCGCCGACTGGCCGGGGCATGTGGCCGGCCAGCACATCGACGTCCGGCTCACTGCCGACGACGGATATCAGGCCACCCGAAGCTTCTCGCTGTCCGCCGCGCCTGGGGAGGCGCCGCAGATCACCGTGGAACGCGTGGACGACGGCGAGGTGTCTCCTTACCTGGTCGACATCGCCACCGATGGTGATGCCCTGGAGGTCAGGGGACCAGTGGGGGGCTACTTCGTGTGGCAGCCCGGCGACGACGCACCGCTGCTCCTGGTCGCCGGCGGCTCCGGCATCGCGCCGATGCGCGCCATCTGGCGCGCCGCCCGCGCTCACGGCACCCCGGTGCGACTGGTGTATTCCGCGCGCACCGCCGACCGGGTCATCTTCGCCGACGAGCTGCGCAGTCCCGACGGGCCGGAGACCACCGTTCACCTGACCCGGGAGCGGGCTGCGGGATTCAAGCACGGCCGACTGGGAGCCGACCATCTGAGCGCACTGCTCAGTTCCGATGGCGTTCGCGAGCCGCGGCTGCGGGCTTACGTGTGCGGCCCAACCGCATTCGTGGAGGACGCTGCCCGCGAACTGACCGGCGCCGGCCTGGACGCCCACTTGTTGAGGACAGAGCGGTTCGGATAGGAGGCCCGAAGTGAACGCAGAGGAAGACCTCCTCTCGGTGCACCCGGAGGACGGCCATGTGGACGGCAACGCCGTCGCCGGCGCGATGTCGCTGGTCCTGGGCCGGGAGGCAACCACGATCGTCCTGGAGTGCGCCGAGTGCGGCGATCGGCACCGCGTCGCCGAAACCCGGGTCTACCTGCGCTGCCCGGGCATGGTGGTGCGCTGCCCAGCGTGCTCGGCGTGCGAGGTGCTGCTCGTCGACCGGCCACACCGGCTTCAGCTCACGCTGATGTCGATCCGTATCATGGAGCTGCCGTGACCCCCGCCCCGCCTTGCTAACGACCGCGAGGCGGTGGGAGCGGCGGGCTCAGGCGGCCCGGTCGCTGGGGTGCGCGGACATCGTCGACGCCCTCGGCCGGACGCATCGACACCACGCGCACATCCACAACCTCGTCACACCGACGCCAGGCAGTGTCCTGTTCGGGCAGGCAGTCATGACCTCCTACCTCCTGCACTGCGACGGTTAACCCCGAGAACCACAGCTTCGGCGCCCTGTTCCGACATTCGGGACTTCGCCGAGCTGCGCGCCTACCCGTTCGCCGCCTACTGCTCCTCCGGACCGACCACGCTCGCTGAGAACGCCATCCCCTCCCCCGACTGCACGTCGTCGGAGGCGGGTCCGGCTTGCCTCACCCTGCTCGTCGAGCGCCTCACGCCCGACGCCCGGGCCCAATTCGTGTCGCACCTCACACGCCTCCCCCACGGAATGAGGCGGCCCCGGTGTGCGTTCACGCCAAGGCGGAGGGGGCCTCCGTGCCCCGTACGACCCTGGAGTGATGAAGAAGATGCGCGTCGAGATCTGGAGCGACATCGCCTGCCCCTGGTGCTACATCGGCAAGGCACGCTTCGAGAAGGGACTCGCGGCCTTCGCCCACCGCGACGAGATCGAGGTGGTCCACCGCTCCTTCGAGCTCGACCCGAGCCGGGCCAGGCACGACACCGCCCCCGTGGTCGACGTGCTGGCGAAGAAGTACGGCCGCACCCTCGACGAGGCCCGGGCCATGGAGAAGCACGTCGCCTCCAATGCGCGTTCCGAGGGGCTCGAGTACCGGACCGAGGGCCGTGATCACGGCAACACCTTCGACGTCCACCGGCTGCTGCACCTGGCCAAGGCCCGTGACCGCCAGGACCAGCTCCTGGACCTCGCCTACCGGGCAAACTTCGCCGAGGAGCGGTCCGTCTTCGACCGCGACGTGCTGATCACCCTCGCGGTGGAGGCGGGCCTGGACGAGCAGGAGGCCCGGGAAATCCTCGCCGACGAGACGGCGTACGCCGACGAGGTACGCGCCGACGAGCGCGAGGCCGCCGAGCTGGGCGCGACCGGAGTGCCCTTCTTCGTGCTCGACCGCCGCTACGGGGTCTCCGGCGGCCAGCCCGCCGAGGTCTTCACACAAGCGCTGGAGCAGGCCTGGCAGGGGCGGGCGATCATTCCGATCGGCACCGACGCCGCCGCCTGCGACGCCGACGGTTCCTGCGAGGTCCCGCAGACCGCGCCCTGACGGCACACCGACTGCTGCACCGGGCGCAGCGTCCCGCTCAAGCACGCCGACGATGACCAGGTGGCGGCGATGCTCAACATCGCGGTGAACGACAGCACGGGCCACACTCCGGCGAGGGTTTTGTCACCCTGGCCTTCGATGCCTCGTATCAGGGCGAGAGCGAGGGCGAGCCGCACTCCCTGGAGAACCCCTTCGCCCGGGCCGAGGACATCAAGAGCGCCGTCACGTTCATGACGACGCGCGACGAGGTGAACCCCGAGCGCATCGGCGTCTGCGCGTCGGGCGGCTACGTCCCCTACGCCTCACAGACCGAGCACCGCATCAAGGCCGTCGCGACGGTCAGCGGCGCCGAAAGGACAACGCCCCGGCACCACCGCCCGGACGAGGAACTCGGACGGTCCCGGGGCGGCCTGACCTGCAAGATCCACCTGGCCGGCGAGGGCGGCTGCCGTCCTTTGGCCTTTCTGGTCACGCCGGGCCAATGGGGCGACGCACCGCAAATGGTTGAGGTCCTGGACCGGATCCGGGTGCCCCGCCCGCAGGGCGGGCGGCCCCGGACCCGGCCCGTTCACGTCAGCGGCGACAAGGCCTACAGCTCCCGCCGCAACCGGCGCTACCTGCGAAGACGCCGGATCAAGCACACCATCCCCGAGCCGAAGGACCAGCGGGCCAACCGCCGGCGCAGAGGAAGCGCGGGCGGCCGGCCCACCGGGTTCAACCAGGAGCACTACCGGCGGCGCAACGAAGTCGAGACGAGCAAGCCGCAGCATCTGGACCGTGGCCGGGCGGATCAAGAACGTCCGGTACACCGGGCATCCGGGCCGGTTGGCGATGCTTGCGAAGTACCGCAAGGGCGAGT
>NZ_JBFBAS010000062.1:0-20552 GCF_040682335.1 Streptomyces sp. NPDC051219
TCCCGCGGGCGGGGCGTCCAGCCGGGGGGGCGGCCCCCCTGGGGGTGGGGGGGGCGGGGTGGGGGGCGGCGGCCCCGTACCACTTGGGTACGGGCCGACGCGGCGGGTCAGATCTGCGGGCCGGACCCGGACGTGGCCGCCTTGACCTCGTCGGTCATGTCCGCGGTGTCGGCGGCCGGCGGGGCCTCGATGGGCTTGGTCGCGCCGAACTTCTCGAAGTCCGTGGTGAAGGTGGCCGAACCCAGCTGCTGCTTGATCCGGACGGGAAGGTCGTTGTCGTCCAGCCAGACCTCGACCGTGGTCTCCTCGACGCCTCCGGTGAACTCGTGCATGAGCGAGTTCTTGTCCTCCGGCGCGAGCAGGTCCTTGGCCGCTCCCAGGTCGTCCTTGGAGATCACGCCCTTGTAGTGCGTGGTCTCCTTGCCGAGCACGGTCTCCTTGCCGACGTTCTTCACGTCGTCGGAGAGCCCGATGATGCGCAGGTCGTCCATGCCGCTTCCGGAGAGCGCCGAAGCGCCCTTCTCACCGAACACGGCCGATGCGTCGATCTTCATCCAGTGCTTGCCCTTGAGCGGGCCGTCCGGCTGCGGATCGACTTCGTAGTGGTACGCCTTGTCGACGAGGAGGCACCGGACGGTCCCGTCGGACACCAGGTCCTGCATACCCGCCGCCTCCGCGTCCATCTCCATGTCCATGGCCTGCCCGTCGCCCCAGGAGTAGGTGCCCTCCATTGCTACGGGACGCTCGGTCGCCGTCTCGGTAGTGATGCCGACCTCGGCGGAGCCGAACGCGTCGGTCTTCGTGATCGCCCGCTCCAGCGCCTCGCGCACCGGGTCCGGTGTGCCCGGGTCCAGCGGCAGGATCCGGTCGGCCGTGATCGCGCTTACGTGGTGGCCGGCCGGCGTCACCGGGGCTGCGAACGCACTGGAGGGCAGCAGTGCGCCTCCTGCGACCAGGGCGCTGGAGGCCGTGAGCATCACAAGACGCTGGGTCGGGGAGGTTCGGGACATGGGCGTTTTCTCCAATGACAAAATAAGGGGGCGGGTGGGCCACACCTGCTCTGCGTGAGCCCATGTCCCAAGTTCACCCTTCCAGGAGATTCGCGTCATGCCGCTGCTTTTCGGGACTTGACAGTCGAGGGCGGTGGACGGGCGAGCCGTGGCCTCCGGGCCGAGCGCCACTCGGGAGAAACGGGCGGGCCCGGGTGCGGTGCACCCGGGCCCGCCCTGCCCTCAAGTGGTTCGGCCTGCTCCGGTCAGAAGAGCGAGTGCAGGAGCTTGTTCGGGGATCCGGTGCGCGGGTCCTGGACCTTGCCGCTCGTCGCGTTGTTCACCAGTGCGTCCCTGACCTGGGCCGGGCTCGCCGACGGGTTGTTCGCCAGGTACAGCGCCGCGACGCCCGCCGTGTGCGGGGCTGCCATCGAGGTGCCGGAGATGGTGTTGGTGGCGGTGTCGTTGTCCTTCCAGGCGGACGTGACGTTCACCCCCGGCGCGAACACGTCGAGGCAGGTGCCGTAGTTCGAGAACGACGCCCGGCGGTCGCTGCTGTCCGTGGCGCCGACCGTGATGGCTTCGGCGACGCGGGCGGGGGAGTAGTTGCACGCGTTGGCGGGCCAGCCGAGGATGTTGCCGTTGCCCGCCGCGACGGAGTAGCTGACGCCCGAGGCGATGGACCGCTTCACCGCGGCGTCGAGGGTGGCGTTGGCGCCGCCGCCCAGGCTCATGTTGGCGACGGCGGGCTTGACGGCGTTGGCCGTCACCCAGTCCACGCCCGCGATGACCCCGGCGTTGGTGCCGGAGCCCTGGCAGTTGAGCACGCGGACCGCGACGAGCTTGGCGCCCTTGGCGACGCCGTACGTCTTGCCGCCGACCGTGCCCGCGACATGCGTGCCGTGGCCCTGGCAGTCGTTGCCGTTCTGGCCGTCGCCGACCGTGTCCGTGCCGAGCCTGGCACGGCCGCCGAACTCGCTGTGCGAGGTGCGGATACCCGTGTCGATGATGTACGCGGAGACGTTCGACGCGGCGGTGTTGTACGTGTAGGTGCCGGACAGCGGCAGATTGCGCTGGTCGGTACGGTCGATGCCCCAAGTGGCGTTGGGCTGCGTGTCGTTCATCCTGACCACGGAGTCCTGCTCGACGTACGCGACCCGCGGGTCGGTGGCGAGGTCGGCCGCCTGTGCTTTGGACATCTTGGCGGAGAAGCCCTTGAGGGCGCTGCGGAAGATGTGGTCGACCGAGCCGCCGGAGCGGTCGGCGAGGGCGGTGGTGGTGGCGGTCGTCGTGCCGTCCTTGAGGACGACGATCCAGCTGTTCTGTACGGCGATTGCAGTGGGGGCGAGACGGAGATCGCCGGTCGGAGCGCCCTGGGCGGACGTCGTACCGGCGAACTGGAGACCGGCCGCGACGAGGACTGCGGGTATCAGCGTCCCGATGCGGCGGGCAGTGAATCTCATCTCGTGCACCTGACCTTTCGTTGACCGGATCTCGGGCACGTTCAGGTTGCCGTGGTGCGGAGTGGCGGAGGTGGTGCTGAAGTGCAGGAAAGGGTCTCGTGCGGTGACGAGGCGCACAAGATGTCGTTACCGCTGGGTTCCAGCCAATCGAACAGTGGACCCCAGGGCGGCCGTGCAGGGCGTTATGTGGCTCTTGCCCGCATATACTCCCGCCCGTGACGGGTGGTCAGGAGTCGGGGCCGGGCAACCGGGCGGACTCCTCGGCGGCTTCCGGACCGGATTCCTCGAATGGCCAGCTGAGCAGGGCGAACCGCTTGGGTGAGTGCGTGGCCGATGCCGCGCCGCCTGTACGCCTCGTCCACCCCCAGCTCGTAGAGGCACATCTCCGGACCCTTGTCCGGGCGGCTCATCTCGATGCCCGAGAGCATGCCGGCCGGGAACCCGCCGACGTACGCAATGAGCATCAAATGCCCGGGGGAGGCGAGGAAGCGCTCGGCCCAGGCATCCTGTACGGGTCCGTCGAACAGATGCCGCGCGGTCTTGAGCTCGGCCGCGGTGGTCGCGCGTCGGATCTCCACAAGAGGTCCCTCTCCGGGGCGGGGATGTACCGCGTCTGCTGTACGCCGGACGGCTCGTGTACTCCTGGAGGAGGCCTGGGCCTCCGCCTGGCGGCAGCTTAGGCCGAGGGAAAGGGCGCTTAGGGTTTGGTCATGGACTTCCGACTTCCCCGTCGCCGCAGGCGCATCCTCGCCGGTGCGGCTGCCCTCGCCGTCCTCGCGGGAGCCGGCACCTGGACCGCCGCCGCGTCCGACGGCGAACCCGCCGTGCAGCGCGTGGACCGGGTGATGGCCATGCCGGGCGCGGGGATCGACACGTCGTACTTCACGGCCGGGGGTTCCGGCCGACGGCCCGCCGTACTGATCGGCCACGGCTTCGGCGGCAGCAAGGACGACGTCAGAGCGCAGGCGGAAAACCTGGCGCGCGACGGATACGCCGTACTCACCTGGTCCGCGCGGGGCTTCGGCAAGTCCGGCGGACGAATCGGCATCAACGACCCGGACCACGAGGTCAAGGACGTGTCGAGGCTGGTCGACTGGCTCGCGGCGCGCCCCGAGGTCGAGCTCGACGCGGACGGCGACCCACGCGTGGGCGTCACCGGCTCCTCGTACGGCGGAGCGGTCTCGCTGCTTGCCGCCGGACACGACCGGCGGGTCGACGCGATCGCCCCGCAGATCACCTACTGGAACCTGGCCGACTCTCTCTTCCCGGGCGGTGTCTTCAAGAAGCTGTGGGCCGGTGTGTTCTTCACCACCGGCTCGGCGGAGGGCACGAACGGCCTGGCCGGTCCGGGCGAGCCGGCCCGCCCCGCCGACCCGGCGAACACCGGCTGCGGGCGGTTCGAGAAGAAGCTGTGCGAGATGTACGAAAGGGTCGCCGTCGCCGGACAGCCCGACGCGGCCGCCCGTGAAGTCCTGGAGCGGCGCAGTCCGTCCGCCGTCGGCGACCGGATCAGGACCCCCGCTCTCATCGTGCAGGGCCAGTCCGACTCCCTCTTCCCGCTCGGCCAGGCCGACGCCATGGCGAAGGCGATCCGGGCCAACGGCGCCCCCGTCGCCGTCGACTGGATCGCCGGCGGCCACGACGGCGGAGACCGTGAGACCGCACGGGTCGAGAGCCGGATCTCCACCTGGTTCGACCGCCATCTCAAACAGGACGAGAGCGTCGACACCGGACCGGCCTTCCGCGTCACCCGGACCGGAGGTGTGGACTCCACCAACGGCGCCGCCCAGCTGCGGGGCGCGACCGGCGGCAGCTACCCCGGTCTGGACAGTGGCGACCGGACGTTCGCACTGAGCGGCCGGAAGCAGACCTTCGGCAACCCGGCCGGAGCCACGCCACCCGCGATCTCGGCCCTCCCCGGCATCGGCGGCGGGCTCTCGCAGTTCTCCTCCCTCGGAGTCGGGCTCTCCCTCGACTTCCCCGGCCAGTACGCGCGCTTCGACTCCGCCCCGCTCGCCGCCGACCTGCGCATCACCGGCTCGCCGACCGTGAAGGTCAAGGTCGGGTCCACGGCTGCGGACGGGTCCGCGGTGCTGTTCGGCAAGGTGTACGACGTGGCGCCGGACGGGCGACAGCAGGTGCTCCCCGCCCAGCTCGTCGCGCCGGTGCGGATCACCGGAGCCAAGGCCGGAGACGGCGGCAGGACCGTCGAACTGACCCTCCCGGCCGTCGACCACGGGGTGGAGGCGGGCCACCGTCTGCGGCTCGTCCTCTCCGCGACCGACCTCGGCTACGCGTCACCCGCCGCCCCCGCTACGTACACCGTCTCCGTCGAGAGCCCGCTCGCCGTGCCCGCCGCCGACGGGGTGAGGACCGCCGCCGCCGGGCTGCCCTGGTGGACCTGGGGACTGCCGCTCATCGCGGCGGCCCTGGCGGCCGGTCTGTTGCTGACCGCCCGGCGCCGCACGACGGCCCCGGCGCCAGAACCCGCCCTGGCAGACGTACCGCTGCAGATCACGGACCTGACCAAGCGGTACGCCAAGTCGGCCGACCGGTACGCCGTACGCGACCTCTCCTTCCGGGTCGAGCAGGGGCACGTGCTCGGACTGCTCGGTCCCAACGGCGCCGGCAAGACCACCACCCTGCGCATGCTGATGGGCCTGATCACCCCCGACAGCGGCGAGATCCGGGTCTTCGGACACGCGATCCGCCCCGGGGCGCCCGTCCTCTCCCGGGTCGGCTCCTTCGTCGAGGGCGCGGGCTTCCTGCCGCACCTCTCCGGCCGGGCCAACCTGGAGCTCTACTGGCAGGCCACCGGCCGCCCCGCCGAGGACTCGCACATGACGGAAGCCCTGGAGATCGCCGGGCTCGGCGACGCGCTGGAGCGGGCCGTGCGTACGTACTCCCAGGGCATGCGGCAGCGGCTCGCCATCGCCCAGGCCATGCTGGGGCTGCCGGACCTGCTGATCCTCGACGAACCGACCAACGGTCTCGATCCGCCACAGATCCGCGAGATGCGGGACGTGATGATCCGGTACGCCTCCGGGGGACGGACCGTCATCGTCTCCAGCCATCTCCTTGCCGAGGTCGAGCAGACCTGCACGCACCTGGTGGTCATGGACCGCGGCCGGCTGGTGCAGGCCGGCCCGGTCGCCGAGATCACCGGCGGCGGCGACACACTGCTCGTCACCGTGGCGGGGGAGGTCACCGAGGTGCTGGCGGAGAAGACCGCGGCGCTGGAAGGCGTCGGCTCGGCGGTACGGACGGACGAGGGCCTCCTCGTACGCCTCGACGGCGCCACCGCGAGTGAGCTGATCGCCGAACTCGTCCGCCTGGACGTTCCGCTGACCGGTGTCGGGCCGCACCGGCGCCTCGAGGACGCGTTCCTCACCCTGATCGGAGGCTCCGCATGAGCACGTTGACCGCGGCCCCCGGGTACCGCCCCCGCCGCACCCTCCCGCTGCGCGTCGAGGCGATGCGGCAGTGGCGCAGGCGCCGGACCCTGGTGATGGTGGCCGTGCTGGCCGCGCTGCCCTTCATCCTGATCGCGGCGTTCGCGATCGGCGGGACGCCGGACGGCCGGGGGAACGAGCGCGTCACGCTGATCGACACCGCCACCGCGTCCGGCGCCAACTTCGCCGCCACCTGCCTCTTCGTCTCGGCCGGCTTCCTGCTGGTGGTGCCGGTCGCGTTGTTCTGCGGCGACACGGTGGCGTCCGAGGCGAGCTGGTCCTCCCTGCGCTATCTGCTCGCCGCACCCGTTCCGCGGGCCCGGCTGCTGGCCTCGAAGCTGACGGTCGCACTCGGGTTCAGCCTGGCGGCGATGGTGCTGTTGCCGGTGGTCGCGCTCGCTGCGGGCACGGTCGCGTACGGCTGGGGACCGCTGAAGCTGCCCACGGGCGGCGCGCTGGCGGCGGGCGACACGGTGCCCCGGCTCGCGCTCGCCGTCGCGTTCATCTTCATCTCCCAACTGGTCACCGCCGCACTGGCGTTCTGGCTTTCGACCAAGACGGACGCGCCCCTGGGCGCGGTCGGCGGAGCGGTGGGCCTCACGATCGTGGGCAACGTACTGGACGCGGTGACCGCCCTCGGCTCGTGGCGCGAATTCCTCCCCGCGCACTGGCAGTTCGCCTGGGCTGATGCACTGCAACCGCAGCTGGAGTGGGGCGGAATGGTCAAGGGCGCGGCAATTTCGGTGACGTACGCGCTGGTGCTGTTCGCGCTCGCCTTCCGGGGATTCGCCCGCAAGGACATCGTGTCCTGAACTCGACCTTCCGTACGCCGTTGCCGCATTGAGATTCATCCGCAACTCCTTCGACTGCTCCTTCTCGCCGTCTCGGCCGTCACATTCACAAGTGCTGACGATCCGAGGGGGCCGAAGTGAAACGCTGGGCAAGGACGTACAGAGGAGCGCTGGCCGGGCTGCTGGCGGGCGGTCTCCTGCTCACGGGGTGCGGCGGAGGTGGCGGTTCCACGAGGGACCTCAGCGGCGACGGCCGGCGGGCGGCGGACGGGCCCGTCCCGCCGCCGGCCCAGGGCTCTGCCCGGGGAGCCACACAGGGATCCACCGAAGGGTCCACCGAGGGCGCCGCCCAGGGCGAGGACAGCGGCCGCAAGGACCCGGCCCCGCCCCCGGACTACCTCTCCACCTTCGCGCTGGACGTCGACACCGCCTCGTACGGCTTCGCCCGCCGCACCCTGGCGGAGGGCCGGCTGCCGGCGCCGGAGACCGTACGGCCGGAGGAGTTCGTCAACAGCTTCCGGCAGAACTACCCGCAGCCGGACGGCAACGGCTTCTCCGTGACGGTCGACGGAGCCCGTACGAACGACGACAACTGGTCCCTCGTGCGCGTCGGCCTGGCCACCCGCTCCTCCCCGAGCGGTGAACGCCCGCCCGCCGCGCTCACCTTCGTCGTCGACATCTCCGGCTCCATGGCCGAACCGGGGCGTCTCGACCTCGTCAAGCGGTCGATGGGCATCATGACCGGCCAACTGCGCGCGGACGACTCGATCGCCCTGGTCACCTTCAGCGACCGGGCCGAGACCCGGCTGCCGATGACCCGCCTGGACGGCAACCGCCGCCGCGTCCACGAGGTCGTCGACGGGCTCGCGCCCACCGACTCCACCAATGTGGAGGCGGGCGTGCGCAGGGGATACGACGTGGCGGTCGAAGGCCGGCGCCCGGGTGCGACGAACCGTGTCGTGCTGCTCTCCGACGCGCTCGCCAACACCGGTGAGACCTCGGCCGACGCGATTCTCGAGCGGATCGAGGACGCCCGCCGCGAGCACGGCATCACGCTCTTCGGCGTGGGCGTCGGCAGTGAGTACGGCGATGCGCTGATGGAACGGCTGGCCGACCGGGGCGACGGCCACACCACATACGTCTCCGACGACGAGGGGGCCCGGAAGGTCTTCTGCGAGCAGCTGCCCGCCAACGTCGGACTGCGCGCCCGGGACGCCAAGGCGCAGGTCGCCTTCGACCCGCAGACCGTCGAACAGTTCCGGCTGATCGGTTACGACAACCGCAGGGTCGCCGACGAAGACTTCCGCGACGACCGGGTCGACGGCGGCGAGGTCGGCCCGGGCCACACGGTCACGGCGCTCTACGCGGTACGGACGAGGCCGGGCGCCGCCGGGCATGTGGCGACCGCGACCGTCCGCTGGCTCGATCCGCAGACCCGCGCGCCGCACGAGCAGTCGGGCCAGGTCGAGTCGGGCGCGCTCGCCGGCCGCCTGTGGGCGAACGCGAACCCGCGCCTGCAGGTCACCGCGGTAGCGGCGTACCTGGCATCGGCGCTGCGCGAACCGGCCGGCACCTGGAAGCCAATGCCGGGCGCGCTCCCTCTGGCGGAACTTGCGGACCACGCCGCGGACCTGGCGGCGCGTACGGAGGACGACGCGGTGCGCCAACTGTCAACGGCGGTGAGCCAGGCGAACCGCCTCCAGGAGTGAGCCCCTGGCCCACCCCGCCCGTGGTCACGCCGGACCGGGCGTGGTCGGCCGCCTTCAGGACGGGGACAGGCAACGGGCACCTGCCCGTTACCAGGACAGGTCTTCCGGGGGCTCCTCGGAGGTGTCCCACGGCGGCGCCTCGGGAAGTTCCCCCGACGGCTCCCCGGCCAGCGCCGGCCGGGGAGCCGTCGGCTCTCCGGCCGGGGTCTCCGGCTGCGGCGTCCCGGCAGCAGCCGTCCCCAGCGTGGCCAGGACCTGCTGTCCGTACTTGGCCAGCTTGTTCTCGCCGACCCCGCTCACTGTGCCGAGCTCCGCGAGGCTCGACGGCGCGGTGAGCGCGACCTCGCGCAGCGTCGCGTCGTGGAAGATGACGTACGCCGGTACGCCCTGCTCCTTCGCCGTGGCGGCCCGCCATGTCCTGAGCGCCTCGAACACCGGCAGGGCCTCGGCCGGCAGATCGACGGGGGCGGCCGCGCCCCGTCTGGGGGCGGTCTTCGCGACCCGCGCCGGCTTCTCGGGTTCGCGCCGAAGGGCGACCATGCGCTGCCCGCCCAGTACCTCACCGCTCGCGTCGGTCAGCACCAGCGTGCCGTACTCGCCCTCCACGGCGATGAGTCCCTGCGCCAGCAACTGCCGTACCACACCCCGCCATTCTGCCTCGCGCAGCTCCGTGCCGATGCCGAAGACGCTCAGTGCGTCATGGTCGAACTGGATGACCTTGGCCGTCTTGCGGCCCAGCAGGATGTCGGCGATCTGGCCCGCCCCGAACTTCTGGCCGCGCTCGCGCTTCAGCCGTACGACGGTCGACAGCAGCTTTTGCGCGGCGACCGTGCCGTCCCAGGACTCCGGCGGTGTCAGGCACGTGTCGCAGTTCCCGCACGCGCCGCTCTCCTGCCCGAAGTAGGCCAGCAACTGCACACGCCGGCACTCCACCGTCTCGCAGAGCGCGAGCATGGCGTCGACATGCGCGGAGAGCCGGCGCCGGTGCGCGTCGTCGCCCTCCGAGCTGCCGATCATCTTCCGTTGCTGTACGACGTCCTGGAGGCCGTAGGCCAGCCACGCCGTCGACGGCATTCCGTCGCGGCCCGCCCGCCCGGTCTCCTGGTAGTACCCCTCCACGGACTTCGGCAGGTCGAGATGGGCCACGAACCGCACATCGGGCTTGTCGATGCCCATGCCGAAGGCGATCGTGGCGACCATCACCAATCCGTCCTCCCGCAGGAAGCGCGCCTGGTGGACGGCCCTCGTCCGGGCGTCGAGCCCCGCGTGGTACGGCAGTGCTTCGATCCCCTGTTTCACCAGGAACTCGGCGGTCTTCTCCACCGACGACCGCGACAGGCAGTAGACGATGCCGGCGTCCCCCGGGTGCTCGGTGCGCAGGAGATGCAGCAGCTGCCGCTTGGGGTCGTCCTTCGACTCGATGCGGTACTGGATGTTGGGCCGGTCGAAGCTCGCCACGAAGTGGCGGGCATCCTGGAGTTTGAGCCGCGAGGCGATCTCCGCGTGCGTGGCCTCGGTGGCGGTCGCTGTGAGCGCGATGCGCGGCACGTCGGGCCAGCGCTCGTGCAGCGCGGACAGGGCGAGGTAGTCGGGCCGGAAGTCGTGCCCCCACTGGGCCACGCAGTGTGCCTCGTCGATGGCGAACAGCGAGATCGTGCCGCGCTCCAGCAGCCGTACCGTCGACTCGACGCGCAGCCGCTCCGGTGCGAGGTAGAGCAGGTCCAGTTCGCCGGCGAGGAATTCGGTCTCGACTAGCCGCCGCTCGTCGAGGTCCTGCGTGGAGTTGAGGAAGCCCGCACGCACGCCGAGCGCCCGCAGGGCGTCCACCTGGTCCTGCATCAAGGCGATGAGCGGCGAGACGACGACGCCGACCCCTTTCCGCACGAGCGCGGGGATCTGGTAGCAGAGCGACTTGCCGCCGCCGGTCGGCATCAGGACGAGTGCGTCGCCCCCGCCGACCACGTGGTCGATGATCTCCTGCTGGCTGCCGCGGAAGGAGTCGTAGCCGAAGACGCGGTGCAGCACGCGCAGCGCATCACTCGCCTCAGGAACGGTGTCGAGGTCTGGGGCGCTCATCCGACGATTCTACGAGGCCGCCACGGCTTCCCGACCGCCGCGCGGACGACGCGACCGACGTCACGCCCGGTTCCCGATGTGGCGCGCGGTGGCCGATATGTATCGTGGCAACGACGAATCGAACGGCCTGGCGGACCACCGGGCCGATACGCATGTGGGGGGCCATGTATGCGTGCTCTTGAGGGGAAGACCGCCCTGGTGACCGGGGCGAGCCGGGGTATCGGGCGAGGGGTGGCCCAGAGGCTGGCGCAGGACGGTGCTCTGGTCGCCGTCCACTACGGAACGAGAGGACCGGCCGCGCGGGAGGTCGTCGAGCGGATCAGGAAGGACGGAGGAAGGGCCTTCTCCGTGGGCGCGGAACTCGGGGTGCCCGGCGATGTGGAGGCGCTGTACACGGCGTTCGACGCGGGCATGGCCGACGAGGGGGAGCCGCCCGTGCTCGACATTCTCGTCAACAACGCGGGCGCCAGCGGCTCCGGGCGGATCGACGAGGCCACGCCGGAGGTCTTCGACCGGCTGTTCGCCATCAACGTCAAGGCGCCGCTGTTTCTCATCCAGCAGGGACTGAAGCGGATGCGCGACGGCGGACGGATCATCAACATCTCGTCGGCCGCCACCCGGATCGCGTTCCCGGAGTCCGTCACATACGCGATGACCAAGGGCGCGGTCGACACGCTCACGCTCGCCGTCGCCAAGGAGGTGGGGGGCCGTGGGATCACTGTGAACGCGGTGGCGCCCGGCTTCGTGGAGACGGACATGAACGCAAGGCGCCGCGAGACACCCGAAGCGGCGGCGGCCCTGGCCGCGTACTCCGTCTTCGGCCGGACCGGGCAGCCGGCCGACGTCGCGGACATCGTGGCCTTCCTGGCCTCCGACGACTCGCGCTGGATCACCGGCCAGTACATCGACGCCACGGGCGGCACGGGGCTCTGACGAACGGAGCCCGTGTGCGCAGGGCGGGCATGCCCTGCGCAGACCCGGCGGGTAGTCCCGGCCTGGTCAGTCCTCCGGCTCGGGGCCGAGTTCGGCGGCGAGGCGGGCCCCCCGCTCCAGGGAGAGGTCCAGCGCGGCCAGCACGGAGGGGACCGCGATGCTGGGCAGGATGTGCCTCTGAAGCGAGGAGTAGCGATGCTCCAGGTCCTTGTAGTCGGTGAGTGTCTGGGACACCACCTGGACTCCGGCGAACGCGCTCACATAGAGATCGGCCGATTCGGCGGGATTCACGTGAGGCAGCAGCTCCCCGTTCTCCTTGGCCCGGGTCAGCAGATCCAGCGTCGTCTCCTGCCACCGCAGGAACGGGCCGCTGCGGTCGAGGCCTTGCGCCTGCTGGTCCATGGAGAGACGGACACCGGCGCGAGTCAGCAGGCTCGTGCGCAGCTGGTGGCTGAACACCATGCCGATGTCGACGAGCTCCTGGAGCTTGAGGGGATTGGCGGGAACCGCCTGCGGGGGCTCCTGGGCGTCGAACACCCCCAGCGCCAGCTCTTCCTTGGACTGGAAGTGGAAGTACAGGGCGCCCTTGGTCACACCCGCCACCTTGAGGATCTCCGTGATGGTGGCCGCCTGGTAGCCCTGCTTCTCGAAGACCTGGGCCGCTGCCTTCAGGATCGTCCGGCGGGTACGGATCGCCCTGTCCTGCTTGGCCATCCTGCCTCCTTCATTGCGCCATGCCGGCTTCGTCGCCGAGCTGTCGGGCGGATGAACGTTCGAGTCCGCCCTCATAGGGGATAGAAAAAAAACCGCTTAGTCTGTATCTTATCAGTGCGCGCGCACCGCAGGAACAGCTCGCCATCACATGACCCCTGGGGGGGAGTTATGCCCGAAGCAGCAGTTTTGTTCAACCCCGCGCCCATGGCCAATCCGGAGTCGCAAACCGCGCATCCGGTACCGATGGAAATGGTCCATCGCACCAAAGCCGAGGACGCCTTTCCGCGCAGCTGGATACGCAAGAGCCGGGACCGATTCTCCGTCGCCGCGGTGCTCCCGCACGACCATCCGTTCTTCGCGCCGGTGCACGGGGACCGGCACGATCCGCTCCTCATCGCCGAGACCATGCGCCAGGCCGCGATGCTGGCCTTCCACGCGGGGTACGGCGTTCCGCTGGGCTACCACTTTTTGATGGCCAACCTTGACTACACCTGCCATATGGATCACCTGAGGGTGGGAGACGCCCCGGCGGAGATCGATGTCGAGGTGGTGTGCTCCGAGCTCAAGTGGCGAGGCGGGCAGCCCGTTCAGGGCCAGGTCGACTGGACCGTACGCCGCGCCGGGCGGCTCGTCGCCACGGGCGCCGGAGCGACGCGGTTCACCAGCCCGCAGGTGTACCGGCGGATGCGCGGCGACTTCGCGTTCCCCGGCACTTCGATACCGGTGACCACGCCCGTCTCCCCGGCACGGGCGGGCCGCGGCCGCGGCCGCGGCGAGGACGTGGTCCTGTCGGAGAGCTTGCAGGAGAACGTCTGGCAACTGCGGGTGGATACCAGGCACTCGACCCTTTTCCAGCGCCCCAACGACCATGTGCCGGGAATGCTCCTGCTCGAAGCGGCCAGGCAGGCCGCCTGCCTGGTGGCCGGGCCGGTCCCGTTCGTGCCGGTGGCGGGCGGCACCCGCTTCCACCGGTACGCGGAGTTCAACAGACCCTGCTGGATCCAGGCCACCGTCAAGCCGAGCGGAGTACCGGGCATGACGACGACGCAGGTGACGGGCCATCAGGATGGAAACCTGGTCTTCTTCACCACCCTGACGAGCCCCGCTTTCACCGGCTGAGCGCGCGGAGCCAGAGCTTTCGAGGAAGGGCACTCAATGATCCTTGTGACCGGTGCGACCGGGGCAGTGGGCCGCGAGGTCGCCGGCCTGCTGGCCGGCGCCGGACCACTGCGCATTCTGGCCCGGCGACCCGAGCGGGTGTCCGTGACGGGTCCCGCGGTCGACATCGTCGCGGGGGAGTACGGAGATCGCTCCTCCCTCGACCGGGCACTGCGGGGAGTCGGGGCGGCTTTCCTGGTGACGAACAGTCCTGCCGAGCCGGACGACGAGCGCTTCGCCGCTGCCGCGAAGGCAGCCGGCGTCCGGCATCTGGTCAAGCTGTCCATGATGGCTGTGGAGGAGCCGGGGGCGGACGACTTCATCACCCGGCGGCAGCGTGAGAACGAGCAGGCCATCAGGGAGTCCGGGGTTCCGTGGACTTTCCTGCGCGCCAGGACCTTCATGTCCAACACGCTGTCCTGGGCCCCGGGCATCCACTCCGAGGGCGTCGTACGGGCCCTGTACGGAACGTCACCCGTCGCCTGCGTCGACCCGCGTGACATCGCGGAGGTCGCCGTCAGGGTTCTCACCGAGCCCGGCCACGAGGAAACCGCGTACGCCTTGTCCGGCCCGGAACCGATCACTGCGGAGCAGCAGACGGCCCAGCTCTCGGAAGTGCTCGGACGGCCCCTGCGCTTCGAGGAACTGGGTCTGGACCGAGCCCGTGACCACCTGTTCGGGCGTTACCCGCGGCCTGTGGCCGAGGCCTTCCTCGAGAGCGCGGAGCGGCAGCGGGCGGGTGCGAAGGCGGGTGTGGTGCCTACGGTCCTGGAGCTGACCGGGAGGCCGGCCAGGCCGTTCCGCACCTGGGCCGCCGACCACGCGGGAGCGTTCCGACCGGTCGCGGCGTGAGGGGCGGGTCCGTGAGTTGTGAGAGGAGCCTTGCCGGAGTTTCCGGCAAGGCTCCTCTCGTACGTCGCGTCGTACGTCGGGGCTTCGGGTCGATGCAGCCGGTTTCTAGTTCCGCGGGCGCAGCGGAAGATGGACGTCGACCCGGGTACCGGCGCCCGGCGTGCTCGCTATCGTGAGGCGCCCGCCGAGGTCGTCGATCCGGTCGGTCATCGACCGCAGGCCCGGCGTGCGGTAGCCGGGGGTGAGCAGATCGGCGGCGTCGAAGCCGACCCCGTCGTCGGTGATGCCCGCGTGCGCCCAGCGACGCGTGAAGCGCAGGGCGACCGTCACCTGCCCGGCGCGGGCGTGGCGGAAGCTGTTCCACAGGGCTTCCCGTACCGCCAGGAACAGTTCCCGGCGGCAGACGTCCGACAGCAGGCGCTCGTCCCCGGTGGTCGTGCATTGGACCACCGTGGAATCCGGCGACGCGGCGGCGGCGAACTCCTGCAGCACCTGCATCAGGGGCGGGAGCACGGTCTGCTCCTGCAGGCCGCCGGTCAGCCTGCGGGTGATGTCGACGGCTTCCTGGATCGCCTGCCGGGCGGCGTCGAGGTGCGGGGTCTCCGCGGTCTCGATGGCGTGCAGTTCGATCCGGCGCGCCGCGGTGGAGAGGGCGGTGCCCAGCTCGTCGTGGACCTCACGGGCCAGTCTGCGTCGCTCCGACCAGACGCGGTCGCCGTGGTCGGAACCGGACGCGGTACGGGAAAGGGGGGCGTCCGAAGCGTCGTCGGGGCCGGTCGGTCGCCGGGTGCGGCTGTACCGGGAGCGGTTGAGGCCTTCCTGCAGTGTCGCTGTGAAGCCGTCCGGGTAGCCGTCACCCACGACGGCCTCCAGCCATGCCATGCCGTGCTGATGTGCGGGTGCAGAAGTGGCGCTCAACTGTCCTACTCCTCGGTGCGGGGAAGGAGACAGTAACAAACCGGGATGGCGGTTTTCAATGGGTTGTGGGCGAACGATGGGTTCGAACGGCGGACTTCACCGCCCGCGCGGCTGCCTGTGGCTCATTCCGAGGCCCTGGACGCGGTCCGTCGCGACGTCGGGGTGTCCTTGGAGGACGGCTCCCGGCCGTCCGGATGACGGAGGTGCCAGGCCAGCGCCGCCAACGCCGCGGCCAGGGTGGCCAGGCCCCCGACGTAGAGCCCGGAGCGGGCTCCCCAGCGTTCGCCCAGCCAGCCGACGATCATTGCTCCGGCAGGGGTCGAGCCCTGCAGGATCACCGTGTACAGGGCCATGACCCGGCCCCGGTACGCCGGATCGGTCCCGAGCTGAATCCGGTGGTTCGCCGCCTGGGCGAAGTAGATCGAGGCGAATCCGGTGCCGGCCATGAGGAACAGCGCCGCGGTGAACGTCGGGGCCAGACCCGAGACGGTCTCCAGCACCCCGAAGGCGAGAGCGGCTCCGATGACCACGGCGGCGGACGGCCGCGACCGGCGGGCCGTGGTGGCGAAGGCCGCGAGCAGCGATCCCGCGGCAAGCGCGCTGGCAAGCAGCCCGAACGAGGACGCTTCGGCGTGGAAGACCGTCTTCGCCAGCAGGGGCAGCGTCAGCTGGAAGTTGAAGCCGAGCATGCCGACGACGCCCACCAGGGTGATCGGCAGCATCAGGTCGGACCTGCTCCGCAGATAGTGCAGTCCGTCGAGTACCCCGGTATTGCCCGGGCGTTCGGAGGCGCGGTGCAGTGCGCCGGGATTCATCAGGAGCAGAGCGACGACACTGGCCAGGTAACTGACCGCGTTGAGCAGGATCACCGGTCCGGTGTCGAACCGGCTGATGAGCAGTCCGGCCAGGGCGGGACCGACGACCCGGGCGGCGTTGAAGTACGCGGCACTCAGGGCGGAGGCGTTCGGCAGCAGCTCGGAGCCCACCATCTCGCTGACGAACGACATCCGGGTGGGGGCCTCCACGGCGTTCACGGTGCCCAGCCCAGCCGCGAAAAGATAGAGGTGCCAAAGCTGCACACCACCGGCGAAGGTGATCAAGGCCAGCAGCAGTGAGAGCACTCCGGAGGCGAGGTTCGCCGCGACGAGGAGCCCGCGCTTGTCGTACCGGTCCGCCAGCCGCCCTCCGAGGAGGGTGAGCAGCAGCATCGGCGTGAACTGCAGTGCGGTCACCAGGCCGAGTGCGGTCGCGGAGTCCCCGGACAGGGAAAGCACCATCCAGTCCTGCGCGATGAACATCATCCACGTACAGGTCACGGACAACAGCTGGCCCACGGCGAAGAGCCGGAAGTTGCGTACCGTCAGAGCCTCGAACATCCGCTTGAGCGTCTTCACCGGCCGTCCTGCTGCCGGTCGTGGTGCCTGGTCATGTCGGGCTCCTTGGGCCGGTGTGCTGTCTCAGTCGATACCGCGGACGATGTGCGGATCGGCAGCGCCTTCGTCGTCCTCTCCCGCGAGAAGGACCGGCGGTGCCGCCTCTGCGGCGTCGCGGAGCAGGACGGTTTCACGGTCGAGCGTGGCGTGTGTCATCGATGTGTGCCCTTTCCGGAAGTGCGGTCCTCGGTCGGTACGGAAAACGGAAGCAGGTGTGCCCAGGTTGCTGGGGCACACCCGCTTGACCCGGATGCGGACTGGTGGGGCGGTCAGCTCCGGGTGACGGGGACAGGGGGCGTGGCGAGTGCCTTGAGGTAGACGGCCTCCGGCTGTGAGCCGGAGAAGGCCGTTCCGTTGTCGAAGAGGAGGAGGGGCACCGACGTGATGCCGAGGCGGCGCATCCGGTCCAGTTCGGCATGCACGGCGGACGCGCCGTCTTCGCTCGGTTCGACTCCGACCTGGGCGGCCAGGCGCGCGAGGGTACCGGGGTCGCCGATGTTCAGGCCGTCGGTCATGTAGGCGCGGAAGAGGCGCTCCGTCATGGCCTCGCCGAGGCCCTGGGCAGCGGCGACGGCAACGAGTCGGTGTGCCTCAAAGGTATTGGTGTGGACGGCGCGCTCGAAGTCCACCCGCAGGCCGTCCTCGGCGCCGAAGGAGGTGTCCTGCGCGATGGCGCGGGCCTGATTCTCGCCGAAGGCCGCCTTGTGCACCTCGAACAGGGGCCGGCCGGTCGCGGGTGCGTCAGGGGCGATCTGGAAGGGACGGAAGACGATGTCGGCCACGCCACCGGCGTCGCGGTAGCGCGCGACAGCCCGGGAGAAGCGCACGAAGGCGATGTACGAGTGGACGCAGATGAGGTCGAGAACGAACTCGACGGTGCGTGGAGCGCGTGTGTTCAGGTCCATGATTCAACCCTCCAACTTAAACAGAGGTTTAAGTCAAGCTAGTGTGCTGGTATGTCTGAGAGGCCATCGGCAGTCCCGGAAATCACCGTCGGAGAACTGTCCGCACGCAGCGGAGTACCGGCCTCCGCGCTGCGTTTCTACGAGCGCGAGGGGCTCATCAGCAGCCGCCGCACCGCCGGAAATCAGCGCCGTTACACCCGTGACACCCTGCGCCGCGTCGCGTTCGTCCGAGCCTCGCAGGCGGTCGGCATCCCCCTCGCGACCGTGCGCCACGCCCTCGGCCTGCTGCCCGAGGACCGCACGCCCACCCGGGAGGACTGGGCCTGCATCTCCCAGCACTGGCGCCAAGACCTCGACGCACGCATCCGGCACCTCGAACGCCTGCGGGACCAGCTCAGCGAGTGCATCGGCTGCGGCTGTATGTCCATCAGCAAGTGCGCACTGGCCAATCCCGAAGACGTACTTGCGGATCAGGGCCCCGGGGCACGGCGGCTCATGGAGTCCTGACGGGAACCGCGGCGTCGCGCGCCAGCAGGCACTCCTCCAGGAACGCCATGGCCCGGAAGTGGTATGTACGGGCGGCCCAGCCGAGACTGATGTTGTGTCCGGCGTCCGGCTGCCTGGCGATCGTCACCTTCGGCGCGGCCAGCAGGCCGACCAGAGCGTCCAGGGCCTCGTCGTCGTGGCGCCACCACTGTTCCTGCTCCGCGAAGGTGAAGCGCACCGGGACGCGCACCCGGGCAGCGATGCCGGGGTACAGCGCCGGCCACAGCGGCAGCTCGGCGGCCTCCAGCGGGGGAACGGGCGCGACGAGGGCGCGGCCCTGCTGGAAGGCGCCCGGCGGGTAGAGCCGCAGCGCGCCCCAATGCCGTCGCCACTCCCCGCGTACGTTCGCGCCGGGAAGCTGCGGCAGGTCGACGGCATAGGCCAGGCCGAGGCCGGAGATGTCCAGTCCCAGCAGGCTGTCGCCGCCCTCGTCGGCGGCGGCCGCCAGGGCGAGCTTGCCGCCGTTGGAGTGGGCCACCAGGAAATAGCCCGCGCCGAGCGGGTGGCGACGGGCGAAGTCGGCCAGGGCGGCGTGCAGCGTCACGGACTGGTCGGCAAGCAGCTGGCCGGCCGGCACATGGGCGGCGGACCGCCCGTAGCCGGGACGGTCCACGGCCAGCACGGTGTAGCCGAGCTCGGCCCCGAGTTGCAACAAGGACAGCCCCGGACGCGCCCGGCTGTCGAAGTAGCCGGCGCGCATTCCGCCGCCGTGCACGGCGACAACCACGGCCCGGGGCGGACCGTGCAGGGGTTCGGCGAGCAGTCCGGACAGCGGGATACCGTCCGCATCGAGGGTGATCTCTCGCACCTGTGGAGGTTTCGTACTCGGCAACTCGGTCATGCGATCAGTCGCTCCCCGGGCTGCGAAGGCCCTTCCGAGGCAGGGCCGGCGGCCCCAGGACGGGTTGACATTGCGTGGACATTCATCTCTACATTCTTGTGAGAACTTCCCTGAAGCCCTGACACCCTCGTGGGTAGCGTCGCGGACATGGACGTGACTCCACTGCCCAAGGGCGCGGGCCGGCGCTGTCTGGACGAGCTCAACTCGCTGCACGCCACGATCTACTTCGCCCCGGACTTCGGGATGGAACTCGCTGCTCACGGTGTCGAGGACCCCACGGCGGTGTATCTCGCAGGCCGGGCCGCACCGTGGGGCGCGGTCGGCGCCGGTCCGGTCGCCGCCGCGTTCAACGGCCTCAATCACGAACTGATCGCCCGCCACCTCCCGCGGCTCTGGACACTGGTGGCCCCTGCCGCCGTGGTCGCCCTGCGGCTGAGGGCAGCCGATGCCGTACTGCGCCGGTTCCTGGGAGACGCGGCGCTCACCTCCGCGGATATGACCGAGGCCGCGGAAACTGGCCGTACGGGCCCTCGAAGCATGCGTGCTGCGCGGGCGGCCGATGTACGCGGCGCACGCCGACCACCCCGTGCCGCACGCGCCGCATCTCGCCCTGTGGCACGCGGCCACGCTGCTGCGTGAGTACCGCGGCGACGGACACGTCACGGCGCTGACCACCGCCGGGATCGTCGGGCTCGACGCGCTCGTGTCCCACTCCGCCAGCAGTGACGGTCTCCCGAAGGAGTTCGTCATGGAGCGGCACGGCTGGACCGCGGAGGACTGGGCCGCTGCCGAGGAGCGACTGCGTGCACGAGGTCTGATGGACGCCGACGGCCGGCTGAGCGCGCAGGGTGTGCTGGTGCGCGAGCAGTTGGAGGAGGAGACGGACCGGCTCGACGGCGCCCCGTACGAGCACCTGGGCGCCGCGGGTGTCGCGCGCCTCACCGAGCTGGTCGGGGCCTTCACCGCGACGGCTGCGGCCGCGGGCGCCTTCCCCGCGGAACTGGCGCCGTCCACGGCGGACTGACAGCAGTACGGCCCGGGGCCGTGCGTCGGTGGAGTCGAAGGCCCCAGACGACGCGCCGCCGCACCAAAGTGCGGATCGGCACGCCGGTCTCCGTTCCCGCGGGCCGGCGGGCCTGACGATCGGTGTCCATGAGGCTCTCCCCTTCAGTACGTCACATGAGCCATCGACGGCAGCGGCTCTCCGGCGGCCCAGACGACGTGGAAGGCCACGTCGTCGAACCGCCAGCCCCTGCCGGTGCGCACCGCCCCCACCTCGTAATACCCGCCGACGTCGAAGTGCGAGCCGAGGGGCGCGGAGCCCGGATGCACATGCGTGGCGAACTGGTGGGCACGGATCACGGCCCGGTCGCCGTCGATGTCGACGACATGGTTGGCGGTGATGTGGTGGGTGCGCGCCCAGCGCGCCCTGGCCTCTCGCTGGAAGGCCGCGAAGCCCTCGATTCCCTTGTGGTCCCCGATGGGGAAGGTGAACAGGGCGTCGTCGGTGAAGACGGTACGGAACCAGTCGTCGTCATACTCGCGTTCGCCGATCAGGTCGAGTGAGACGACGTACCGGTCGAACAGGTCTCTGAGCTCGGCGCGGTCGGTCAGTTCTTCGAGCCGGGCACGCAGGGCTGCGATCTCGTCATCGGTCGACGACATGGTGAGCTCCCGTGACGGTCCAGGTGTCGTTTCCGGTCAGGAGGGCGGCCAGGTCGCCTTTGCCGTTTTGTTCGATGGCGGTGTCGAGTTGGTCGGCCATCCGGGTG
>NZ_JBFBAS010000063.1:0-18302 GCF_040682335.1 Streptomyces sp. NPDC051219
CTTCCCTGCGGCGTGATCCTGACCAGGTACGAGACGAGGCGCTGAGCGCCCGTCACGCGACTCGACCGCCTGCCGGGTCCACGCGAACGTGAACGTCACCACTGGGGTGGACAGCCGGCAGTGCGGCTTCACATCCACCACTACCGGACCCTGCTCAGTGGTCAAGATGTAGTCCGGGATGCGTTTGCGGGCCTGCCCCTCCACCACGGACACTGTCCATCGCGTACACCCACCCCACGGGCAACGACCCGTACAGCCAAGGGTGTCAGCCAGGCACTGACGGGCGGAGCGGGCCGGAACCCCGCCATCCGAAAGGGTGAGAACCCCGACCAGCGAGTCTCACGAAGACGGCATAAGTGCCGCCGATGTGCCATCGGAGATCAGACTGTGCCGCGAAATCTGAGACCCTACAACCTGGCCAGGGCGAGTATCAGTTCTGGGATGTTTCGCCACGCGGGAAGGAGACCTCCACGCGGCGGTTCTTCTTCCGGCCTTCTTCGCTGTTGTTGTCGGCGATGGGGTACTGCTCGCCGTAGCCGCGCACCTCGTAGGTGACGCCGGCGTCGTTGAGCGCCTGGGTCAGCACGCCGTGAACGGCGTCGGCGCGCTGCTTCGAGAGAACGTCACCGTGGGCGGAGGAGCCCAGGTTGTCGGTGAACCCGAAGACGCGGACCCTGTTCGCGTCCTGCTTCTTGATCTCGTCGGCGATGGCTTGGATGCGGGCGGTTGCGGCACTGCTGAGCTTGGCGCTGTCCTTGGGGAACAGGACTTCCGCTTGGAGCGCGAGCTTGATGTCGGCGTTGGTGTCCTCGCGCCGCTCCTCGCCGCCCAGGTCTTCGACGACTTGCTTGATGTCGAGGACCTTGGGCTCCGCGAGGGTTGCTCCGGCCGCCATCTTCAGGCCGGGGGCATTGCTGTCGACCTCAACCGGCGGCTCGGCCGACGCCTCGGTACCGGGCGGCACGCTCGGCTTGTCGTCAGCTTGGGCACTTGTCGCCGCGAACAGGTGGACGCCGGAGATCAGGACCGCCGAGGCCACAGCAGCGGTGGCATAGCGCGCTGGACCAGTGCACAAAGGAGTGTGTGTCATGGGGACGATCACCCGGAGATCTTCAGCTTGGCGGTGGGGAAGGTCGGGAGGAAGAAGTCGACCTCCTCTGTCCCCTCAGGCGGCGCAGGGAACTGCATGAAGACGGGAATGGTCTCGCCGGGCTTGATCGGGTTGATGCCCGAGCTGCACAGGCACCGCCCATCGGTGTCACGCAGGACGTAGTAGCGTTTCTTGCCCACCTGGTCAGTCAGCGTGGCGCCCCCAACCGAGTTTCCACTGCCCCTCAGGATCTCGGTCTCATTGCCCTTCCAGGGCTGTCGTTCCGTGAAGAGGGAGCTTCCCTCGTTCCTGATCTGACCGCTAACTGTTACGAATCCACCGGAATTACGCTCGACGGAATTGATGGTGAACAAGATTCCCTTTGGGCCCATCAGCTCAGCGAGCTTCACGCTGGGATCCGGCTGTTCGTCCGCTGGAGTACCTTCTGGCGACTTCCCCTTGTCCGCGGTGGAATGTGGTGAAGATGCCGTGTCCGGCTCCTTCTTGTCGTCACTGCCGCAACCGGCCACAGCGAGGGCCATAGCAGCTACTGTCACGACCGCTGCCGCTCCCCTTCGGGCCTTCGTAGTGTGCCGAATGCTCATGAGTGCCGTTTCCTTTGCTTGTCATTCGCTGTCAGTCGACCAGGTGCACCGAGAAGAGGAGCTTCCCCAAGTCGAGCCAAGGGGTGGGATGCAGCGGGTCAAACTCCACCATCTCGCCACCGTCACAAGTGAACTCGACTGGCACGGGCTCCTCTCCGTCCTCGTCTGCACCTGGTGGCCGTTCGTTGCCCGGGGCGGCAGGCGTCACCAGACCGCACCGAGGCTCAATGACGGCTGTGGCCAAGGCGGTGGCGCGCCTCACCTCCGTGCCTGGGATCACCGAGTTACCCACCGTGTAGTTGCTCTCGATCTCGATGGTGAACTCGTTTGTCAGCGTGGGAGGCGGACAGTCGGTGATCGTCGAGTCATTGGCAGCCGCGAGATCAGCAGCTCGTCCACAGCTACCGGCCAGGTCGAACCCGCCGCCGTGGAGAAGATCCTGCCAGCCCTCAGGGTCGAGGAGTTCGAGGTCGAAGCCCGGGAGCAAGTTGTTGCGGGCTTCTTGGGCCGCAGCGAGTGCTGCCGCATCGGCCGCGCCCTGTGCACCATTGCGGGTCGCCGACGCTTGCCCGACAGCAAAGAAGGCGAGCGCGAGAAAGAGCAGACCCGCCACCATCATGATGTAGATGGGGAAGGCCTGCCCTTGGTCGCCGCGGAAGCGCGGTGGCACTATCCAGCCGTGATCGTGTCGACGAGTCCCTCGATGCGCGCCTGAATCGCACCCCCGATACCCGAAGCCACGATGCCGCCGATGATCGCCACGACCACCAGGATGATGCCCAGGTACTCGAACGCCGTCTGGCCGCGGTCCTTCGTCTCGTACCGCGTCTGGATCTTCGTGATCGCCGTGTTGGCCCAGCCGTTCACGCGGATCTTGGTGTCGACGGTCGCCTTCAGCATCGGGTTGTTCGACATGGGAATCTCCTCCGGGTCCGGCCGGCCGGGCTGCGGCCGACGCACAAGTCTCGTCAGGGCCTCCGGTGGTACCGGCTTCCTCCTGGCCGGTGCCCCCTTCGGCACGAGAAACGTACGTCGGAACGCCCGGATCGCCGGAGGGTCCCAGGGCCCAATCCGAGGCCCAAAGCCATGCTTGGGCCCTTCCCCGCTCACCCATGGCCGCCGAACCCCCTTCCGTGCCCTGTCCCGGCGCCGCCCGTGCTGTGGACCGTGCCCAGCCACATCGCGATCGCTTCACTGCGGCTGGTGCTGTGCAGCTTGGCGAAGATGCGGTTGATGTGGTTCTTCACAGTCTTCTCGCTGATGAAGCAGGTGGCGGCGATCTGCTGATTGTTCATCCCCGAAGCGATCAGGTCCATCACCTCCGCCTCCCTCGAACTGAGCCCGAAATCCGTGTTGTTGCGGTGCTGTTCGGACGACTGTCCCATACCGGGTTGCGTCTGCGAAGTGTTTTGGCTCGGATTGAATAAAGTCGATTCATGCGGCGCCGCCTGCTGGGGCGGCCCTTGATGCCGGCCTGGCAAGGGCTGCGGTGGAACACCATGTGCAGTCGCACCTTGTTGGCCCAGCCCGTCCGGGAGTTGCTGGTGCTGGGTTCCGCCGTCGCGTACCTGGGCGAGCAACGCGCTCGCGGCCGTGGCCGTGAAATGCGCGCGGCCCTCCCTGACGTCCCTCACCGCGCCGACGAGTTGGTCGGCGGTGAACTCGCCGTGGACCAGGTATCCGCCCGCACCGAGTCGCAGCGCCTCCCGCACGATCTCGCTCTCGCGGCTGTACGTCAGCATCATCACCGGCGCCACCTGCACCAGGTACGGCAGCGCGGATATGCCGTCGACGCCGGGCATACGGACATCGAGCAGTACCACGTCCGGGCGGAGTTGCTCCGTAATCCGGAGGGCCTCGCGGCCGTCGGCGGCTTCGGCGACGACCTGGATGTCGTCGCGCCCGCCGAGCAGGACGGTCAGGCCCGCCCGGACGACCGGGTTGTCGTCGGCGACGACCACCCGAAGCGGCGCCTGGCTGAAGGGGTCGGGGAAGGGCGTGGACGCGGGGGCTGGTGTCGGAGTGGGGTCGGAGTGGAGAGGCGCGGTGTGCGAGGACGTGTGCTGGGACACGTGGGACGACACCGAGTGCTGCCCTGGGGCGGGGGACGTTTCGTCCGGCATGGTGCGGCCTCCTCTCGGAAGGTCGGAGAGTCCTGGGTCTGTGTCTGGGGCCGGGTCGGGTCTGGGGCTAGGGCGAGGCTGGTCGAGGTACCGGTCGATGCTCTGGGTCGGGGCACCTGGCCGACGTCCCCCGACCTCACCTTCCGGGTCACGGCCAGTTCATGAGCGGGACGGATGGAGGGGGTGGCGTGATGGGGGTGGTGCCCGTCGGGTCCAGGCCCAGGGCAGCCAGCGGGAGGTCGAGCCTGACTTCGGTGCCGGACGCCGCACGGCCCCGGCCGATGCGGATGCGGGCCCCTATGCCGGCGGCCCGCTCGACCATGCCGACGAGGCCGAAGTGGCCCGACCGGCGGAGCTCGTCGAGGGTGGTGCCGGGCGGCAGGCCCCGGCCGTTGTCGCGGATGCTGATCCGGAGCATGCCGTCGTGGATTCCGGCCTCGGCGGTGACATGGGTCGCGTGGGCGTGACGGTGGGAGTTCTCCAGGGCTTCCGAGGCCACGGTCAGGAGCTGGCGGGCCACCGCGTGGGGGATGGCGGGAACGGGCGCCGGGCCGAGCGGGCGGAACTCCGCGGCGATGCCCGTCTGCCGGGTGAAGGCACTGACGCGCGCGCCCAGTTCTTCGGCGACGTGTATGCCCGTGGTGTCCAGGTCGCCCTCGCGCCGCAGGTCCGCGAGGAGCTCACGCGATTCGGAGGCCGCCCGCCGGGCGGACCGCGCGACGAGTTCGGCCTGGTGCTTCACCGTGCGCGGGTCCATCCGGTCGGCCGAGGAGGCGAGCCCGTCGGCGGCGAGGGCCAGGCCGTGCAGGGTCTTGGCGACCGAGTCGTGCATCTCGCGGGCCAGCCGTGCGCGCTCGTCGCCGACCGCCTCGGACACCGCCAGACGGGCACGTGTCTCGGTCAGGGCCTGGCTCGCCGTACCGAAGCGGAACATCAGGTTGCGCAGGGTCACGCCGACCGCCCCGGCGATGATGCAGAAGCCGGGGAGCATCAGCGCGCTGGAGGCCGAGGCTTCGAGTTTCTCGTCGACGGCGTAGACCCCGGCGAGGATCAGCGCCTGGAGGGCGGCGAAGTACGCCGCACCCCGCCAGCCGTAGACCAGTCCGGCGAGCAGGGGCGTGCACACCGTGACGTAGCCGAGGGTGGATTCCGGTGTGGCGGTGAGGAGCAGCAGGCTGCTGAAGACCATGTCGACGGCGAGCAGCCAGGGGTGCCGGAGAAGCAGTGGTCCGAAGCGTTCCCAGTCCCGGAAAAGGACGTACGAGCCCATGAACGTGATCACCACCGCGCCGCCCACCAGCCACGTGGCGAGGCCCCGCTCGGTCCCTTCCAGGGCGAAGGGCGTGCCGATCCCGATCATCGCCAGCCGGAAGCCGAAGACCTGACGGCACATGGCTTGCAGCGCGTTCACCTGGAGTGGCAGGGCGGGGAGTGCCTCCCGTGGCCTGCCACCGGCTCGGCCGGCCGTCAGCTCGCCGCGCATGCGGCCGAGTTGCATCGTCATGAGCCCGGTACCTGCTCTTTCACGGTCAGCCTCCCGTGATGGCGCCGAAGTCGACGTCCGCGCCGTAGACGAAACCGCAGACGAGCAGGATCAGCGTGCCCGGCAGCATGAAGGTGGTGACGGCGAAGGTCGCCTTCGGGACGGCCTTGGACGCCTTGCGGCGGGCGTTCTGTGCGTCCGTTCGTCGCATGTCGTCGGCGATCTGGATGAGCGTGTCGACGATGGGCGCACCCAGCTCCTCGCCCTGCTGGAGGGCGGTGACGAACTGAGCGACCTGCTCGGAGTCGTTGCGCTTGCGCAGTTGCTCGAAGGCCTGCCGTCGGCCTACTCCCATGTCCATCTGGCGCAGGGTGATGCGGAGTTCGTCGGACCATGGCCCCTGGTACTTCTCCGATACGCGTTCCAGCGCCTGCCGGAAGCCCAGCCCGGCGCTCACGACGACCGCGAGGACGTCGAGGAAGTCGGGCAGGGTGCGCTCGATGTGGTCCTTGCGCACGCGGATCGCCGACCAGATGCCGACCTCGATCCAGAACAGACCGAAGGCGATCATGAGGAGGGAAAGGATGACCTGCCCCCGGATGATCATCGAGAAGGCGCCGAGGAGGCCCAGGAGGCCGTAGACGGCGCGGCGCGCGGCATAGCGGTCGATGGTCAGGCCCGCCGGGTTTCCGGCCATGTCGATCTGCTTGCGCTTCTTGTTGACCTGCTTGGGTCCCATCATCCGCAGGACAGTGGGGGCCCACCGCATGCCGAGCCGGTCGATGCCGGATCCGACCGCGGTCGTACGGGTGGCGCCGACCTCCAGCGCGAGCGCCAGGTCGCCGGGCAGCTTGGCGTCGGCACGGTACATCCGGATGCCGTGGATCGCGCCCATGACGCTCAGCCCGATCACGCATGCGAGCAGCAGTCCCAGTCCCATGTCCACCCCTCCCTCAGACGTCGATCTTCGACAGGCGGCGGATGACCGCGAAGCCGACGGCGTACAGGGCGATCGAGATGAGCACGGCGGCCTGGCCGATCAGGGCGCCGGTCATACGGTCGAGCGCGCCCGGCATGATCGCGTCGAGGAGGAGCAGCGAGCCGAGTCCGAAGACCGGAATCGCGTACGCCGTCACCGTCACCTGCGACAGCTGCGTCCTGACCTCGCGCCGCGTCTCCTTGCGCTCCTCCAGCGTCACGGTGAGGTTGCGCAACGAGCCGACGATCGCGCCGCCGGCCCGGTTGGAGAGGACGAGGGTGGTGACCAGGACGACGAGTTCGCGAGACGGCAGGCGTTCGGCCAGTTCGCCCAGGGCGTCGTCGATGGAATGGCCCACCGCCAGGCGGTCGGCGACCCGGGACAGTTCCTCGCCGGCCGGCGCCTCCAGCTCCTCCGCCGCCATGCTGATTGCCGTACGCAGCGCGAGACCGGCCTGCGTGGCGTTCGCGAGGATCCGGGAGAGCTCGGGGAGCTGGTTGATGAACTTCTCGATGCGCTTGTTGCGCTGCCAGTTGAGGAAGGCGTTGGCGGCCCACAGGCCGATCAGTCCGGCCACCGGGCCGAAGAACGAGGCGAGCATGGACGCCGCGATCAGCCACAGGCCCGCCACGCCCGCCACCATGTAGACGAAGAATTCGCCCGGAGTGAGGTCCAGGCCCGTCGCTGCGAGCTTCAGCTCGATCCTCTTGCCGAGGGCGGTCCTCCGCAGCCGCCGGTCCACCCCACGGAACCGGCGCTCGCGGCCGGCGGCGGGCAGCTGGCCGGTCATCGAGAGGCGGTCGACGAGGGCCGCGCGCTGTGCCTTGCCCGAGGAGTAGGCATGCACGCCCATGACCACGAGGAGGCAGCCCAGCAGGGTGACCCCGATCGTGAGTAGCGCGATGTTGTTCATGGCTGGTGGTCGGCTTCCTGGTCGGATGGCGGGCAGTTGGCTGGTGTGCGGGCGGCCGGCTGCGGACGGCCGCCCGCTGGGCGGTGTCGGCCCGCTGGGCGGCTACGTGGCTTCCCTGGTGGCGAGTTGCTTCTCGGAGACGGCGACCCCGTACGCCTGCGGGATCGGCTGGTTGTTCATGTAGAGGCGTTCGGCGATACGGCGCGGGAGCGGGTAGTACTCGAAGTGCCCGTAGACCCTGCCGTCCGCGGCCATCGGCTGGGCCACGAAGCGGCAGACGGAGGTGATGCGGAAGGGGTCGCGGCCGTGTGAGTCGATGATGGCGATCTCGGTGATCCGGCGGGAGCCGTCGCCGTGGCGGGTCAGCTGCACGACGACGTCGACCGCGCTGTTGATCTGGTCCTGGAGTGCTTCGAAGGGCACCTCCACCTCGGACATCGAAGCCAGGGTCTGCAGGCGCATCAGCGCGTCCTCCGCGCTGTTGGCGTGGACGGTGGCCAGCGAGCCGTCGTGACCGGTGGACATCGCCTGGAGCATGTCGAGTGTTTCGCCGCCGCGGACCTCGCCCACGATGATGCGGTCGGGCCGCATACGCAGGGAGTTGCGGACCAGGTCGCGGATGGTGATCTGGCCTTTGCCCTCGACGTTCGGCGGCCGGGTCTCCAGGCGGATGACGTGCGCCTGCTGGAGCTGGAGTTCGGCGGAGTCCTCGATGGTGATGATGCGCTCGCCCTCCGGGATGAGGCCGGAGAGCGCGTTGAGGAGGGTCGTCTTGCCGGTGCCGGTGGCGCCCGAGACGATGAGGTTCATCTTGGCCTGGACGAGACCCGCGAGCAGAAGCAGCATCTGGTCGTCGAGCGAGCCGAGGTTGATCATTTCCCGCAGGGTGAAGGCCCGGGGAAAGCGCCGGATGGTCAGGGTGGGACCGGTCAGGGACAGCGGGGGGATGATCACGTTGACGCGCTCGCCGGACGGGAGACGGGCGTCGACCATCGGGTTCGCCTCGTCCACACGGCGGTTGACGGTGGAGACGATGCGTTCGATGGTCTGCATCAGCTGCTCGTTGGAAGCGAAGCGCAGGGGGAGCTGCTCGACCCGGCCGCCCCGCTCGACGAAGATCTGGTCGGGTCCGTTGACCATGATTTCGGAGATGGACGCGTCTTCGAGGAGGGGTTCCAGGACGCCGAGGCCGAGCGCCTCGTCCACGACGCGACGGATGAGCTGTGAGCGTTCGACCGTGGAGAGCACCGGGCCCTCGCGGCTGATGATGTGGCCCAGTACGCGCTCCAGGCGCGCCCGCCGCTCGGCCGTCGCGAGCGAGGACATCTCCGCGAGGTCGATCTCCTCGAGGAGCTTGGCGCGGTAGGAGGCGACCAGGTGGCCGTCCTCCCTCCCCCCGCCGTGCTCGTCGGGGGCGGTGACGCGTGCCCGCAGACTCATGGGTGCACTCCTCGGATTGCCTGGGTAACCGCCGTACTCCGTGCGCTGTTCAGTCGCGTGGCATCGTGGACGATCGCGTGGCCGCTCCGAAGTCGAACACCGGGATGAGTGACGGGATCTGGACCGTGGCCGTGTAAGTGGCCTCGTCGCCGGAGGCTCCGCCCTCCAGCTCGGTCCCGTCCGCCAGCCAGCCGCTGATCGCCGCCTTGCCTGCCGCCTCCGGGTCGGCCACCGGATCGTCCTGGCCGGCCACACGGGCCGCGGTTCTGGCCGCCGTGCTCGCCTGCGACATGGCGTAGCCCGCGATACCGACCTGGATGGCGATCAGCGCGACGATCAGCAGCAGTGGGATGAATCCCACGTACTCGACGGCGACTTGACCGCGCTCGCGCCACGCTCTCCTACGGCTGCTCATGGGGTCTCCTTCGCGGCGCCCGCCTCGCCCCGCACGGCCATCGGGAAGTTGAGGACGCCTGGTACGAGTACGGGGACCTGGAGCGTGGCCCTCGCCCTGACGATGCCGGCGGTCTCCTCGCAACCGCCTTCGATGTCCCAGGCGTCCGGCAGGTCCTTCGCCATGGCCGCCCCGCAGTCGTCCCCCACCGCACCGGCCCGCGCCCCCATGTCCGCCGCGTTGCCGGCGAGGCTGAAGGTGTAGCCGATCAGTGCGCACTGCCACAGGACCACCAGGGTCAGGATGATCAGCGGGGTCACGCCCACGAACTCGATCGCCGTCTGACCCCGGTCGCCCCACCTTCGTGTCCTGCGGACCTTCCAGACCTTCCAGACCGTCATAGGTCACTCACTGCTCCTTCTCGGTCCGGCGCCGCCGGATTCCGATCGAGCCTCGGTCGCCCCGGAACTTGCCTGGCTTCTCCGGCCCTTCCGGCACCTTCACCAGCCCGAGCTCCCCGGCCAGCCCCCACAGCGCCTGCTTCACCACGCTCCGGCTGTCCAGGTCCTGCACCCGCCCGGCGTCGACCACCGCCTGGAGCTCCTTGAAGTTCGCCGGAACGGCGGTACGCGCCACCCGGGTCTTGGTGATCTTCTCGATCAGGGAGGGCTGGATCTCGGTGTTCCTCGTGTGGCGGTTGACCACGGTCACGGTCTCCTCCGCCTTGCGCACCTGGAGCCGCTCCCACATCCGCACCATCCGCTTGGCGGCGCGCACCGCCACCACGTCCGGTGTGGTGATCAGGACCGCCACGTCCGCCATTTCGATCGCCGCGGCGTTCGCGCCGTTCATCTGGGTGCCGCAGTCGACGACCACCACCTCGTAGCGGTTGCGCACCGCGCTGACGATCTGGCGGGCGGCCCGGTCGTTGACCTCCTCGCCCCGTTCGCCCTCGCCGGGCGCGAGCAGCAGAGCGAGCCCTGTCCTGTGGTCGTACACCGCGTCCTGGAGTACCCGTGGCGAAATGTCCTGGATGCCGGCGAGGTCGGCGATCGACCGGCGGAATTGCACGTCCAGGTACGAGGCGACGTCACCGGCCTGGAGGTCCATGTCCACCAGCGCCACGCGTCGGCCCGACGCCTGTGCCGCCAGGGCCAGGTGTACGGAGGCGAAGGTCGTACCGACGCCGCCCTTGGCACCGGTGACGGTGACCACGGTGCCGCCGGGGCCGGTGAAGACGTCGCCGCCCTTGCCGAGGTGCCGGCGTACGCCTACGGACCACTGCGCGGCGGCCTGCACGCGTGCGGCCAGTTCCTCGTACGAGAGCGGCAGGCCGATCAGGCCGCGGGCGCCGGAGTCCATGGCGGCCGAGAAGAGGGCGGGGCCGGCGTCCGTGGTGACGAGTACGACACCGACGGCCGGGAAGCGGAGGGCCACCTCCCGGATCAGCTCCAGGGCTGGTACGGGACCTATCCGCTCGTGTACGAGGACCACCTCGGGCAGTTCGTCGATCGACTCCCCGGCCAGCCTGGCGAGGGTGTCGAGCAAGGAGGTGGAGTCCACGACGGGTGCGGCCGGCTCGGCGTTCGGGAGCTGGCTGAGGAGAGTGGTGATGGACCGGGCGGCGTCGGCATCACCGACGGCCGGGAGGATGCGAGTGGTCATCCGAGCCTCACTTGTCCCCGTCAAGGGTGTAGGTGCGATCGCCCGGGAGGAGCGAGGTGTCGGTGCCCGGGGCGAGCAGGGCGAGGCGCACGTGCTCGGCGAAGGACTCCGCGTACGCGACACGCTGGACGTCCTTGGTGGGGAGGGCGAAGGTGATCGGCACCGCTTCCGCGGCCTGCTGCCGGCGGCGGTCGTTGCTGCCCGGCTCCAGGGGCGTGAGCCGGCCGACGTCGACGACCCGGGCGTTGGCCACGATGATCACGGAGCGGGACGGCAGGCCGTCCTTCTCGCCAGGGAAGGTGGCGAGGATGTTGACCTTGTTGCCCGGTCTGATCTTGCCGGCGACTCCGGTCGCCGCGTCGATCATGATGGCGATCTCCTGCTCACCCGGCTTGAGTTCGGGCTCCTTGACGATCATGTCCGACTGGAGCAGAGAGCCTTTCTTCAGCGGAGTGACGGCGATCTTTCCGTTGACCACGGAAAGGTCCGTCACGGCATTCGCGGAAAGCCACCGTTTGGGCATCCGGATTTTCTCGAACTGCCCTTCCTCCAGCCTGTTGTACGCCGCGATGTCACTCTTCAGCCGGTACGCGGACACCTCGGGTCCGACCTTCGAATTCACATCGCTGATCACTGAAAGAACGCCGGCGAACGCACCGAAGGCGCAGAGGACCGACAGGAGCAGCAGGATGACGCCGCGGCGCTGGCGTGAGTTCATGGGCCGGAGAACCTCGATCAGGGACGTTTAACCATCAGGGACGTTTGGCGATCAGGGGACGTTTGGCGAACGGACGTCGAGCGGGGTGGCGCATATTCATGGACGGTGGTGTGCGGCGTGCTGGTTCTCGCCCGTCGGCGGCAAGGCGTTCACAGCGTTCACCCCGGCCGGCGGCGGTGGTGCCGGCGGGGTGAGTGGTGAGGAGCAGAATCCGCAGCGGTCTCCTATGAGTTCGAGACCGCACCATCGGCACTTCTCTCGTCTGACGGAGGACACCAGCTGATAGAGGACGGAGATGTCGGGGATCGCCGCCGCGAACTCGATCAGACGGGGCGTCGCCCACCAGCCCGCCGAGTCCGCGGGGACCAGGGTCTCCTGTACGCCCTGGACCTGCCAGGCTGGGGCGAGCGTCTCCGTGACCCAGTCGGACTGGAGTTGTCCCTGCGCGAACAGCAGATGCGTACCGAACTCGGGGCCCGCGAGGACACCGGCCGCCGGCCCGCCCAGCTTGATCAGCTGGGGGGTCGGATTGGCCAGTACGGCGAACTGCGACCCGGGCACCCAGGACTTGGCGTGGGACTTGAGACCGACCGGTACGCGGTCGAGTCTGGCGACCGAGCCGAGCAGCGCGCCGGAGTAGATGTAGTGCGAGAGCAGGCGTGCCGCGGATGCGATCACTCCGGGGCTGAAGTCGCAAATCGAGAGCTGCCGTAACTGCCGTACCAGCAGGGCGATTCCAAGGGGTGGGAGATCTAGTTCCAGCAGCGCGATCCGGTCGCTCTCCAGAATGCTGCGGACGGTGTGCAGCCGCTGCGGAACAGCCGCCGGAAGTGAGGCCGGGTAGACGGCGACCACATAGCCGTGCTGTTCGAGCAGGGAGTTCATTTCGGCGAGCGAGCCTTCGAGAGGCAGCTTGTCCGGGGATTTGAGTACGGCGGCCAGGGGGGTGTGCGGGTCCTGGGGAGGCAGCACCAGATCGGCACTGGTGACGGCTATCGCGATCGGCACGTCTCGTTCCCCCCGGAAGTAGTCGCGGCAGTGGTCGCAGCGCTGAGCATCAGGCGAACACCGACGCCGATGGCCGGGTCGCGCCGCCGTCGCCCCAACGGTGTGCTCCTGCACCTGCACTTTATCCGTGTCTTACGCAGGGAGAACCCCCAACTTTGCGGTATTCACGCGATCTTGGCCGGGCGCCGACGGCCATACGCACGCAGGGTCGGCATAACGCCCGGTGTGACCATGATCCACAGAGGGTGAGGGGCGCGACGACGCCACGGGCCCGGGCCGCGACCCGCATCCCCGCCCCCGGCCGTGGACATCCGGGGTCGCCGGTCGGCAGCCGTCGTGCACGAATCGGCGCTAGAGGTCTTGACAACCCTATTGGTCTGGACCAGTTTGGTCGCCCAGCAGCGGTGGCCACCGTCGTCTCTCCCATGCACTTCCCCCTCCCCATCCCCCACGGAGGCAGTAGTGGACCGCACCACAGGCACGAGATGGTTCGGCGGAGTTCTTGCATTCGCCGCAGCCTCCGCTCTCACCGTCACCGGCATCGCCGGGACCGCCCAGGCCGCCGACGTGAACGTCGCCAAGAACGGCGGCTACGAGTCGGGGCTCGCCAACTGGACCTGTTCGTCCGGCAGCGGCGCCACGGTCTCCTCCCCCGTGCACGGCGGCGCCGCGGCCCTGAAGGGAACCCCGGCCGGGCAGGACAACGCCAAGTGCTCGCAGACGGTCGCCGTCAAGGCCAACTCGACGTACCGGCTGAGCTCCTGGGTCCAGGGCTCTTACGTCTACCTCGGCGCGAGCGGCACCGGGACCACCGACGTCTCCACGTGGACACCGGGCGGTTCGGCCTGGCAGCAGCTGACCACCACCTTCACGACCGGGGCGAACACCACCTCCGTGACGGTCTACACGCACGGCTGGTACGGGCAGGCCGCGTACTTCGCCGACGACCTCACCGTCGTCGGTCCCGACGGCGGCGGGGGCACCGACCCCGAGCCCGGCATTCCGGCCGCGCCCGCCGGACTCGCGGTGGGGACGACGACCTCCTCGTCCGTGGCCCTGTCGTGGAACGGGGTGAGTGGAGCCACCGGCTACAACGTCTACCGCAACGGCACCAAGGTCTCGGCGGCGACCGGGACTTCGGCCACGGTCGGCGGACTGTCCGCGTCCACCTCGTACCAGTTCCAGGTGACCGCGACCAACGGCGCGGGCGAGTCCGCCAAGTCGGCGGCGGTGACCGGCACGACCACGGGCGGCGGGGACCCGGGTCCCGGGCCCGGTGTGCCCAAGCACGCGGTGACCGGCTACTGGCAGAACTTCAACAACGGCGCGACAGTCCAGAAGCTGAGCGATGTCCAGGCGCAGTACGACATCATCGCCGTCTCCTTCGCGGATGCCACCACGACGCCCGGGGCCGTCACCTTCAACCTCGACTCCGCCGGGCTCGGCGGCTACACGGTCGCCCAGTTCAAGGCCGACGTGGCGGCCAAGAAGGCGGCGGGCAAGTCCGTCATCATTTCGATCGGCGGTGAGAAGGGGACCATCACGGTCAACGACTCCGCCTCCGCGGCGAACTTCGCCAACTCCGTCCACGCACTGATGCAGGAATACGGCTTCAACGGCGTCGACATCGACCTGGAGAACGGGCTCAACTCCACCTACATGACACAGGCGCTGCGTTCGCTCTCCCAGAAGGCGGGCCCGGGCCTCGTCATCACGATGGCGCCGCAGACCATCGACATGCAGTCGACGTCGAACGAGTACTTCAAGACGGCGCTCAACATCAAGGACATCCTGACCGTCGTCAACATGCAGTACTACAACAGCGGTTCGATGCTCGGCTGTGACGGCAAGGTGTACTCGCAGGGCTCGGTCGACTTCCTCACCGCGCTGGCCTGCATCCAGCTCGAGGGCGGTCTGGCACCCTCGCAGGTAGGCCTGGGCCTGCCCGCCTCACCGAGCGGCGCGGGAAGCGGCTATGTCTCGCCGTCGATCGTGAACAACGCCCTGGACTGCCTGGCCCGTGGCACGAACTGCGGTTCGTTCAAGCCGGCCAGGACCTACCCCGGGCTGCGCGGGGCGATGACCTGGTCCACCAACTGGGATGCGAAGGCCGGCAACGCCTGGTCCAACGCGGTGGGCCCGCACGTCCACAACCTCCCGTAGGCAGGCAGCCGTGACCCCTGGTGGCGCCCCGTCCTCCCGGCCGGGCGCTACCAGGGCAGTTCCCGTACCTGTTGGACGCACAGCACGATGAACAGCAGGCCGGCCGCCGTCAGCATGACGTTGCTCAGGATGCCGTTGCGCCACTCCTGCGGGGTCCGGGAGGAGTTGAGCAGCCAGGTCAGGGTGAGCGCCAGGAACGGCATGAAGAAGGCGCCCAGTACGCCGTAGACGACGACCAGGCCGAAGGGCTGGTCCAGCCAGAGCAGGGCCATCGGCGGGAACGTCAGCCAGAGCAGATACACCCGGAAGGGCAACGAGCGCTCCTTCGCCCCGGCCGCGACCTCCTCCACCGTGCCCTTGTCCACAGGGACTCCCCGGCGGTCCCGCCGGACCCGCTCCACGAAGTCCGCGAACAGCAGGCTCACGCCGTGCCAGACGCCGATGAGCGAGGTGAAGGACGTCGCGAAGAAGCCGACCAGGAAGAGCTTGGCGGTGGCCGTTCCGTAACGGTCCTCGAGGATCGCGCCGAGGTCGATCAGGCCCCGGTCTCCCTTGGTGAGGGCGATGCCGGAGGAGTGCAGCAGTTCGGCGCCGACGATCAGCATCGCGACGACGAAGATGCCGGTGGTGATGTAGGCGACCCGGTTGTCCAGCCGCATCACCTTCATCCAGCTCGAGTCGGTCCACCCCTTGGCGTTCACCCAGTACCCGTACGCCGCCATGGTGATGGTGCCGCCCACTCCGCCGATCAGACCGAGGGTGTAGAGCAGGGAGCCGTCCGGCAGGACGGGGGCCATGCCCGCCAGGGTGGCGCCGAGGTCCGGGCCGACTCGGATCGCGACGTACACGACTACCACGAACATCACGCCGATCAGTGCCGTCATGACCTTCTCGAAGACGGCGTACTGGTTGAACCAGACGAACACGAGTCCGACCAGGCCCGCGACGATCGCCCAGGTCTTGAGACCGGGTCCGTCGGGGAACAGCGCCACGATCGGCAGGGCACTGGACGACATCGCCGTCGCCCCGTACACAAAGCCCCAGATGACGACGTAGATGGCGAAGTAGACCGTGGTCCACCTGCCGATGCTGTGCCAGCCCTCGAAGAGGGTACGGCCGGTGGCGAGGTGCCAGCGGCCGGCGGCCTCCGCGAGGGAGATCTTGACGACGCATCCGATGACGGCGGCCCACATGAGGGTGTAGCCGAACTTGCTGCCCGCGATGAGCGTCGCGACGAGGTCGCCGGCTCCGACGCCCGTCGCCGCCACGACAATGCCGGGGCCGATGTATTTCCAGCTGGAGGCGCGTGGCGGGGAGATGATTTCTCCCGTGCCCGCCGCGCTTCCCGACACGCTGCCCTGCCCGACGCTCTCTCGGCCGCTCTCCGCGCCGTATTCCGCGCTGTTCTCGGTGGTGCCCGCCATATCCGGCTGCCGCCTTCCCAATCGCCCCCTCATGTGACTCACGTCACCCAAGCGCCGCGCGGCTCGGCGCGCAAGGGGGCGTGGCCGGGAAGTGGCGACGCCCGGGATCACCACACCAGGCCCTCTTGACCGGAGCATGCCATGCGCGCACGCTGTGCGCGGAGCCACCCCCACACTCCAGGAGAACCCATGCGACTTCGCATCAGAGGCAGAAAGGCCGCCACCCTAACGGCCTTACTGGCCCTCGCAGTTGCCGCACCACTCACAGCCACCGCCACCGCCTCTCCCCCGTCCCGGCCGTCCACCGCGACCGTCGACGAGGACGTCAGGCAGTACGAGATCCACGGGCCGTCCACCGTCGCCGCCCGTACGGCGGTCGCCGCCACCGGGGTGTCCATCGACGAGGTCGACGATCACACGGTCGTCGTCAGTGCCGATGCCGCACAGGCCAGGAAGCTGCGAGCACTCGGATACAAGCTCAAGGCCCTGCCCGGACCGCCGGAGCGCAGCGCCGGGCTCGCCGTCCGGCCGCTGGACTTCCCGCCGGCCGACTCGAGGTACCACAACTACGCCGAAGCGGCGGCGGAGATCGACCAGCGCGTCGCGCAGTACCCCGGCATCATGAGCAAGCGGGTGATCGGCAAGTCGTATCAGGGCCGGGACATCGTCGCGATCAAGATCAGCGACAACGTCGCGACGGACGAGAACGAGCCCGAGGTGCTTTTCACCCATCACCAGCACGCGCGCGAGCATCTGACCGTCGAGATGGCGCTTTACCTGCTGCGCGAGTTCGGTGAGGACTACGCGACCGACTCGCGGATCAGGAACGCCGTCAACGGCCGCGAGATCTGGATCGTGCCGGACCTCAACCCGGACGGCGGGGAGTACGACATCGCCTCCGGCTCGTACCGCAGCTGGCGCAAGAACCGGCAGCCCAACGCCGGCTCCTCCGCCATCGGTACGGACGAGAACCGCAACTGGAACTTCAAGTGGGGCTGCTGCGGCGGCTCCTCCGGAAGCAAGGGCTCGGAGACCTACCGGGGCGCCGCCCCCGAGTCCGCGCCCGAGGTGAAGGTCGTCGCCGACTTCGTCCGCAGCCGGGTCGTCGGCGGAAAGCAGCAGATCAAAGCCGCCATCGACTTCCACACGTACAGCGAACTGGTCCTCTGGCCGTTCGGATACACCACCGCCAACACCGCCCCCGGCCTGACGCAGGACGACCGGGACGCCTTCGCGACCGTCGGACAGAAGATGGCCGCGAGCAACGGCTACACACCCGAGCAGTCGAGCGACCTCTACATCACGGACGGGTCGATCGACGACTGGCTGTGGGGCAGCCAGAAGATCTTCGGCTACACCTTCGAGATGTATCCGGAGGGCTTCGGGGGCGGCGGCTTCTATCCGCCCGACGAGGTGATCGAGCGCGAGACCGGCCGCAACCGCGACGCGGTGCTGCAACTGGTCGAGAACGCGGACTGCATGTACAGGTCCATCGGCAAGGAAGCCCAGTACTGCACGGGCTGATCCCCGCACGTTCGATGCCTGTACGTACGGGAAGGGCGCCCCGGGATGCTGTTCATCCTGGGGCGCCCGTCGCATGTCCGTCGCGGGGGCCGTCGCGCCTGGGGTGCCGCTAGGGCCTGTCCGATGGGTCGTGTTTGAAGGGGATCACGTTTCCTGCCTGGCACGGAAAGCACTACGTGACCCTGGCTGAGCTACTGGTCCGCCTCGGCAGCTTCGGCCTGGGCCTGACGTGGCGCGTCGAATTTGACGAGATCGTCGATCCTCGTTGTGTCGAGATGGAGAGAAGGTCTGCCGACGCCGGCATGGACACGTTGAGACTGTTGTCGCTGACGACCCCCTTCCTCCAGTTGATCGACGCCGAAGCGCGTGGGTTCGCCGAGGACAGGCTGGTGGTCGTCCTGACCGAATTCGACAGCTCGTTGTGGGACGTCAGGGCTGTCGACGAGCGCGTGCTCAGCGAACTTCGCCGCCACTATCCGGGCGCAACGGACCTCTGAACGAGGCGTTTCACGCCGGGCGGAGCCATAGGCGGATCGAGGCCACGGTGACCGTCCCGTGGAAGACGTACGCCCTCTTGTCGTAGCGCGTGGCGATGGCTCGGAAGTTCTTGAGCCGGTTGATGGTTCGCTCAAGGAGCAAGCCGCAGTGCAGACATAGACGAGTCGGGGGCGGGGAATGGGCGCTGGTCACGGCCGTCCGTCGTTTGCAGGGCGCGCGGGCTGTGACGGGCGAGGGGGGTGGGCTGGGATGGCAGGAGGAGACACGGCTGTGCC
>NZ_JBFBAS010000064.1:0-16605 GCF_040682335.1 Streptomyces sp. NPDC051219
GCCCTTGCGGGAATCGGAGTAGCGGTCGTTCGTGCGAGTGGTGCGGTTCATGCGGAACCCTCCTCGATATGGCACGTATCGAGGAATTCCCGGCATGAATGAGCCGAACGAATTGCTGGAACGAGCCGAATAAAAGACTGGAATCAATCCGGCCGCACCGGCGCACAAACAATCGCGCCAGGTATCGGAATTCCAGAAACCGCCGGAGCCGACGGCTGGGCCGGATAATAGAGGCGCGAGGTCACCCGGGCCGCGCTTTGCCGCGCGGCGCGCCGGGCAACCCCGCGGACAGCAACGAGCCGGGGCCCGCACCCACGGTGCGGGCCCCGGCTGCGTGTACGCGTCAGCGTCAGGCGGGAACGATGTTCTCGGCCTGCGGGCCCTTCTGGCCCTGCGTGACGTCGAAGTTCACCTTCTGGCCTTCCTGCAGCTCGCGGAAGCCCTGGGTGGCGATGTTCGAGTAGTGGGCGAAGACGTCGGGGCCGCCACCCTCCTGCTCGATGAAGCCGAAGCCCTTTTCCGCGTTGAACCACTTCACGGTGCCAGTAGCCATGTCAAATCTCCTTCGGGGCATTGCCCAGGGGACCGCACTGTGCGGACCCCGGCGTCGCCGCGATGATTACCCCGTCCGGAAAAAGCACCGAAAATACAAAAGTGCCCGACGATATGATCCGTCAAAGGCACTTGAAGTCTATGGGAACCACAACTGCAACTGGGATCAAGACTAGCACGGACGGGCATCCGTGCACGGTGAGCACCACCATTTCACCCGCGATGCCACCAACCCTCACCGCGCAATGCATCATTTTCTGATCGCGCCGCAACAGATATTCGCCTCCGCCCAGCACGACGCGCCATGAGCCATGGACGCGCCCCCGCGGGCCACCGTCGGGCGCCGCCTGCCGCTTCCTACTCGGGGGTAATTTGGCTGATCGCCCTCTCACCGCGGCCGGTTCCGCACCTCTACGCTCCGGTCACCACGACGGTGTGGGTGCCTTCGTGGCACGACGGTCCGATCTGATGGAGCCCCAGTGACACGAACGCAACGCCACGGCCGACACCGCGCCCGGGTCCGGACGACGGGTGCCGCTGTCGCCGCGGCACTCGTCCTCGTCGGTACGGGCGCCGCGGCGCCCGCTGCGTACGCGGCACGCACATCGGCGGACCAGGGGCCGGAACGCGCCGCAGCCGGAGCCATGGCAGGGCCTTCCTTCCGCCTCGCCGACCTCCCGATGAAGGACGGCGCCGTTCTCAAGGCGAACGTGTTCACCCCCGCCGCCGGCACGCCCGGCGCCGACGCGCACGGCCGCTACCCGGTGATCGTGCAGCCGGCCAGCTGGGGGCAGAACGACCTCGAGTACGTCCTCCAGGGCAAGCGGCTGGCCGCCGGCGGCTATGTCGTGGTCACCTACACCGTCCGCGGTTTCTGGCTCTCCGGAGGCGAGGTCGAGGTCGCGGGACCCAAGGACGTGGCGGACATTTCGTCGGTCATCGACTGGGTCATGGCCCGGACGCCGGCCGATCCCGACCGGATCGGGATGACCGGTCTCTCCCTGGGCGGCGGCCTCACCCTGCTGGGCGCCGCCGCCGACCCGCGGATCAAGGCCGTGGCCGCGATGAGCGGCTGGGGGGATCTGGTCGACTCGCTGTACAGCGGCGAGACCCGGCACCTGCAAGCCGCCGCAGCGCTCGCCGCCGTACAGGCGCCCACCGGTCGGGAAAGCGCCGAGTTCCGGCGGATGCTGGACAGCCTCTTCGCGGACCGCGACACCGCCGAGGTCATCAGATGGGCGCAGACCAGGTCCCCGGGCACGTACGTGGACCGCATCAACGCCAACGGCACGGCCGTCTTCCTCGCCAACGCATGGGGGGACAGCATCTTCAACGCCGGCCAGATCACTGCCTTCTACCAGAAGCTGACCGGCCCCAAGCGGATCGAGCTGCGTCCCGGCGACCATGCCACGCAGGAGGTCACCGGTCTGCTGGGGCTCGACAACGCCACCTGGGCTAGCGCGCTCAGCTGGTTCGACGAACACCTCAAGGGCGGTGGCGGCACACCCCGCCCGCCGGTGGAGCTGGAAGTGCGGCCCAGCGGCGCGCATGAGACCTATCCGTCCTGGGAGGCCGTCAGTTCCCGGCGCGAGCGGCTGCGACTCGGCAGAGCGGACGCCTTCGGCACCGGTGCACTCGGAGGTGGCACGGCGGGGACAGGGTGGCGGACGCCGGTCGTCGGCGGTACCAACTCGGGCGCCGACGGCGGAATCACCGAACTGTCCGGCCTGCTCGACCAGGTCGTCAAGTTGCCTCCCGTCGTCGTGGTCCCGTTCCTGCCCCGGTCGGCCGCAGCCGTGTGGCAGTCGGCGCCGTACGCGGCCACGCAGCAGGTTCGAGGAACCGTCAGGCTGCACACGACCGTCACCGCGTCCGCGCCGGACGGCACTGTGATCGGCCATCTCTACGACGTGAACGCCCTCGGCGTGGGGAAACTGATCTCCCACGCCCCGCAGAGCTGGACCGGCAGGACCCCGGGGCAGGCCTTCCCCCTCGACATCGCGTTCTTCGCCACCGCCTACGACCTTCCCGCAGGACACCGGCTCGCCCTGGTCCTCGACACCAAGGACCCGCTGTACGGCGGCCGCACACCGCTGGGCAGCCAGGTGTCGTTCGGCTCCCCGGAGGACGACCCCGCAGAACTGGTGCTGCCCCTGCGCTGAGGGTGTCAGAAGTCCGCCCGCGCCCGGACGTCTGCACGGCCGACGGACTCCAAGCCGTAGGTCTCGCAGTAGAGGCGGCGGATGTACTCGATGTCGGCGTCGTGGGTTTTGGCCCGGGTCACGGGATAGAGCACAGTCAGCTCGTACGATCGCTCACGGTTGATGTCACCCTCCTTGTCCCGCCATTGGCCGCGGCCCTCCTGAATGGTCAGTCCGGACGGGAACCGAGGCGTTACCACATCGGCTATGAACTCCATGAACTCCTCGTCGGAGATGGGCGGTTTGCCGTCGTGACGGCCGGTGCCGAAGTAGAGATGTGTCGCCACGTACGGACTGCCCTGCTCGCCGGCGGTCTGCCGCGTCGCCGCGGAGGCGGCAGGGGTGTCGAAGGCGACGTCGGACACCGGACCCCCGGAAGCGAAGAGGAGCACGATCGCCGCGAAGACGGCGGCCGAGGGCGTCGATATCCGAATGGGTCGCATGTGGTTCCTATCTGTTGGTCGTGGCAGGGAAAGCGGTTCGGGCCGGCTTCGTCATGACAGGAGGCGGGCATCGGTGTGCCCGGGACGGGCCTGCCCGAGAGCGGTGAACGACGAAGCCACTCTGGTCAGCCACTCCACCTCGTCGCGGAAGTCGTCGTACGGCGGTCGCGCGGGAATGTCGGACGCGTCGGCCCGCTCGGCTCTCTCCTCGGCGGGGCGGCTCAGTACGGCACGCATCTGCAGCGCTTCACCCAGGGGTGACGTGGGGTCCTCCGGGAGCTCGAGGGAGCGGGCCACGCGGGAGAAGTCCGCGAGTGAGAGCGAGGTGCGGAGCATCAGCTGCCCGTCGCGTATCTCGATGACACGCCGGTAGAGGCGGTAGTGCGGATCCCGGGGCGGGATGAGATCACGCGGCCAGGACCGCGGCGGGTCCAGGGCGATGTCCGGCGACGCCTGGTACAGCGCCCACCACAGAGGCCGCAGGCGGAGATAGGAGCGGTAGCTGCGGCTCCAGCCCAGCGCGCGGGTGATGTGGATTCCCCAGGACGGAATGGTCCAGCCGGTGATCTGGAGCAGGGCCCCGATGCTGCCGCACGTCCACTGGATCGGGTCAAGACCCGATCCGTCGAAGTGCAGCCTGGTGCCGGCGATCTGAATGCCTCGAGTGACGCAGTAGACCAGGATGAGGCTCGCGCCGACGGTCACGGTGCGCATACCGACCTCGAGCCACTGGCGGTTGGCCATCTTGGTGAAGCGCAGCGACAACCGCACGGTCTCGAACTGCCCCACCGCGCAGATCAGGAGGTAGAAGGACATGTACAGCGCGTATCCACCGTCCTGAATACTGAGCAGGATCGTCGACGTCGCCGTTTCGGACTTCGCCACAGGACCGACGACGAAGGACGCGATCACCAGTACGCCGAGCGCGGCGCCGAAGAACGACAGGCGGCGGCGCGCCATGCGCCGGGCCTCAGCGGGTGGGGAGGACCAGTAGACGAGGACGACCTGCTGCGCCGCGGTGAGTACGACCACCGCGACCTGCGTGATCAGTGAGGTGATGTTGGGGTGACCGAAGAAGTCGGAGATGTGGAGCCGGAGAAGGTCCAGGTCGACCAGGAAGCTGATCCCGGAACAGAGGAAGTAGGTGCACAGCGCCCACAGAGCGAGGTCATGTTTTCTGCGCAGCAGGTCCGGAAGCCGGTAGCTGAAAGCCGCGAGGCCGCCGATGGCGCAGATCCACGCGAGGACTCCGTAGATCACGCTCACCCCTGGTCCGGCTTGCCGAGGCCGTGCTCGATGCGAGCGACGATTTCGGCTGCTTCTTCCGGGACGCCCCACGCCGGTTCGATCCATCGCTTCGTGGCCCGGGCCAGGATCAGCGAGGCCATGGTCTCGGCCTCCTGCTCCTCGTCGTCGCTGTAGCGGGAGCGCATCAGCATGCTCCGTACAGCCGCAGGGTCGACGTCCGTGAACAACTGGCCCGAATCACTGTGATCCAGTTTCACGGATCCGCGGTGCTCGAAGGCGATGTGGGCAAGTTCGTGGGCGATTATGTGTTCCTTGTGTGACGGCGAAGCCGCCTTCTCGAACACGATGACGTCGAAGTCATCCATTTTCAGCCATATGCCGAACAGGTGGGGCTCGGGGAAGGGCGTCGAAATCAGATGGATGGGACGCCGGCGACGCACGCTCAGATAACGGTGAAGTTCATCGATGCCGCAACCGTGCTCCATGCCCCACTCCGCGAGCAGCGCCTCACAGGTATGGCGGACCTTTCTGAGGCGGCGCCTGAGCCGCCTGTCCTCCGACGACGGTGACGCAGAGCCAGGTAACTTCATCCTCAGTCCTCCGGCGAACCCCAACGGCCGCCCTCGCCCGGTCACGCAATTGCGCTCACCCCGAGCCAGGGCGAAGGAGAGACCTCGCCGCCTCGACCCGCCTACGTCTCAGAGTTCTTGATCCCGAGTAGACAACGCGGCCATGATGCCACACCGTCAACTCGCCCCCATGGGTGGCAAGTTGCCTCTGTCCATTTCCGTGTGGGCCGAACTGCCGGTTCCGCTACCTCCCTGCCCGGCCTGACGCGCCCTACCGCGGAGCCTCCCCAGTCCCCTGCAGGAGCATTTGAGCCGACAGGTCGACCACCTGCCGCAGCACCGGCAAGTAGTTCTCGTCGCCACCCAGTTCACCCAGGATGCAGTAGGCGTCATCGCGGAACTTGTCGATGTCCTCGTGGTACTGACGAAGAATGGCGGGCGCGAGAAGCAGCTCAGTGAGTTCCGATCTCGCTTGGCCAGAATTCTTCGAGTTGGCACACAAGCCCAGGATCCGTTCCCTCGACTGCGGGGAGGCTTCCTCGATGGCACACGCGAGCAGATACGTTATGGTGCCGTTCATCAGGTCTTCGTTGCGTCCGGACACGATGTCTTCCTGATCATTGAACAGCTGCCACAGGACGCCGAAGATGTAGCCGAACTCACGCCATAGATCTATTCTCTCCCTGGGCACGCCCGACAATGCCGCAGCCATTGCCGTTATCATGCCGAAGGGCCCGCCCGATTTACCGCGGTATGCCGTTATCACAGATTTCCGCGTAGCGCTGCCGGAATCCCCCCGCATGTCGATCAGCTGGCCTTCTGTGGCAACGATCCAGCCGTTCATGAGCTCAGCCGTCAGAGCACTTCGGACCGGCGCCGGCACCTGTAGTGGCTGAATAACTTGAATGGGAAGTACGTTTCCGCTGACTATGGATGCAAGCAGTGCTTCGTTCTTGTCAAGGTCACCAGACATAGCTGCACCCTGCCCGTCGGCCAGGTCGTCCAGATAACAGGCCGAGGTCCACCACAGCACGTGTACGGCAGACACGGGAACAGCCGGTCCGGGAGCACCTGTCTCAATGGCATGGACGAGCAGCGGTAGCACCGAGAGGGGGTGTTTCAGTTTCTGATGCCGCAAAAGCCTGGCGACCGCATCCTTGACCGCACTGGACGATGGTCCAAGTCTTTCGAGAGCGGCTTCTATCTCCGCATCGACAGCAGGGGAGAACTTCCGGTGCAGATCCAAGTACGACATCGAATTCACGTAGCGATCTCCATCTTGAGAATGAAGGCGACCAGCCGAAGGTGACCAGCCGAAGGTGACCAGTCAGCGGGCGAGGGACGCGCATCCTTTTCCGGTACGGCGCCGATTCGATCATTCTGGATGGAGCGGAGCTAGAGCGATTTCCGGCCAGGGCTCCTTTAACGGGTAGCGGAACACGGCGCGCCGCAAGGCCTTGTGCCAGAAGAACTGAGACGCGGTGCGGCGCCGGCTGTCGGGGGCGGTGGCAGCCTTCGACGTCGGCGCCGCAGCCTGGCGGAAGGCGTTGCTGAGTGTCGACGACGCCGCGCTGGGTACCGTGGGGTACTGCACCTACCCCCACGGCAGTGACCCGGACGAGCCGTTCATCGACATCGTGTGGTGGGTCAACCAGGAGCTGCTGCACCACGGGGCGGAGATCGCTCTGATCCGCGATCTGTACCGCGCGCGTCAGAGCTGACCTTCCCCGTCAACGGCCGGGCACCGGCGCCCCGACACCCCACGGGTCGTCGCCGGCCGCCCGCTGCCCGGCAACGGCAACGACTGCCGGGCTGGAGCAAGTCCGCGAAGGCCGCCGTGGACACAGCCCTTATGCAGGACGCGGCACCGAAGCGAAAGGCGGCAGTGTGAACCAGTCCGGAACCGCTCGTCGCAGCGCCTCCGGGCCTTGTACCGCTACGGCCCCGGAGCGGAGAGCGTCGGACCAGCCCAGGTCGCCGCGCCAGATCTCGACCATGTGACGCAGACTCGCGGAAAGCGTGACCGCCACCTCGAAGCCCGGATCCAAGTCACAGACATCGGCTTCTGCGGCTGTGATCACCAGCCACCAGTCGCGGGTACGCGCGGCCACGTCCGAAAACATGAACCGGACCACCGTGCGCCCGGCCGGGACGGCGTCGTGGTCGATACGGCGATGCATGTCCCACAGCAGGAGTTTCGGATCGAGATCCTCGTCGCCGAGTTCTCCGATCCATCGGATGCCCCAGACACTCAGCGCCTCGACCACCGGCCGAAGCTCATGGCCGGCCGGGGTCAGCACGTAGTGAACCTGATGGCCGTCCGACCGTCTGTCCACGATTCCAGCGCGTACGAGCTGCTGGAGCCGTTTGGACAGCAGCGTGGGGGACATCCGCGGCACACCGCGCCGTAGCTCGTTGAAGTGCTCGGTCCCCGTCATCAGTTCGCGCACGATGAGCAGCGTCCACCGCTCGTCGAGCAGCTCCATCGCTTTGGCGACAGGACAGAATTGGTAGTACGAGGCCCCCATGTGTGCAGGCTAGGTCCCTGGCGACGGCTCGGCCACTCCACCCGGGACACCTACGGATCCCGGCCGAGCAGCCACTGGTACAGATCCCGTACTAGGACGGAGCCCCGCACGTTCCTACCCTCGGTTATGCAGGCAAGAGCGACGAGGTCCGGTCGGATCGGCCGAGGGATCTGCGACGACTCCGGCATGCGCTGCGACGCCGTTCGCCCCGCAAGCGGCCGCTGGAAGAACTCCGGAGGAGAGCTGTCATGACCGAAGCAATCAACGCTGTCGAAGCCGACCGCGCACTCAAGACCAAGCACCGCAAGATGTGGGCGCTGGGTGACTACTCTGCCGTGGCGGCCCAGTTGATCCCGGACCTCGGTCCGGAACTGGTTCAGGCATGTGGCGTGAGGAGCGGCGAGCGAGTACTCGACATTGCGGCCGGGTCGGGCAACGCCGCCATCCCCGCGGCCCTGGCCGGCGCAAGCGTTGTGGCCTGTGACCTTACCCCCGAGCTGCTGGAGGCCGGGCGCAAGTTCGCGGCCGAGCGCGGCGCGGAGCTTGAGTGGCGTGAGGCTGACGCGGAGGCACTGCCGTTCGCCGACGGCGAGTTCGACACCGTCATGTCCTGCGTGGGGATCATGTTCGCCCCGCATCACCGGGACAGCGCCGACGAGCTGATCCGCGTCTGCCGCCCGGGCGGCACCATCGGCCTGCTCAACTGGACCCCGGAAGGTTTCATCGGCCAGATGTTCGCCACGATGAAGCCCTACGCCCCCGAGCCTCCGCCCGGGGCGCAGCCCCCACCGCTGTGGGGCCGGGCGGACCACGTCCGCGGCCTGCTCGGCGATCGGGTGACCGATGTCGAGGCGCGCAGGGGAACCGTACGGGTCGACCGCTTCGGGAAGCCGGAGGACTTCCGGGACTATTTCAAGGCCAACTACGGCCCGACCATCGCCACCTACCGGAACATCGCGGGCGACCCAAGCCGGGTCGCCGCGCTGGACAGCGATCTCGACAACCTCGCCCGGCGGCATGCCGGCGGGGCGGGCACCGTCAGCATGGATTGGGAGTACCTTCTGGTCACTGCCCGTAAGCGCGGCTGAGAGGGACAGGAACGCCGACGCACTCCAGGACGAGCCCCGGTCAGCCGAGGAAGCTCAGCCGTACCTGCCGTTCCGGGTTGTCCTTGTTCGTGTCGACCAGGCACACGGACTGCCACGTGCCCAGTTCCAGCCTTCCGCCGAGCACCGGCAGGGTGGCATGCGGCGGGACGAAGGCGGGCAGCACATGGTCCCTGCCGTGGCCCGGACTGCCGTGCCGGTGCTGCCAGCGGTCGTCGGCGGGCAGCAGAGTGTGCAGCGCGGCCAGCAGGTCGCTGTCGCTCCCCGCGCCCGTCTCGATCACCGCGATGCCGGCGGTGGCGTGCGGCACGAAGACGTTCAGCAGGCCGTCGCGCCCGGACGCTGTTTCGGCCAGGAACTGCTCGCACTCGTGGGTCAGGTCGGTCACCGTCTCGGCGCTGCCGGTGACGAGACGCAGGATGCGGGTCGTGAAGGCGTCGGACATGTCTCCATCGTCGCCCATCGGCCGGGAACGCCGTGCATGCGGCGCGAGACCGCTGACCCCCGGTGGCCGAGGCAGTGGCCGGGGTCAACGCTGCTGACGTTTCAATGGACGCCACCGGTCGGCGGGCGCCACCATTTCCCCATGGCTTCCGTTTCCCTTCCGGAAAGCGCCGGTGTCGTGATCATCGGCGGTGGCGTCATCGGGGCGAGCATCGCCTTCCACCTGATCGAGGCGGGAGTCCGGGACGTCCTGGTGCTGGAGCGCGACGAACCCGCGTCGGGTTCGTCGGGCAAGCCCATCGGGGGTGTCCGTGCCCAGTTCTCCGACCCGCTCAACATCCGGCTCGGGCAGCGGAGTCTGGAGGCCTGGCGGGAGTTCGGCGCGCGCCCCGGGGCCGACATCGGGCTGCGGAGCGTCGGCTACCTCTTCCTGCTCACCGATGACGCCGACGTCGCGACCTTCGGACGGGGCGTCGAAGTGCAGAACGAACTCGGGGTACCGAGCCGGATCATCACCCCTCGCGAGGCCCTCGCGCTGTGCCCGTACCTCGATCCCAGAACCATCACAGCCGCCGCGTACTCCCCCGCCGACGGATACGCGCTGCCCGGCGCGGCGGTCACCGGGTATCTCCGAGCGGCCCGGCGCCACGGCGCCACCGTCCGTACGCGCTGTGCCGTTACGGCGATCGAAACCGACGGCGCGGCGGTGCGGGCCGTCCGCACCCGTGACGGCACCGTCCGCACACCGGCCGTCATCTGTGCGGCGGGCGCCTGGTCGGGGGCGATCGGCGCGATGGCCGGCGTGGATCTGCCCGTCACCCCGCTGCGCCGGCAGATCGCGCTCACCGGGCCGCTGACCCCGCCGCCGCCGCGCATCCCCTTCACCCTCGACTTCGGCTCCACCCTGCCGCGCGGCTTCCGCGAGGCGGACGGCAGCGTCACCAGCGGTTCGCTGCGGGTGCGGTTCAACGAAGTCGAAGCCCGCGGGATCGCTCTCACCCGGAGGGGCCGCGCCCTGTACGACGAACTCGTCGGCGAGCCGGCCGAGCAGTGGGAGTGCCGCTTCCCCGCCACCGAACGAGAACTGGCCGTCGACGAACACGCGTTCTTCACGTACGAGCCGGTCCTCGACCACCCGGCCGATGGCCGGCGGCCGCCCCGCGAGCTCGCAGGCCTCCTCGACTCGGGCCGGCTCACTGCCACGCCCATCGTCTACGAGGACTTCCTGCCCCGCTCCGCCGCCGGGATCTTCCAGTCGAACCTGACGGACACCGGTATCCAGGACACCAGCCGTCCCGGGGCGCACTACGACGCGCATTGGCTCTCCGAAGCGATCGGGCGGCCGGTGCACGACTCCTTCGACCTCTACGCCGCGCAGCAGAACCACTCACTCGAAAGGGCCCGCCGGGCTCTGGGAATCGTCGAGGAGACACCGTGACCAGCACCGCCCCCGAAACCCCCGAACCCCCCCGAGGCCCCGGCCTCCCCGACACGGCGTCGCTGCGTGCCCGGGCCGAGCTGAGCCTGCGCCGCTGCGGTGTCGAGCCCGCGTGGGACGCCGGCGAGCTTCTCTCCCGGACTCCCCTGACGGGTGGGACGCTGTTCCGCATCCCCGCGGCCACGGCCGAGGAGACGGACGAGGCCGTCGCCGCCGCCGGCCGGGCGTTCCGGCAGTGGCGGACCGTCCCCGCGCCGCAGCGCGGCGCCGTCGTCCGGCGGCTCGGCGAGCTGCTGGCCACGCATCGGGAAGACCTCGCCGACCTGGTCACCATCGAGGCGGGCAAAATCCGCTCCGAGGCGCTGGGCGAAGTGCAGGAAATGACCGACATCTGCGATTTCGCGGTCGGGCTCTCCCGCCAGTTGTACGGACGCACCATGGCTTCCGAACGACCTGGGCACCGCCTCTCTGAGAGCTGGCACCCGCTGGGTGTCGTCGGCGTGATCTCCGCCTTCAACTTCCCGGTCGCCGTGTGGTCCTGGAACACCACCCTCGCGCTGGCCTGCGGCGACACCGTCGTCTGGAAGCCGTCGGAACTGACCCCGCTCACGGCGCTGGCCTGCGACGCCCTGCTCGGTCAGCTTCCTCTGACAGCCACCGCCGATCTCTGAACCGGCCGCCCCTCGGGGCTCAGTCGAGCCGGCCGCCGGTGAGTCCGACGACGGCCGAACCGTCGAGGTCGGCGAGCTTGGTGGCGGTGAAGGCGCGGGCCCATGCGGAGGTCTGGATGCGGAAGGCGGGCTGTTCGGCGGTCAGAACCTCCAGTACGGCATCGGCGACCTGTCCGGGTGTCTGGGCGAAGCTGAGGAACTGCCCGACGGTACGGGTCACGTAGGCGTCCAGCGCGTCGGCGTACGGTCCGGCGGCGGCGATCTCCGCCGCCGGGTCGACGCCGATGTTGTTGACGAACTCAGTGGCCACGGCGCCGGGTTCGACCATGGAAACGGTCACTCCGACCTTCGCGGCGACGGGCACGAGGCTCTCCATGTAGCCCTCGACCGCGGACTTGGCGGCGCAGTACGCCTCGTTGAACGGCTGCCCGACGACGCCGCCGACGCTGGTGACCGTGATCAGACGGCCTCCTGAGGCACGCAGGTGGGGCAGGGCCGCCTTGGTGACCTGGAGCACGCCGAAGAAGTTGACCCCCATCACCTGGCGCACGTCGTCCATCGTCTCGTTCTCGAGCGTGCCGAGGTGTCCGGCGCCGGCATTGTTGATCACGGCGTCGAGGCGGCCGTGGTCGGCGACCACGCCCGCGACGGCCGCGGCCACGGAAGCCTCATCGGTGACATCGAGCTGCCGGATGTCACCGAAGCCAAGGCCCACGACCTGCCGGTCTCCTGGTTTGAGGTGATGCTGTGGCTCGCCAACAGCACGGACCCCGTCCCCGCCTCCGTCCTCGGGAACAGCACCATGCTCAGTCGCAGCCAGGTCTCCCGTGTCGTCGACGCCCTCCAGGCGCGCGGCCTGGTCACGCGCACCCCCTCCCCCACGCGCACGCTCGGTCGAGATCGCCCTCACACCGGAGGGCCGCCACCTCTTCGAGGAGGCCGACGCCACGCGCCGCGCCTGCCTGGCTCCCGTCTTCACCGACCTCCTCGACCAGCAGGACCTCGAAGCCCTCAGCGCGGTGTGGCGCAAGCTAAAGGCCCACAAGGGCGCGTAGGAATCCGCCGGCCACGCCCGGGAAGAGCCGCACCCCCTGCCGTGTTGGTGGAACCGTGAACAATTTCGGTGCGCAAGAGGCGGCCGTGGTGGTGATCGGTGCCGGGCAGGCGGGTCTGGCCGCCGCCTACCATCTGCGCCGTTCCGGTTTCGAACCCGGGCGGGACTTCGCGGTCCTCGACCATGCCCCGCATCCCGGAGGCGCCTGGCAGTACCGGTGGCCCACCCTTACCTACGGCAAGGTGCACGGGATGCACGCCCTTCCCGGGATGGAGCTGACCGGGGCGGACGGCTCGCGGCCCTCCGCCGAGGTCATCGGCGCGTACTTCGACAGGTACGAGCGCGCCTTCGGGCTGCGCGTACGGCGCCCTGTCGACGTACGCGCCGTACGCGCAGCCCGAGACGACGAGGGCGACGGCGCGGCGGGCCGGCTGCTGGTCGAGACGTCGGCCGGAACCTGGTCGGCGCGGGCCCTGATCAACGCCACGGGGACCTGGGACCGTCCCTTCTGGCCTCGCCACCCCGGGCAGGAGACGTTCCGCGGGCGGCAGTTGCACACCGCGAACTACCCCGGGCCGCAGGAGTTCGGCGGGCAGCGGGTGGTCGTGGTCGGCGGCGGGACCTCCGGCGTACAGCACCTGATGGAGATAGCGCAGGTGGCGGCGGGCACCACCTGGGTCACGCGAAGGCCGCCGGTCTTCCGGGAGGGGCCCTTCGGTGAGGACCAGGGCCGGGCGGCGGTCGCCCTGGTCGACGAGCGGGTACGCCGCGGGCTGCCGCCGCAGAGCGTGGTGTCGGTGACCGGTCTGCCAGTCACCGAGGCCGTGCGCGCGGCGCGCGAGTCGGGTGTCCTGAGCCGCCTGCCGATGTTCGACAGAATCACCGCTCACGGGGTCGCCTGGGACGAAGGACGCGAGGTCGCGGCCGATGTGATCCTCTGGGCCACCGGATTCCGGGCCGCCATCGGCCATCTTGCACCGCTGAAGCTGCGGGAGCCGGGCGGCGGAGTCCGGCTCGACGGGACCAGGGCCGTGCGCGACGCGCGTATCCACCTGGTCGGTTACGGGCCTTCGGCCAGCACCGTCGGCGCCAACCGGGCGGGCCGGGCCGCCCTACGGGAGATCCGGCAGCTGCTTGCACGAGAGCCCGCGGTCGTCGGGGGCTGACGCGCAGCGCCGGGGCGGGCCACAGGAAGTCCCATTGACCATGTGGTCACGCCGGCGCGACGGCTATGGGATTCCCGGCAGGGGCGCGGCCGGCGCCAGCTCGGCGTCCCTGCGGACCAGGGCGGCGTACCGGCCGTCGCGTTCGAGCAGCTCGTCGTGGGTGCCGCGTTCGGCGATACGGCCGCCGTCGAGCACGACGATCTGGTCCGCGTCCCGGACGGTCGAGAGACGGTGCGCGATGGTGAGGGTGGTGCGGCCTGCGGAAAGCGCGTCGATGGCCCGCTGCACGGCGTGCTCGGTACGGGTGTCCAGCGCGCTGGTCGCCTCGTCGAGGATCAGGACGGGCGGGTCGCGCAGGATGGTCCGGGCGATGGCGAGGCGCTGCTTCTCCCCGCCGGAGAATCGGTAGCCCCGCTCGCCGACGAGGGTGTCGTACCCGTCGGGCAGGGATGCGATGTGGTCGTGGATCTGGGCGGCTCGCGCCGCTTCCCGGATCTCCTCGTCCGTGGCGTCCGGCTTGGCGAAGCGCAGGTTGTCGGCGACCGAGGCGTGGAAGAGGTAGGTCTCCTGGGAGACCACGCCGACCGAGCGGGCGAGGGTGTCGAAGTCCAGATCGCGTACGTCGACTCCGTCGAGGGTGACGCGACCGCCGGTCACGTCGTACAGCCGGGGCACCAGATAGCTCAGCGTGCTCTTGCCGGAACCGGTCGGTCCGACGACGGCAAGGCTGCCGCCGGCGGGGACCGTGAGGTCGATTCCGTGCAGGGTGGTCCCGTGCTTCGGGTCGTAGCCGAAGTCGACGTCCTCGAAGCGCACCTCGCCCTTGGCCTGCTCGATCCGGACCGGGTTCTCGCGCTCGGTGATGTCCACCGGCAGGTCGAGGTACTCGAAGATCCGCTGGAAGAGCGCGAGAGAGGTCTGGATCTGGACGCCGGTGGAGAGCAGGCTCACCGCCGGCCGGAAGAGGCCCTGCTGGAGCGAAACGAAGGCGACGAGCGTGCCGACGGAGATGGCGGGGCCCCCCGACCGGAGGGCGAGGCCGGCGGCCCAGTAGATGACGGCGGGCATGGCCGCCATGACGATCCCGATGGTCGACATCCGCCACCGTCCGGCCATGCTGGAGCGGACTTCGAGGTCGACGAGGCGCTCGGACTCCTTCGCGAAGCCCTTGGTGAGGGAGTCGGCGCGGCCCATCGTGCGGCCGAGGAGAATCCCGCTGACGGAGAGCGACTCGGTGACCGTGGCGGCCATCGCGGCCATCTGCTTCTGCCGCTGCGTGGTGATCTTCTTGCGTTCGCGGCCGACCCGGCGGCTGATCCACACGAACAGCGGCAGCAGGACCAGCGAGACGGCGGTGAGGCGCCAGTCGAGGGCGAGCATCGCGACGACGGTGGCGACGACGGCGGTCAGGTTGGAGACCAGGGAGGTCGTGGTGGAGGTGACGGTGGCCTGCATGCCGCCGATGTCGTTGGCGATCCGGGACTGGACCTCGCCCGTGCGGGTTCTGGTGAAGAACGCGAGCGGCATGCGCTGCAGCTGGGCGTAGACGGCGGTGCGCAGGTCGTGCATGACGCGCTGGCCGACCGTCGTGGAGATGAAGGTCTGCAGGACGCCGAAGACGCTGGTCACCACCGCGGTCAGGATCATGCCGAGGGCGAGCAGGCTGAGGAGCCCGGTGCGGCCCTGCGGGATCGCGGTGTCGAGGATCTCGCGGAGCAGGAAGGGGGAGGCGACCGCGACCAGCGAGGAGGCGCCGACGAGAAGCCCGACGACGGCCAGACGGGCGCGGTACGGGCGGAACAGCCGGAGGATGCGCCGCATCTGGGCCGGGGGCTCGGACTGCGCCGGATCGAGGCGGCGGTCTGGTGTCCAGGTGGGTTCTTCGGGATGCATGGGCTCCTTCACCGGGCTGAGGCGACCGATGTGACCGGCCGGATTTTCTGGAGCATAGCTCACTGTTACCTATGCTCACAATGAACATAGTCCTGATACTGTTCCGCCATGAGCACCGCCTCCGACAGTGACGGCATGCTGGCCGAGCAACTGCTCCGGCTGACCCGTCGCCTGCACCGCATCCAGAAGCGCCAGCTGGAGCCGATCGGCATCACCCCGGCGCAGTCCCGGCTGCTGCGGACCGTCGCCCACTACGAGCGGCCGCCGCGGATGGCCGATCTTGCGGAGCGCCTGGAGGTCGTCCCGCGCGCCGTCACCAGTCTCGTCGACGCACTGGAGGCGAGCGAGTGCGTGCGCCGGGTCCCCGACCCGACCAATCGCAGGGTGATCAGGATCGAGCTCACCGAGGCGGGGCGGGCCACCCTCGGCCAGTTGCGCAGCGCGCGCCGGGCAGCGGCGGAGGACATCCTCGCCCCACTGACCGCCGATCAGCGACAGGTGCTCGGCGGGCTGCTGTCCGCTCTGGTCGACGGGCCGGACCAGCGCTGCTGAGGTCCTGGGCCACGGGCACGCCGCACGGCTCCGGGGCCACGCGAAGAGTCCAAGTGTCCGCACCCAGGAGTCCAACCTGCCCCTTGCGGAACAGTAGCCTCAACTACCAGGGTCCTGACGGAAGTTCGCGCTCCGGCCACGCACCGTCAGCTCTCCTGGAGGCTCGATGAACGAGGCAGCACCGCAGAACCACGACAGCGACAACACCCCACCCAGCCGCCGCTCGGTCCTGTGGACCGCGGGTGCGGCAGGCGCCGGACTCGGCGGGCTGGGGGCGGGCAGCGCACGCTGTGGCACACCCGGCTGCGCGGGGACCTCTACCCCAACCACGGCTTCGGCCCGGTGGCCAACTACATGGACCTCAACCGCGGCGACCGCGCCGTGAGCATCACCAGCGTCGGCACACCCGCGCTGGGTCTGGCGAAGTACCGCGCGCAGCACATGCCGCCCGGGGATCCCAGTTGGAAGGAGACGTACATCGGGAGTGACCGGACGATCAGCCTGGTCCAGACGGCGAAGGGCCGGGTGATCCGGCTGGAGCACGATGTCTCCACTCCTCATCCCTACAGCCGGATCAACAGCCTCGGGGGCACCAACGGCGTGTTCGAGGACTACCCGGCGCGCATCTACCTCGAGCCGGACCACGTGACTCCTCCCCGCCCTGAAGGACGGGGCTTCTCGCTATGCCGGGTTGGCGTCGCGACGGACCAGCCCGGCCCGTAGAACGTTGAGAGCGCCCA
>NZ_JBFBAS010000065.1:0-16308 GCF_040682335.1 Streptomyces sp. NPDC051219
CGGTCAGGCCCCCACCCTCCGGATAACGCATACCACCGGCATACCGCAGGGATCATGAACCGTCACTCCCCGACGACAACCCGCAAAGCTCAGTAACTGCTCAGCTTTGACACATTCTCCCGGCCCGCCCCGCCAGTCCTTCTCAACCCCCGCAGGCTTGGCCTTCCGCCCGGCCTCACACGCGTGACCACACCCCGCCGTAACACCTCCCGCACGGCCGCTCCCGGCCCCGCCGCGAGCGTTGCTGCTCGTGCAGCTGAATGTCGTGGTTCCTCTGGGGGCCGCCGTGGTCGTGGAGGCCACGGGTTACGGGGCGACCTACCTGACGAATCTGCGTCTGGCGCGCCTCTGGACCGGGTCAACCACCAGCTCAAGAGCGATCCCGCGAGGCCTGTAAGGTGCTTGCCGTCGCCCGCGCCACCGTCGACGAGGTGGTCAAGTTCGTGCCGGCCGGGCAGGACGCCGTACCGGAGGAGGAGTTCTGAACGCCGGCAGGCCGGGCGGTTCGGAACGCCGAGCCGGGACGACGGTTCCAGCTGGACCGGCTGCTGGTGGTCCGCGACACCTACCGCGAGCTGGGCTGAGAGGCAGGAGCGAGATAACCGATGCTGACCGCAAGGACGCTGGACGAGGCGCAGGTCTATGTGAGTCTGACGATCGCGGCCGACCAGACCGCACCGGCCGTGGAGCCCCCGCCGATCGTGCCCGGTTCGAACCTGACCGAGGGTGCGGACGCCTGGACCCTCGCCTCGCCAGCCGGTGACATCGCGATCTCGTACGCGTCGGAGGACGCGGCCCGCACGTTCGGCGCGCGGTTCGGGCTGGGGCTTTCGCAGCTCGTCGACGCCGCCCAGTGGGCCGTGGTGGCGGCGACGTACGCGCGCCGGGCGCTGGAGGCGGACATGGCCTACACCGGTGGTCCGGACCAGGATCGGTTCGGCGTCGAGCTGAACTGGGAGTTCGCCGCAGATGCGGCCGGCGAGGCGCTGAAGTTTCTGCCGGACGGTGCGGACGTGGTGCCGGACGAGGGTGTCTGGTCCGAGTTCGGCCGCCAGTCCCGCGCGCGGAACCCGGAGCTGGTGACCCGCGCGAAGCTCACCGACGACCTGGAGTACTACCGGGGAACGCTCGCGGACTTCCGCGCGCTCTACGGCGAGACGTCCTGAGGATTGGTCAGCTCGATCCTGATCGTGCAGGCGGTCCCACAGTCCCGTGACCACATACCCGCGGAACAACTGGTACGAGATCTCGTCGGCGCCGTGCTCATCTAGAGCCGCTCGAGGATCCGCTTCACCGTGTGCCGCTGCTGGCGCGGCGCGTCCAGGTCCGCCCGCAGCATCTCGTCGATCAACGGCTTGAACGGATCCAGCCGGGTCGCCCTCGGCGGTAGTTGCTTCCTCGGCTCCGGCCATTCCGACGGCAAGGCCTTTACGATGACGGTCTCGCTGAAGTCCTGGACCAGGCCGATTGTCTTTCCCTTCACGATGCCGCCGGAACGTTCAGGGGTGAAGTTCCGCTCGACCTCGCTGTGTGCGTGGATCGAGGCTGTGACGTCGCCAGTGAGGACCATCGTCAGAGCCATCTCCGGAACGCCGAACTGCCGGCAATCAGGCTGATCGCGGAGTGCATGTTCTCGATGACTCCGGTTAGTACTCCAGCCGGACTTCTCCATTACTGCTGGTCAACGGCTTGAGTGTGGGGAGTGTAGCGGGGCGGGGTTGGGGGCGGGGCGGTCTTGGCGGACCGTCCCGCGAACGTGTGGCCACGCTGCATGTAGTGACAGCGGGCCGAGCAGTCCGTAGGCGTGATCAATGATGTGCCCACGAGTGCCTGGGGCCATGAACTCGAGAATCTATTCCTCCGGGCCGGAGCCTGCTTCGCCCGGATCGAACCCCGACGCCGGGCGGGACTACGTGCGCGGGCTGCTGGGCCCGGTGGGCCGCAAGAACGGCTGGCAACTCGCTGAGTACGCCGGCCACGCCACCCCGGACGGACTCCAGCACTTGCTGTCCCACAGTCGTTGGGACGCCGACCGTCTCCGCGATGACCTGCAGACCTATGCAGCAGAGCAACTCGGCACATCAGAAGGTGTGCTGATCATTGACGACACTGGCTTCGTCAAGAAGGGCACCACCTCGGCCGGGGTGCAACGGCAATATTCCGGGACCGCGGGCCGGACCGAGAACTGTCAGATCGGTGTCTTCGCCGCCTACGCCACCACACGCGGTCACGCCCTGGTCGACCGCGAGCTCTACCTGCCCAAGTCCTGGACCGAAGACCGTGAGCGCTGCCGAGCGGCCCGGATCCCCGACGAGCGTGACTTCACCACCAAGAACGACCTCGCCCGGGCCATGATCCTGCGAGCCCTGGACTCCTCGCTCGCCTTCTCGTGGGTCACCGCGGATTCCGCCTACGGCCAGGATTCCCGCTTCCGCCGTTTCCTGGAAGACATCGGTCTGTCCTACGTCGTCGCGGTCCCCAAGTCGCAGCAGGTCCACGGTCCCCGCATCGACTACCTCATCGGTCAGGCCCCGCCCGAGGCATGGCAACGCCTGTCCTGCGGCGAAGGCGCCAAGGGACTACGGCTCTACGACTGGGCGGCGGCCCGGCTGCCCGCCGTCGGGGAGTTCGACGGCGACGAGCCCACGCGGCAACGCTGGATGCTCGCCCGCCGCAGCATCGCCAGGCCTGACGAGACCGCCTACTACCTGGCCAGTGCACCGCTGGACGCCACCGTCGCTGACCTGGCCCGCATCGCGGGCTGCCGCTGGAAGATCGAGGAATGCTTCCAGAACGCGAAGAACGAGTGCGGCCTGGACCAGTACGAAGTCCGCCGCTACGTCGGCTGGTACCGGCACATCACACTCGTCATGCTCGCGCACATCTTCCTCGCGGCGATGGCTGTCCAGGAACGCGAAAAAGGGGTGACGCGGCCGACACACCCGACCTCGTGGACCTCACCCCGGCAGAAATCCGCCGTCTGCTGGCAGTTGAACCCCGCCGCCACCCTGCACGACGCGGTCACGCGATGAGCTGGTCGCACTGGAGACGCCGCCACCAAGCACGTGCCCGGCCCTGTCACTACATGCGGCGTGGCCACACGTTCGCGGGACGGTCCGCCAAGACCGCCCCCTCCCCAACCCCGCCCCGCTACACTCCCCACACTCAAGCCGTTGACCAGCAGTAATGGAGAAGTCCGGCTGGAGTACTAGGGCCGGGCGCGCTCGGCGTCCGTCAGCCTGCCCCTGACGAACGGATACACCAGCGCATAGCCGAGGGCGACGCAGCCCGCGGCGATGCCTGGCCAGCGCAACGCGACATCCCACTCCTGGCCGAAGAAGCGTGCCAGTCCGGAAATCACGAGGAATGTGACCGCCGTCAGCAGCACGGCTGACCACAGGTATCCCAGACGTGACTTGACCTTGCCCGGTAGGAAGTTGCTCAGTAACTCCGCCAACAGCATCATGTCGTGACCTCAGACTCTCGGGGTGCGGGCTCGGGCAGCTGGATGGGCCGGGGACGCTCAGCGTCGGCACGCGCCCGATCTTCCCACATCCCCTTGCCGGTGATCCGGTCAGTTGTCCTACGAGCGAGGGCAAGGGCTCTGTCGATACCCCCGCTGAGGAAGATGAGGTCGCAGGCGATCATCGTCAGGGCGAAGCTGGTCAGGCCCATGAGTGCCCCGATCGACAGGTGGAAGCCGATGGAGGCGAGAGCCGCCCAGGCACGCAGCCGCGGCACCAGGATGCTGAGCGGAAAATAGACCTGAAACAGTACCGACGCATAGGTGCCGAGGTAGACGAGGAGGTCGCTGTCGTAGACGAGGTCGGACACTCCCGGCCATGTGAATTCGGGAATGCGGAGGATGTAGAAGAGGGCGGTGCCGTCCTGCCAGACGTCTCCTTGGACCTTGTACAGGCCGCTGACCATATAGACGAGGCAGATCTGGGTCGCGATGGCAAGGACGCCCAGATTGTGCACAGGCGTCGACAGGGCTCGCACACCACCCGGAAGCCGCCGCACGAGAAGGCCGGCCGCTCCTGTGGAGAACGAGAACCGGTCGTAGCAGCGGGTCAGCATCAGCATGGGGATGACGAGATAGGCGAGGTTGTCGCCGCCGTCGATGATGGCGAACTGACGCTGGTAGACAGACCAGAGGAAGACCCAGTGCAGAGCGAGTCCGACCCGTCCGCCGACGCCCAACGTCACGGCCAGGGCGATCAGTGCCCCACCGTAGAAGACCGCTTCGGACCAGGCCGGGGACGCGCTCCAGGTGTACAGACTGAAAGTGCCGGCATCGCGGACCTGACGGACGAACTCGTCCTGGGGTACGACTCCGTCGGGGCCGAAGAGGTAGGCCCGGTCGCCGTACTGGCTCACGTAGAACATGAGGCCGACGAACCCGAGCAGACAGCGCGCCGCCGACACACCGACGATGCCCGTCGGACGCGATGCCCAGGTGTCGAGGGCCGAGGACAGCTTCTTCACCGCAGTTCCTTCACCTTCCGCCAGGCGAAGTCCTCCACCTCGACCTTGCCTTCGGCCTTGGGGCTCTTCCGCTGTGACCATGGGGGCAGTTGGTGTATGTACATGCGGACCTGTATCTCGCTCGGCTGCCCGTCGCCGCACGGAGTCGGCATCTGTCCCATCGAGTACCGGGAGAGGAAGGTGATCGTCTCGTCCCTGGAGGACTTCTCGAAAGGCGTTGCGGGGATGAGGGGCTTCTTTTCGTTCAGGGAATTCTGGCGGAGTCGGTTCATCAACTCGTCGTGGTTGCTGATTGCTTGAAGACCGTTGGTCACCAGACGTGACATGCGGGACGGGAAGAACCGGCTGTCCTGCGCCGCCTTGATGTGCGGGTGCGTGACATCGTAGAAATCGGTCACGCTGCCGTCGGAGCACTTCGCGCGAGCGAGGATTCCCCTGTCGTCGGTGATGGGGTCGGGGGCGAAGAGCATCCAGTTCTGCGCGAAATATGGCTCGAGATAGGAACTGACCGTTTCCTCGTAGCGCACCTTCGCGGGGCTGAGCGGGGCCTGGGACAAAGCGGACATGGTGAAGTGACCGCCCAGGAGGGCGGCGCCGACGAGCAGCACCGCCCTCCTGAGTTCTTGGTGCTGCGGTCTCACTTGTCGAAGACCACGTCAGCGGGTACGGGGGCCTGGTCGGACACACCGGCCGGCGGTGCGCCCCAGAGGCTGCCGATGATGCTGTGGTTGCTGGCGCCGGAACCGGTGGCCGCCTTGCCGTGGACGTATGCCTTGCCCGCAGCCTTGCCCACCGCCTTGGCCGCCTTCCCTGCGATGCTGCCGATCACCTGCGGCGTGTCGATCGGGCCGGTGGCCTGGGCGGTGGCCGCAGTCTGCGCGACGGGGGTCGCGGGGGCTGCCTGGGCTGAACCCTGCAGCGTGACGGCGATCAGCGAACCGCCGAGCGCCACGCCGACCGCAGCGGCGGCGAACTTCTTCTTCATGGGAATCCCTCGTTTCAGGTAATGGTCAACGGCTACTTGTCGAACACCACGGCGGCGTCCACCCCGGAAACGGGGGTGTACGACGGAGTCGAGTCGTCGCCCCGCACCCCCGCGGCCTTGGCCGCTCTCGTGGCCCTGGCCGCGTTGGTGGCGAGGTTGGCCGCCTTCAGTGCCGCGCTGCCGACCCACTGCTCGGACTTGCCGCCCGCCGTGGAAGTGACGGCTCCCGGCGTCTGCGCGACGGGCGCAGCCAACGCGGGGCCCTGCACGGAAACGATCAGAACTGCTCCACCCGCCACGACGGCGGCAGATGCAATCAACTTCTTCATGTCGCTCCTTCTCAGCGATGTCCCATCGGTTCCGTTTGCACGGAACCGATGGGAACAAAAGAAAGCGGGCCCACGAGGCGCCGACCCGCTCCACTATTTCGAAGGGAAACGATCCTGACTAGTGACATCTTCGGCATTGCCGGTAGCGGCAATGCCGGTTACGGCAAGAGAACCTCGCGCTGCCGATCACCGACGAGAGCGGCTTGAAGGCGGGACTTCACTCCGAGCTTTCGGGTTATATTTGCGAGATGAGCGCGCACAGTGCGCGAGGCGATGCCAAGCTCCCGTGCGAGCTCCTTGTCCGGCATCCCATCCGCCAGCATGAGGAGGACTTCACGTTCACGCCGGGTAAGCCGCAGAACCCTCTCTGACGCCGCATCCATATTCGCCGATGCAGTTCGTGAACTTGCTTCATCGTCGCTCATAATTTCCCCCTGGACGTGTGGTTCGCATTTCAATTCCCCGTGTTCTTCCGCCCGTCGACCGGTCACGTCAACAGGCAACAGGCAACAGCGACCCACCATCTTACCCGCGCCGAGAGGATGCCTTTCGTTCCCCCTCATGGCGGAAGCGAATGTTCCGAAAACCGGGAACGGCACCGGCACGTTGCCTGTATGAGCCAAATTACGAACACAATCAGCCACGCCTCCACTCGCTCGCCAGTGGATCCTGCCCTAGGAGAAGGAATGCCAGTTGACGCGGTGGTCGTGGGTACAGGCCCGAACGGCCTGGCAGCAGCCGTCACGCTCGGACGAGCCGGCCTGTCGGTCGAGCTCCACGAGGCCGAGGACACCATCGGGGGTGGCCTTCGAACGGAGGCCGTTTTCGACTCGGACATAGTCCACGACATCTGTTCGGCCGTACACCCGATGGCCGAGGCTTCCCCCTTTTTCAGGGAGTTCGACCTGGCGTCCCGAAATGTGCACATGCTCCACCCCGCCATCAGCTATGCCAATCCACTCGACCGGGGAGCTGCCGCACTCGCATATCGCGATCTCGATTCGACCTGCGAGCTCCTGGGCGAGGACGGACCACGCTGGCGCCGTCTCATGCAGCCTCTGCTGGAGAATTCTTCGGGGATTGCCGACCTCATATTGAAGGGGCAGCGCAGTCTCCCCGAAGACCCCATTGCGGCCCTGCTCATGGCGAGCCGTCTTCTGACTTACGGCACACGCGTCGGCATCAGCCGATTCACCACGGAGCCGGCCAGATCCCTTCTCGCCGGCGTCGCTGCACATGCCGTGGGCCCGCTTCCCTCAATCCCCGCCGCGGCAGTCGCCATGCTGCTTGGTCATCTTGCCCACGGAACCGGATGGCCCCTTCCGCGAGGCGGGAGTGCGCGAATCGCTGAGGCCATGGCGCAGGACATATCGGCGCACGGAGGAGTCTTTCACACCGGACATCGCGTGACAGATCTGCGGGGGCTGCGGCATTCCGCCAAACTGGTCCTGCTGGATGTCAGCCCCAGAGCATTCTTGAAGATGTCGAAGGGTCACCTCTCTCCCCGGTACCGACGCAGCCTCGAGCGCTACCGCTACGGCCCGGGGGCGGCGAAGGTCGATTTCCTCGTCAGCGAGCAAGTCCCCTGGAAGAACCCTGCCGTCGGCGGCGCGGCCACGGTGCATCTGGGAGGCACACACAAGGAGGTCTTTGCTGCCGAGACGGCCGTCTCCGCCGGCGTCTGCGCACGGGAACCGTTCGTTCTCCTGGTCGATCCGTCCGTCGCCGATCCCGATCGAGCGAAGCGTGGGAAGCGCCCTCTCTGGGCCTATGCGCATGTCCCCAACGGCGATGACAGCGACCCGACACAGCTGATCACGTCACGTATCGAACGGTACGCACCCGGATTCGCCGACACCGTCATAGCCGGTCGCGGCATCAGCGCCGCAGCCTACGAAAGGTACAACCCCAACTACGTGGGAGGAGACATCGGCGGTGGCGCGATGACCCTCCGACAGTCGGTCCTGCGCCCCGCACCCCGCTTGGATCCATACAGAACACCCCTGCCGGGCGTCTATCTCTGCTCGGCCTCGACCCCTCCCGGACCTGGAGTCCACGGAATGTCCGGGCACCTCGCCGCATTGTCGGCCTTGCGTCACGAGTTCGGTGTCCGCACGTCCCCGGCTCTGGGGCCCTGCTCCCACACCACGGCGCGTCTCGGCTGAACCCGAGGCGCGCCCCGCCACGTTCATCGCGGTGCGATGAACAAGCTCTGCGCGCTGCGGCCGATCGGGCCCTTCTCGTCGTGGAGTTGGGCGTCGGCCAGGCCGATTCCCGGCGCGTCCACGCTCGTGCGGGCGTCGACGCACACCCATTCACCCACCGGGTGGCGGTGCAGATGCACCGTCAGGTCCGGGTTGATGAAGACGGTCCGGCTGAAGTCGAGCACGTTGCTGATGCCGTTGCCGGAGTCCGCCGCGACGAGGACGCGGTCCAGGGGGCGGGGTTCGTACCCGGCGATGAGGGCAGGCGCATCCGCATCCAGCACGTTCCCGGGCCCAGTTCGCGGAACGCTCCCTCGGTGAAACGGGTTCCCCATCGCCGTGTGGTAGCCGACGTCCCACGGGACACCGAAGAACGGGGTGACGGCGGTATCCGAAGAGGACGGGACCAGCGGCCCTGGGCAACGACCGGTCCTGGCTCCTGTGTCGTACGGATGCGCAGCGCCCGGGCCAGCATCACCGGTGCGCCGCCCTCCGGCGCGAGCGTCGCCTCCACGACCTCGACGCTGCGGCCGGACCGCACCACGGACGTCGTCACTTCCAGGGGACTGATGGCCACCGGGCGCAGGATCTCGTACGTGACGCGGGCGAGCCGCATGTCCGTACGCGCACCCGGGCGCTCCTCCAGGGCCCGGATCAGCAGGGCGGCGGGCGGGCCGGCGTGCTGGGACGTGGCGTCCCAGGGGGCCGCGGGTGACCCGGATCCAGGATGCGGATCGTGTCCGCCGCTTCCAGCCTGGCCAGCGAGGCAATGAAGTCCGCGGCAGGGGCAGGGGTGAAGTACTAGCCTCGCTGTTTCACTTGGTGTGGGGCCGGGGTCTGTGCGGTGACGCGAAAGTGCCTTCTGAGCTGGGACGATGAACCTTGTCGAGGGGTTCTGTCGGTCCAGGCGGAAGGCACTTTCTGCGTGCAGGGTATCGGTTCGCGTCCCAAGCTTCATGTCTCTGCTGACGGTGCCGGGGTGGTCAGCCATGCGGGGTCCCGCCTGCTGGCGGATCTTGCCGATGCCACCGGGCTGACCAGCGCGTACTCCACCGCGTTGGGGCCACTTCGGCCACGCGGCACCGGCCACGACCCGGGCCGGATCGCCACCGATCTCGCAGTGATGCTCGCTGATGGCGGCGAGGCCATCACGGATCTGGCCGTGCTGCGGGACCAGGGTGAAGTGTTCGGCCCGGTCGCCTCGACACCGACGGCCTGGCGGCTGCTCGCCGACATCGACGAGACCGGACTCGCTCGGCTGCGAACGGCCCGCGCCCAGGCACGAGAGGTCGCCTGGCTGCAGGCCGCCGAGACCCGCTCCGGCATACCGGCGGTGAAGGCCGGCGGACGGGAACTTCCCGGCCTGGTCCTGGACATCGACGCCACGCTGGTGACCTGCCACTCCGAGAAGGACCAAGCCGCACCCACCTATAAAGGCGGCTTCGGCTTCCACCCTCTGGTGTGTTTCCTGGCCAACACCGGCGAGGGCACGTCCGGGCAGCTGCGGCCCGGCAACGCCGGAGCCAACACCGCCGCCGATCACATCGCGGTGCTGGACGACGCGCTCGCGCAGATCCCCGACGTCCACCGGCACGGGACCGACATCCTCGTCCGCACGGACAGCGCCGGATCCGCGAAAGCCTTCCTCGCCCACGTCCGAGACCTGCGGATACGAGGAATCCGCACCTTCTTCTCGGTCGGATACGCGGTCACCGAGCCGGTCCGCCGCGCAATCCGGGCCCTGCCCGAACAGGTCTGGCACCCCGCCCTGGACCAGGACGGAACACTGCGTGCCGGCGCCGAGGTCGCCGAGCTGACCGGCATGGTCGACCTTGCCGGCTATCCGGACGGCACCCGCATCATCGTGCGCCGCGAGCGCCCGCACCCCGGCGCCCAACTGTCCCTGTTCGACCAGGACGAGGGCCTGCGGCACCAGGTCTTCCTCACCGACACGCCGTTCGCCGGCGAGGGCTCCGCCCAGTTCCTGGAGGTCCGTCACCGCGGGCATGCCACCGTCGAGGACCACATCCGGTGCGGCAAGACCACCGGCTTCGGCCGCTTCCCCTCCCGCCACTTTCTGGTCAACGCCGCTTGGCTCGAACTCAGCCTCGCGGCGATCGACCTCCTCGTCTGGACCCGCGTCCTCCTGCTGGACGGCGATCTGGCCACCGCCGAACCCAAGAAACTGCGCTACCGAATCCTGCACGTCGCCGGCCGGATCACCCGCGGCGGCCGCCGCCTGCGCATGCGGATATCGGCGACCTGGCCCTGGAGACATGAACTCGCGGCCGCATTCCACCGCCTGGCCGCCCTGCCTCGCCCCGCCAACTGAACGACCGCCCTCTGACCACCCGCGACCCGAAGGACCTTGGAGAACCCGGCCCACCGCGCCGGGCCCTTACCATGCCCACCGACCGACACCGCTCCAAACAACCCCGCTCAGCCACCCAGCAGCCTCAACTGAAACAGCGAGGTTAGGGCGAACGCATCCCGGCGAATGGGTGCACCTGGATCAGGAACCGAGTGATCCTCCTCGGCGCCGAGGCTGTCCACGATTTTGGGTGAAGGGCGTTGCCACTCTTCACGGGCCAGGCTCCTCCAGTTCCTCAAGCCACGCCTCGGCAGCTCCCGCCTCTGTGCTGCCGATGCGCCTATAGATGGCCACGGCCTGACGGAGGTTGGTCAGCGCGGCTGCCCGGTCGGCCTGCGCTTCACAGCGCGCGATGCCTTCCAGAGCCCCCTGGCTGCGCACGTCCATGGCGATCTGCAGGGCCTCTCGGTAAGCGGCGAGTGCCTCGTCGGGGCGTGCGCTGATGGCTAGTAGAGCGCCCTTTACGTTGAGCACCTGGGCCACGCCCCGCCGGTCACCGATCTCTGTGTAGAGAGCCAGTGCACGGTTCAGCAGTGCGGCCGCCTCCGGATGTGCTCCGGCCGCGGTGTGCATCACGCCCAGGGCGTGGCAGGCGTTGGCCTCGCCATGCCGTTGGCCGAGTTCCTGGAACAGGGCGAGAGCTTGCTCCTCGAGCAGAAGCGCAGTCGCATGGTCGCCCGTCTCGTGCCGATGCCAACCCAGCGCGCCGCAGGAGCGCGCCTCGCCCAGCCGGTCCCCGAGCTCTCGGCAGCGGTTCAGGGCCTGTTCCAGCATTTCGCCGCCGACGGCGTATTCGCCCACCGCACACTTCACCCGCCCGAGGTCGTGCAGGGAGCGGGCCTCGCCCCAGTCGTCGTCGAGTCCGGCGTACAGGGCCAGGGCCTGCTCCTGGAACCGTGCGGACGCCGGATAGTCCTCGATCATCTCCCGCAGCCGGCCGAGGGCGCTGAGCACTCGTGCCTCGCCGTTGCGGTCGCCGAGTTCCCGGTACAGGACCAGGGCGCGCTCCTGGACGCGCATCGCATCCGAGAACTCGCTCTTCGCGCTTGTTATTCGGCCGATTTCATGCAGCACGGCCCCTTGGCCGTACCGGTCGCCGACTGCAACGTAGAGCGCCAGCGCCCGCTCCTGCGGGCCGATCGCGGAGGCATAGTCCCCGGCGGCGGACCTGATCCATCCGAGGTCGTGGAGGGCGTCGGCCTCTGCCCGCCGGTCACCGCATTGGTGTGCGGACGCGGATGCCGCCCGGTGCAGCGCCGCCTTCTTCCAGGGCCCCTCCAGGCGCAGAAAGGGGGCCGCTGCGGCGGCAAGGCGAACAACCCGGGGGTGGTCGGAGACGGCAACGGCGTGGTCGGCGCAGGCGAGAAGGTTGTGGCGTTCGGCACGCACAAGCCAAGGCCCCTTCGACGGTGGCCTGTTCAGGGACGTCCGGCCCTGAGGGAGCGGACGGCGGCCCGCCGGGGCGAATGTGACGGGCCAGTCGCCGGCCCGCGGCTTCGGCGGCGTGCGCGTAGTGGTCAAGGAGTCGAGCGGTGGCCTCCTTCCGGTCGGCTGCCGGATCCTCGGCTACGCGGCTCCGGGCATAGGTGCGCAGCAGATCGTGCAGGCGGTAGCGGCCGGGGGCGGTCTCGTCGACGAGGTGGTCCGTGTACAGCATCTCCATCCGGTGACGGGCCGCCACGAGCGGGATGCCGTCGAGGGCGGCGGCAGCACGGGCATCGGTGTCGGAGCCCGGATGAAGTCCGAGGCGACGGAAGAGACGCTGCTGGTCGACGGGCAGGTCGCGGTACGAGAGGTCGAAGGCGGCAGCCACTGCGCGTTCACCGGCCCGCAGTTCGGCGAGCCGGTCCTGCGAATCGGCGAACTCGGCGGTCAGCCGGTCGATGGTCCAGGCGGGATGGTGAGCGAGGCGGCCGGCGAGCAGGGCGATGGCCAGCGGCAGGTGTCCGCACAGCCTGACCGCCTCGGCGGCCGCCTCCACCTCTGCGCCGACCGGGTTACGCCTGGCGAGCCGGATGAACAGCTCGGTGGCCTGCGCGGGCGGCAGCACGTCCAGAGCGAGTGGCACGGCGCCCTCCAGAGCAACCAGGCGGCGTCGGCTTGTGATCAGTACGAAGCAGTCGCGGGCAGCGGGCAGTAGCGGTTCTACCTGGGTGGGGCCGGTCGCGTCGTCCAGGACCAGCAGCACTCTTTTGTCGTTCAGTTGGTCCCGCCACATCGCTGCCCGCGCATCGAGGCCGCCGGGGACGAGTTCGGGCGGGATGCCGCGCTGGACGAGCTGTTCGGCCAGCACATCAGCGGGGTTCGCGGGGCGCTGCCCTGGAGTGTGTCCGTGCAGCCGGATGAAGATCCGCCCGTCGGGGAACTGGCCGGCGAGCAGGTGTGCTGCCCGGGTCACGAGAGCGGTCTTGCCCACCCCTGGCATGCCGTCGACGGTGTGGATGGCGATGCTCCCGGCGCCGGCCGAGGCTTCGACGATCCTGCCGAGTTCGGCTTCGCGGCCGGTGAAGCCGGCCACGTCCCGTAGCACGGTATCGGTCAGCCCGATCGGCGCCCGTGCCGGCGCCGAGGTCGCATAGATCGTCTGGTGATAGTCCCTGCCCACCTGGGTGATCTGCCCGCTGCCGTCGACCCGCGCCCTGTGCTCCCTGCGCGGATCAGGTTCCTCGTGAAAGGTCATGGCCTGCCGGGCGGCTCACTGATGTGCGCATCGCGCCCGACCTGGATGATCCGGCCCGAACCGCGCAGTCTGGCGTCCTGCACGACCGCAGGGTTGTCCGTCCGCTCGTCGTGTCTTGTCGCCGGGACGAGGTGGTCGTCGAGCAGCCGCTGGAGTTCGTCGGCCAGCCCGGGGTCCTCGTCGAGCAACTGCTGCAGCTGGATCCGCCAGGAGCCGGCCAGCGCCTGCTCCGTATCCTCGTCCTCCCTGGCGCGGGCGGCCAGGACTTGTGCCCTTACCACTTCCAGATCGGCCCCGACGGCCTCGGCCCGTTGCGGACTGGCGCGGCGCCATACGGTCACCGCCGCGTTCCGAGCCTGCTGCCAGGCATCGGTGGCCATCGCGCTCACGAGCGCCGTCCCTGCCGCCAGTACGACCGGATCCATCGCCCACCCCCGTGCCCAGGAAGCCACCACTGTAGCGGTACGTCGTGACAGCGGAGAAGCGGGCAATCACCTTGAGTGGCACGGAAGTTACCGGGGCCGGGTGGAGGGCCGGCTCCCCGCGGCATCCTCGTCGTGGCATCCCTCCGCGTGGCGAGGAGCTTCACCGGTTGCGGAGATATGACACCGTCGAGGTGAGCGCGAAGACCGCGACCGGGACGACACCGAGAAGCACCCCGGGCGAGAGCGTGTCGGTCTACGGGGCGCCGGATCGAGCAGCACCCCGGGATTGAGGATCCCGGCGGGATCGAGTGCGTGCTTCGCGGCTCGCAGGGCGAAGGCGAACGGCTCCGGGCGCTGACGGTCGTAACCGGGCCGGTGGTCGCGGCCGACGGCATGGTGATGGGTGATGGTCGCCCCGTGATCACCGAGGATCTGCATAGCAGCGGACTTGATCTCGTCCCACATCGCGACTTCGGCACCCCGCCGGCCCGGAGCGATGACGGTGAAGCAGGGGCGGGCCCGTCCGGGTAGACGTGGGTGAAGCGGATCGGCTCGCCGCCCCGTCGGGCCGATCCGCGTGAAGGCCGAGGTCCATGCGCAGCGTGCCTCGACCAGTGGTTGCACGCTTCTGTGCCTGGCCCCGGCGGGCGGGCCGGACGCGGTCCAACTCTCCTTGACCGTCCTGGTCAACGTCAGCCGATCACAGCCCGAGGCGGGGCCGGACGCTGACCAGGACGACGAGGACGTCACGGTGTCGGTCGCGCTGGCCGTTACCGAAGAGGTCACGTACGAATTCGAGGCCGAGCTGGAGCTGCCCGCCCGCGCCGTCGCCGACCCCGAGGCGCTGCGCGACTGCCTGGCCGAGAATGAAGAAGTCTGGCTCGACCACCTCAACCCCCTCACTCACTGCGTCAGCGTCGATGAGCGCAGCCTGGACAACGCGGGCCTCGTCCTCGCCGCTTGACCCCCCGCCGGCCGACCGGCTGCGCCGTCGGCCGGCGTCCTCCGCCTCGCCTGCCGAAGGAGAACCGTGCCCGAGTGCCACGTGACCTGGGAGATCGATCTGAACGCGGCCGACCCGGTCGACGCTGCCCGCAAGGCCCTCGTCATTCAGCGCAACGCCGCGTCCTGGGCGACTGTCTTCACCGTTCACGGCGACTCCCAGACGGTCACCGCCGACCTGGACCCCGACTATTGCGACCCGTCCGGCGGCGGTGTTCCGCACGTCCTGGTGGAAGGGGACGGCCAGGGTGTCGCCCTTCCGCGTTTGCACGATTAGTGCCAGGGTGTCACCCGCGGCGATGTATGCCTGCCGGGTGCGTTGTGTCTACGAGCGGCTGAGCTTCCAGTCGGATGGCTTGCGACTGCGGTAGGCCTCGCCGGACATCACCGCGCCGCGGTTCCGTTCGAATTCGCGCGCCGCTTCGTGGATACCCCAACCAGCGGCGATAGCCGCGGCATCGCTCTTGGGCGGCTGACGGCGCTTGCGGCTGGCAGCGGTGGTGGTCTTCCTCGCCAGATTTAAGCAGAGGCGGTGGACTTCCCTATCAGCTCGGGTCTTGGCGGTGGGTCGGCCCGCGAGTGGCTCGCGGCAGAAGGAGCAATGGGACAGGGGAACCGGTGGCTTGAGCTTGGCTGGCGACGTTTTGGCGAAGCAGGCGCGGTGGCAGACCCTTCCCGAATGCGCCGTCACCCATGACTGCGTGCCGATCGGCTCGCGGCAAATCGGGCAGATCCGCTCGGCTATGTCGCGCTTTCTGCGTGCCATAGGGGCAGCGTATCGGCCTACTTAACGGTCGTCTGCTGTCGAAACTCGTGGACATTCGGCCGCGCCGCCCGCCGCCAAGTGCCCCCCGAAGTGGTGTCGAAGCGCTGCTCCTTCTCGGGAGCAGAGCCAGTCGAGACCGGCCCCGCGGTCTCGGTCGGCGTCGGCGTCGGTGTTGCCGTGGGGGCGGGGTTGTCACTGGCGGACGGTGACGGAGTGCCGGTCGCCGGGTCGTCCGAGGGAGTGCCGGTCGGAGCGTCGGATGGGCTCGGCGAGGCGGCATCGCTCGGCGTGATGGTGTCGGTCGGGGAGACGCTCGCCTCTGGCGTTTCCTCGCCGTCGAGGGAGTAGGCGGCCGGCTCTGCCGTCAGCGCGTGTGACTTGCCGGGGTCGACCATGTCGAGCCGCATGCCCTTGGGTAGTTGGCCGGCTCCGCCGACGCGGACCTCGACGCCGTCGGACGGGCCGAACCAGGCCGGGCCGGCCGCGCCCCGCAGCCCCTTACGCGGGCCGTCGGCGGCCGCGTTGCCTTCGGAATCGAGCGTCAGCCACTTCGACCACTTGCCGGACTCGGCACTGCGGGCACGCGCCCGGATGGTGCCGGTGACGTTCTTCTCCGGCTCGCTCCAGGACACTCCCAGCATGCTGAACGGCTTCGTGTCACGCTCTGGGAGCGACGCGGTGGTGCCGTCGGTCTGCAGGTCGGTCGAAGTTACCGGGGTGTCGATCGTCCCCGCCTGAGGCGCTTTGGCATCAGAGTCAGGACCGGTCACCCCCTGGAGGACCAGCACCCCGCACAGCCCGACCGCCACTGCACCCGCCGTGACGCCGCTTCACGCAGACCCCACCCCTCGACTAGAACCCGAGCGGGTCGATCTTCACATCCGGCGTCGCCGGGTCGCATGCCCCGGGGGAACGTACATCTCCTGGGTGAGCGTGGCTTGGTTGGCGACAGCACGCATTGCGCTCTCTTGAAAATCACCTGCAGTGATACGCGTTGGCGCGGTTCATGCGGTCTGTTCGCGCGAGGCGATGGTGACGTCCATGCCGAGGGCAGCGAG
>NZ_JBFBAS010000066.1:0-14868 GCF_040682335.1 Streptomyces sp. NPDC051219
TTTGTGCTTCTTGCGGCTCTGGGTGTTTTCGTTGTGCTACCCCCCCGCGGGGGGGGGGGGGGGGGCCCGCCCCCCCCCCCCCCCCCCCCGACCCTCTCTTCTTTTCACAGCAACACCGGTTCCAGGGAGCTGTTTTCCATGAGCGCCGAGTCACCGGGGCAGAACGAGCATTACCTCCGCGTCTTTCGGCGCCGCTTCCGCGCCTGGCGAGGTGTCCGTCCCTTCTGGGCAGGCCTGTTCACCGCGCTGAGCGGTCTGCCGATCGCCTACTTCCCGTACGCCGAACTCCAGCTGGGCCACGTGACGCTGGCCATGGCCACCACGGCAGGGGCGGGCTCGCTGATCATCGGCGTGCTCCTGTTCACCCTCGGAATGACGATGTGGTTCCACCACATCGTCCGGGTGTTCGCCGGCGTGGCCACGATTCTGCTGGCGCTTGTCTCCATCCCCGTGTCCAACCTCGGCGGTTTCGTCGTCGGCTTCCTGCTCGCCCTGTTCGGCGGCGCGCTCTCCATTGCCTGGGCGCCGGGTGCGCCCGCGGCAGAGCCCGCCGGGCCGGCGGACGGTACGCCGGAGCAGGGCCCCGAGCACGAGAGCGTCCCGGGGCCGCGCATGGAGAAGGACCCGAACGCGTTCGATTGGACTGTTGACGCCAATGGCGGGAGGAACAGTGCGGGGTGACGAGACGCAACTGACTACGGCCGGAGGCGCAGAGTCCCGTGAAAGAAGGGGGCCGCGTCACGCGGCCCCGCGCAAGTCGCTGCTGACCAAGTTGCAGATACCCGCCGGCAAGGCGATGGCGCTGGCCGCGATGCCCACGGCCGTGTTCGTCGGAATGGGACTGACGCCCAAGCTCGCGCTCGCCGACGACCAGCCGGAGAACCCGTTCGCCCCCGGTCCGTGCGTGACCCGCTCGGACGAGCCCGAGCCGGACGCGTCGGCCACGCCGTCCCAGTCGCCCTCCGCGTCGGAGTCGTCCAAGCCCACGGCCACCCCCAGCCCGTCCGAAGGGACGGGCGGCGGTGAGGAGACGGCCGAGCCCGGGCCGACCGAGCCGAAGCCGGCCGAGACGCCGTCGGCGCAGGATGCGGCCAAGCCGGAGCCCGAGGCGCCGAAGCCGGATCCGACCCCGACGGAGACCAGGAACCCGCTGGACCCCCTCGGTGTCGGCGATGCGATCAAGGACATCCTGGACGGCCCGGACAAGGAGCCGGCGGAAACCCCGTCGCCCGGCGCAACCGAGTCCACGCCCGCGCCCGGACCGAGCACCAGCACACCCGCCGACAAGCCGGAGCCCGACGACCCGGGCAAGGACGAGCCCGCCGGTGACAAGCCGGCGGACGACCCGGCCGACGGTCCGCTGGACAAGGCAAAGGACGACATCAAGGACGCGGCGGACAAGGTCGGCGCCGAGGTCGAGGAGCTCGACGAGGACGCCAAGGACGAGGTGGCCGAGGACAAGGACGGCAAGGAGCCGTTCCCCTGCCCGACCGCCGACCCCGAGGCCCTCGCCGCGGCCGACCTGGAGCCGGGCATCCCGGCGCTGCCGGACGAGCCGTGGACGCTGGAGAGCTCGATGCTCACCCTGCGCGGCCTCGACTACAAGGGCATCGTCAAGGTCAGGACGGGCAGCGGCAAGATCAAGAACGTCCTGAAGTTCACCGCCGAGGAAACCGACATCAAGGACCTGCACCAGCTGGTCGTCGGCCCCAACGGCACGACTGCCCACGTCACGTCCGACCCCGGTTCCACATCGACCCTGCGCGACGGCACGGTCACCATGTACACGGAGGAGCTGAAGGGCAACCTCTTCGGCCTCATCCCGGTCACGTTCAGCCCGGAGACCCCGCCCCCGCTGAACGTCCCGATCGCGTTCTTCACCAAGGTCAAGGTGACCCAGGCCGGGCAGTTCGGCGGCACGCTCAGCGTCCCCGGCCTGTCCAACTACTACACCGGCGGATAGACACGCCAAAGCCTCCGGGAGCCGCAAAGAGAACGGCCGTGGCCCGCACCTCCGAAGGTGCGGGCCACGGCCGTTCCGTTCGTCCGACGGGTCAGCCGCGGTTGCGGCCGGCCAGGTGGTGGACCCGGACCATGTTCGTCGTGCCCGGGACGCCGGGGGGCGAGCCGGCCGTGATGATCATGATGTCGCCCTCGTTGTAGCGCTGCAGCTTCAGCAGCTCGGCGTCCACCAGGTCGACCATCGCGTCGGTGTTGTCCACGTGCGGGACGACGTACGTCTCGACGCCCCAGCTCAGCGTGAGCTGGTTGCGGGTCCTCTCGTCCGTGGTGAAGGCCAGGATCGGCTGAGTCACGCGGTAGCGCGACAGTCGCCGGGCGGTGTCGCCGGACTGGGTGAAGGCGACCAGCGCCTCGGCGCCCAGGAAGTCCGCGATTTCGCACGCCGCGCGGGCCACCGAACCGCCCTGCGTACGCGGCTTCTTGCCCGGCACCAGAGGCTGCAGGCCCTTCGACAGCAGCTCCTCCTCGGCGGCCTCGACGATGCGGGACATCGTCTTTACCGTCTCGATCGGGTAAGCACCCACGCTGGACTCGGCGGAGAGCATGACCGCGTCGGCGCCGTCCAGGATGGCGTTGGCGACGTCGGAGGCCTCGGCGCGGGTCGGCCGCGAGTTGGTGATCATCGACTCCATCATCTGGGTCGCGACGATCACCGGCTTGGCGTTGCGGCGGCACATCTCGATGAGCCGCTTCTGGACCATCGGCACCTTCTCGAGCGGGTACTCGACGGCCAGGTCGCCACGGGCCACCATCACGCCGTCGAACGCCGCGATGACGGCTTCCATGTTGGCGACGGCCTGCGGCTTCTCGACCTTGGCGATGACGGGGACCCGGCGGCCCTCCTCGTCCATGATCTTGTGGACGTCCTTGACGTCGTGGGCGTCCCGTACGAACGAGAGCGCGACCAGGTCGCAGCCCATCCGCAGGGCGAAGCGCAGGTCGTCGATGTCCTTCTCGGAAAGGGCCGGGACGTTCACCGCGGCACCGGGCAGGTTGATGCCCTTGTGGTCGGAGATGACACCGCCCTCGATGACGATGGTCTTCACCCGCGTGCCGGTGACCTCGGTGACCCGGAGCTCGACGTTTCCGTCGTTGATCAGGATCTGGTCGCCCTTGGACACATCGGCCGGCAGACCCTTGTAGGTGGTGCCGCAGATGGACTTGTCGCCCGGGACGTCCTCGGTGGTGATGGTGAACTCGTCACCACGCACCAGCTCGACCGGCCCCTCGGCGAAGGTCTCCAGACGGATCTTCGGGCCCTGGAGGTCGGCGAGCACGCCGACCGCGCGCCCGGTGTCCTCGGCGGCCTTGCGGGTGCGGTGATACCGCTCCTCGTGCTCAGCGTGGGATCCGTGGCTCATGTTGAAACGGGCCACGTTCATGCCGGCCTCGATGAGCGCTTTCAGCTGCTCGTAGGAGTCGACGGCGGGGCCCAGTGTGCAGACGATTTTGGAACGGCGCATGAGCGGATCCTATCGGTTTGTTTCGTAGCGGAATATTCCGTCTGGCGGAAAGTCCAAGTGACTACTGGGTAACCAGCGCGTAAGCCTGGGTGGCGATCTCCAGTTCTTCGTCGGTGGGGACCACGGCGACCGCGACCCGCGCGTGCGCGGGCGAGATCAGCCGCGGCACGTCCGCCCGTACGGCATTGAGCGCGGCGTCGACGACCAGGCCCAGTTCCTCCAGACCGTCGGTCGCAGCTTCGCGCACCGCAGCGGCGTTCTCACCCACACCTGCCGTGAAGGCCACCGCGTCCACCCGGCCGAGGACGGCGTAGTACGCCCCGATGTACTTCTTCAGCCGGTGGATGTAGATGTCGAAGGCGAGCTGTGCCTGCGGGTCGTCCTCCCCCATCCGGCGGGTGATCTCGCGCATGTCGTTGTCGCCGCACAGGCCGACCATGCCGCTCCTCTTGTTGAGGAGTTCGTCGATCTGGTCGGCGGACATCCCGGCGACCCGCATGAGGTGGAAGGTCACGGCCGCGTCGACGTCACCGGAGCGAGTGCCCATGACGAGCCCCTCCAAGGGGGTCAGGCCCATCGAGGTGTCCACGCATCGTCCGCCCCTGACCGCCGACGCCGAAGCCCCGTTGCCCAGATGCAGCACGATGACGTTGGTGTCCTCCGGCGCCCTGCCCAGCAGCCGGGCGGTCTCCCGCGAGACGAACGCGTGCGAGGTGCCGTGGAATCCGTACCGGCGGATGCGGTGCGCGTCGGCGGTCGCCACGTCGATCGCGTAGCGGGCCGCGTACTCGGGCATGGTCGTGTGGAAGGCGGTGTCGAACACGGCCACCTGGGGCAGATCCGGGCGCAGCGCCTGTGCCGTGCGGATGCCGCTGATGTTCGCCGGGTTGTGCAGCGGGGCAACCGGCACGAGACGCTCGATCTCTGCCAGCACCTCATCCGTGACCACGGTGGGCGCGGTGAACCTCTTGCCGCCGTGCACCACCCGGTGGCCGATGGCGGCCAGTTCCGGCGAGTCCAGACCGAGCCCGTCCGCGGCCAGCTCGGCGGCGACTGCCTTCAGCGCTGCCCCGTGGTCGGCGATCGGTCCGTTCTGTTCGCGCCTGCCGGCTCCGCCGGCCGACCGGGTGTGTACCAGCCGGGAGGTCTCCTCGCCGATCCGCTCGACCAGGCCGACGGCCAGCCGGGAGCTGTCGCGCATGTCGAGCAGCTGGTACTTCACCGACGAGGAGCCGGAGTTGAGGACGAGTACGCGCGTGGCGGTCACAGGTCGGACGCCTTCCGGTGTGGTGGTCGTCGTCATGCGGTGCCGCCCTGGGCCTGGATGGCCGTGATGGCCACCGTGTTCACGATGTCCTGGACGAGCGCGCCGCGCGAGAGGTCGTTGACGGGCTTGCGCAGGCCCTGGAGCACCGGGCCGACGGCGACCGCTCCCGCCGAACGCTGCACGGCCTTGTAGGTGTTGTTGCCGGTGTTGAGGTCCGGGAAGATCAGCACGGTGGCCTGCCCGGCCACCTCCGAGCCCGGCAGTTTGGTCGCCGCGACGGTCGGCTCCACGGCCGCGTCGTACTGGATCGGGCCCTCGACCAGCAGGTCGGGCCGGCGCTCGCGGACGATCTCGGTGGCCTTGCGCACCTTGTCGACGTCCGCTCCGGAACCGGAGGTGCCGGTCGAGTACGAGAGCATCGCGATACGCGGCTCCACGCCGAACTGCGCGGCGGTGGCGGCGGACTGGACGGCGATGTCGGCGAGCTGCTCGGCGTTCGGGTCCGGGTTCACCGCGCAGTCGCCGTACACGAGGACCCTGTCGGCGAGGCACATGAAGAAGACTGAGGAGACGATCGAAGCCTCCCGCTTCGTCTTGATGACCTCGAAGGCGGGGCGGATGGTGGCGGCGGTGGAGTGCACCGAGCCGGAGACCATGCCGTCGGCCAGGCCCTCCTGCACCATCAGCGTGCCGAAGTAGTTGACGTCGGCGACGACGTCGTGGGCGAGTTCGACGCTGATGCCCTTGTGTGCGCGCGCCTTCGCGTACAGCTCGGCGAAGGGCTGGCGCAGCTCAGAGGTCTGCGGGTCGGTGATGTCCGCGCCCGTCAGGTCGACACCGAGATCGGCGGCCCTCTTTCGGATCGTCTCCACGTCGCCGAGCAGGGTCAGATCGCAGACGTCGCGGCGCAGCAGTACGTCGGCGGCACGCAGTACCCGGTCCTCGGTGCCCTCCGGCAGGACCACCCGGCGGCGGGCGGAGCGGGCCTGCTCCAGCACCTGGTGCTCGAACATCATCGGGGTGACACGGCTGCCGCGGGCCACGGAGATACGGTTCAGCAGACCCGCCGTGTCCACATGCCGCTCGAACAGGCCGAGCGCGGTCTCCGCCTTGCGCGGCGTGGCGGCGTTCAACTTGCCCTCCAGCGCGAACAGTTCGCCGGCGGTGGGAAAACTGTTGCCGGAGACGGAGACGACCGGAGTGCCGGGGGCGAGCCGGGACGCGAGGGTCAGGATCTCCTGGGGTGGCCGCTCGTTCAGCGTCAGCAGTACGCCGGCGATGGGCGGGGTGCCCGCGGTGTGCGCGGCGAGCGCGCCCACCACCAGGTCGGAGCGGTCGCCGGGGGTGACGACCAGGCAGCCGGGGGTCAGGGCGTTCAGGACGTTCGGCAGCATCGCCCCGCCGAAGACGAAGTCCAGGGCGTCGCGGGCGAGGCCTGCGTCGTCGCCGAGCAGCACCTCGCCGCCGAGGGCGTGGGTGATCTGGGAGACCGTCGGGGCGGCGAGAGCGGGCTCGTCGGGCAGGACGTAACAGGGCACCGGGAGGCGGGCGGCCAGCCGCTCCGCTATGACCTCGCGGTCCTCGGCGGCCACCCGGTTCACCACCATCGCGAGGACATGGCAGCCCAGGGCCTCGTACGCGCGGTGGGCGTTGCGCGCCTCGGCCCGTACGGACTCGGCGGTCTGGTTCTTGCCGCCGACCACCGGGAGCACGGAAGCGCCGAACTCGTTCGCCAGGCGGGCGTTGAGCGCCAGCTCGTCGGGAAGCTGGGTGGCGGAGTAGTCGGTGCCGAGTACGAGCACCACCTCGTACTCCCGGGCCACGCGGTGGAAGCGGTCGACGAGCCGTGAGACCAGTTCATCGGTACCCTGCTCGGCCTGGAGCGCGGACGCCTCGTGGTAGTCCATGCCGTACACGGACGCCGGGTCCTGCGACAGCCGGTAGCGGGCGCGCAGCAGCTCGAACAGGCGGTCGGGTCCGTCGTGGACCAGCGGGCGGAAGACCCCGACGCGATCCACGTGGCGGGTCAGGAGCTCCATGACTCCCAGCTCGATGACCTGCCGGCCGTCCTTCCGGTCGATCCCGGTCACGTACACGCTGCGCGTCACGCGTGCTCTCCGTCCCTTGTCCGTCTGCCCGTATGACTGCTCGTACAGCTTGCCCGTACCGCTCCTGCTCGTACGGCCTGCCGCACGGCGTGGAAAAACTCCCGCTGGCGGGCTTGCCCTCTTGACAATACCTCCGCCGCTATATAGGGCGCCCACCAGAAGGAGCGCCTTCCCGGCCCTGCGTGGGACAATCGCAGTGGATCACCTGTTGCTCATACGTACCGCCAGGACAGGAGACACAGGACGATGCGCATCGGAGTTCTCACGGCGGGCGGCGACTGCCCCGGTCTGAACGCAGTGATCCGGTCGGTCGTGCACCGGGCCCTGACCGGTCACGGCGACGAAGTCATCGGCTTCGAGGACGGGTTCAAGGGTCTCCTCGACGGTCACCTCCGTCCGCTCGACCTCAATGCGGTCAGCGGCATCCTGGCCCGCGGCGGCACCATCCTCGGCTCGGCCCGGCTGGAGCGCAACCGGCTGCGCGAGGCCGCCGAGAACTGTGCGGAGCTGGCCCGCCGTTACGGGCTCGACGTGCTCATCCCGATCGGCGGCGAGGGCACGCTGACCGCCGCCCGGATGCTGTCGGAAGCCGGGATGCCGGTCGTGGGCGTCCCCAAGACCATCGACAACGACATCTCCGAGACCGACCGCACCTTCGGTTTCGACACCGCCGTCACGGTCGCCACCGAAGCCATCGACCGTCTGAAGACGACCGCCGAATCGCACCAGCGCGTGATGGTCGTCGAGGTCATGGGGCGCCACGCGGGCTGGATCGCGCTGGAGTCGGGCATGGCGGGCGGCGCGCACGGAATCTGCCTGCCGGAGCGGCCGTTCGAGATCGACGACCTGGTGAAGATGGTCGAGGAGCGCTTCGCGCGCGGCAAGAAGTTCGCGGTGGTGTGTGTGGCGGAAGGCGCGCATCCGGCGGAGGGCTCCATGGCGTACGAGAAGGGCGAGATCGACAAGTACGGACACGAGCGCTTCGCCGGCATCGGCACCCGGCTCGCCATCGAACTGGAGCACCGGCTCGGCAAGGAGGCCCGGCCGGTCATTCTGGGACACGTCCAGCGCGGTGGCGTGCCGACCGCGTACGACCGGGTGCTCGCGACGCGCTTCGGCTGGCACGCGGTGGAGGCCGCGCACCGGGGAGACTTCGGGAAGATGACCGCTCTGCGCGGTACCCGCATCACCATGGTGCCGCTCGCGCACGGAGTGGCCGAGCTGAAGACGGTTCCCCACGACCGGATGTACGAGGCCGAGTCGGTCTTCTGAGGCGGGGGCCGGCCACCCCTGATGGTGCTGCCTAGTAGTCCCGCTCCGTCCCGCGGGCGAGGTCCCAGAAGCGGGCCACGATGCCGGCCAGGAACTCTCTGCCCGCGTCGCCGCTGCCTGCCTGGCCGCCACCGCCGCCCCAGCTGAGGGTCGCCACCATCCGGGACTGGTAGTCGGTGTGCAGCTGCTCGAGTATGTCCTCGAGGTGGTGCTTCGGGACGGGCAGCATTTTGGACAGCGGCCGCAGGTACGCCTGCCAGCGCGTCGTCACCGCGTTGCGCAGCACGTCCGCCAGCGCCTCGTCCTTGCCGGTCGCGGTCACGAACTCGGGAAGCGAGAGGGCCAGCACCTCGGCCAGCGCGGCGGACTGCCGTTCGTTGCCCTTCCAGCGGCCGGACTCCTCCATCCGCAGATACGAGGACGCGTCCATACCCACCCGCCGGGCCAGCTCGTCGGCGGCGAGGCCGCTCGCGATCCGGTGCTCTCGCAGTGTGGTCGCACGGGCCAGCAACTCTCCGGGCGAACACCACAGCACACCGGCCAGCGCGGTCAGCTCGGCGGAGGTGGGCGAGCGGTCGCCGCGCTCCCAGGCGATCACCGTTTCCGGGGTGACGGGAAGTCCGTACTGAGCGCTCAGCCCGTAGGCGACATGACCTGGTGCCATCCCCAGGGCAGCACGCAGTCGGCGCGCGGCGGGGGCATTGAAGGGAGGGGTTTGGTGCACGGCCACACGTTAAAGTGCGGCGGGCCCGGCGACTACGGTGCGTTCACCCAGGCTCACATATCGTAGGAAACTCCTACGGTGCACGACTGATCAACCCGTCGCCCGCACGACCGTTCGGTAACCCGGGCCGAATCCTATCCGGCCACGTGCCCGTTTCGGGGAGGGATCCATCACTTCTTCACGGACCGGCCAGCCACCGGTACTGCAGCTCCGGCCGGCCGATCTGGCCGTACTGCGGGCTCCGCCCGGCGCGGCCCGCTGTCACCAGGTGTTCCAGGTAGCGGCGCGCGGTGATCCGGGAAATCCCGACCGCCGTACCGGTCGCGCTGGCGGTCAGGCCCTCCGGTGACTCGCGCAGTGCCCGGGTCACCGCCTCCAGCGTCGGGCCGCTCAGCCCCTTGGGCAGCGCGGCCGGCTGGGGTGCCCGCAGCGTGGCCAGGGCCCGGTCCACCTCGTCCTGGCCGCTTGCCTCGCCCGCCGTCGCCCGGAACTCCGCGTACCGGGTGAGCCGGTCGCGCAGGGTCGCGAAGGTGAAGGGTTTCAGGACGTACTGGACGACGCCGAGGGACACACCTTCGCGGACCACGGTGAGATCCCGGGCCGAGGTCACGGCGATGACGTCGACGGAGTGGCCCGCCGCGCGCAGCGACCGTACGAGATGCAGTCCGTGCCCGTCGGGAAGGTGCAGGTCGAGCAGGAGGAGGTCGACCGGGGTCCGGTCGAGGGCCCTGGCGGCCTCGGCCCGTGAGTGCGCCACCCCGACGGCCGTGAAGCCGGGCACCCGGTTCACGTACAGCCGGTGCGCGTCGGCCGCCACGGGGTCGTCCTCGACGACCAGCACGCGGATGTCGGCGCCGGGGCCCGTCACGCCGGAGCCTCCTGCTCCAGCGGCAGTCGTACGGTGAATTCGGCGCCGCCGTCGTGGCCTTCGGTCAGTACCACGGTGCCGCCGTCGCGCCGGACAGTCTGCTGGACCAGCGCGAGCCCGAGGCCCCGGCCCGCGCTCTTGGTCGACCAGCCGCGCCGGAAGACCTCGTCGGCGTCGGCAGGGTCGATACCGGCGCCGGTGTCGGCGACGCGCAGCAGCAGCTCGCCGTCCGCCGTGCCGGCCGTGACGGTCACGCGGGCCCGCTCGCCGCCCTGGGCCGCGTCGACAGCGTTGTCGATCAGGTTGCCCAGGACGGTGACCAGGTCGCGGGGCGGCAGGGTGTCCGGGAGCAGGCCGTCGTCGATGCGGCTGTCCTCGGTGAGCACGAGTTCCACTCCGCGCTCGTTGGCCTGGGCCGCCTTGCCCAGCAGGAGGGCGGCCAGTACCGGTTCCGCGACCGCGTCGACCACCTGGTCGGTGAGGGCCTGGGCGAGTTCGAGCTCGGCCGTGGCGAACTCAACCGCTTCGTCCACCCGCCCCAGTTCGATCAGCGAGACCACCGTGTGGAGGCGGTTCGCCGCCTCGTGGGCCTGCGACCGCAGGGCCTGGGTGAAGCCGCGCTCGGAGTCGAGCTCGCCGGAGAGGGCCTGGAGCTCGGTGTGGTCCCGCAGTGTCACGACGGTGCCGCGCTGTTCGCCGCTGGAGACCGGCCGGGTGTTGACCACCACGATCCGGTCGGCGGTCAGATGCAGCTCGTCCACCCGCGGCTCGGTGGCCAGCAGCGCCCCGGTGAGCGGTGCGGGCAGTTCCAGGTCGGCGACGCTGCGGCCGACCGCCTCGGGCGGCAGGCCGAGCAGTTCCCGGGCGCCGTCGTTGACGAGGGCGATCCGGCGCCGCCCGTCCAGCATCAGCAGCCCCTCGCGCACGGCGTGCAGGGTGGCCTGGTGGTAGTCGTGCATCCGGCTCAGTTCGGCCGCGTTCATACCGTGGGTGTGCCGCCGCAGCCGGGCGTTGATCACGTACGTACCGGCTCCGCCCAGGGCCAGCGCGGCGAGTGCGACGCCGATCAGCCCGGCCACCTGGCGGCGTACCTGCTCGCTGATCGTCTCGATGGTGATGCCTGCGCTGACCAGGGCGACGACCCGCCCGCCGTCCTTGACGGGGGCGACTGTGCGTACCGAAGGCCCGAGCGTGCCCAGGTGGGTCTCGCTGAAGGTGCGGCCCTTCAGCGCGGGCCCGATGTCGCCGAGGTAGGTGTGGCCGATCCGGCCGGGCGCGGGGTGCGTCCAGCGTTTTCCCGCCGGATCCATGATCACCACGAATGCGACGCCGGCGTCGCCGCGCAGCCGCTCGGTGTACGGCTGGAGGGCCGCCGTCGGATCGTCCGAGCGCACCGCCTCGACGACGGCGGGGGAGTGGGCCACGGTGGTCGCCACCGCCGAGGCCTGCCGCCGCGCGGTGTCCTCGGCCTGGGCCGCGTGGGTCATGTAGGCGAAGAGCGCGCACCCGGCCACAATCGCGGCGACCAGCACGACCTGCATCGCGAAGAGCTGGGCGGCGAGGCTGCGGGGACGAGGAAGACGCATGGCGCCAGTCTGCCTGGCCGGGATCTCGATTCGGCTGACGCCTGTGAACGAAATGAACGGAACGGTGACCGCCGTCACACGTTGATGGATAGTCGCCGGGACCGTCCAGGACGTGAGCCGCACGTACTGCGCGCAGCCGTACCGCCGTTGGGGCGTACCCGCACTGCGCGTATCCGACGAGTCCGACGTATCAAGTCGAGGAGGCACCCGTGACAGGCGTCGCAGCCGTATCCGCGAAACCGGACCGTACGAAGCGGGACCGTACCCACTACCTCTATCTGGCCGTGATCGGCGCGGTGCTGCTCGGCATCGTGGTGGGCTTCGCCGCGCCCGGCGTCGCCGTGGAGCTGAAGCCGATCGGGACCGGCTTCGTGAACCTCATCAAGATGATGATCTCGCCGGTCATCTTCTGCACGATCGTGCTGGGAGTCGGCTCGGTCCGCAAGGCCGCCAAGGTCGGCGCGGTCGGCGGTCTCGCCCTCGGCTACTTTATGCTGATGTCGACCGTCGCGCTCGCCATCGGTCTGGTGGTCGGCAACCTCCTCGACCCGGGTTCCGGCCTGCACCTGACCGACGCCGCGCGCAGCGCGGGCGAGCAGCAGGCCGAGGGCGTCGCCGCGTCCACCGAGGAGTTCCTGCTCGGCATCATCCCGACCACGCTGATCTCCGCCCTCACCGGCGGTGAGGTGCTGCAGACGCTCCTGGTGGCGCTGCTCGTCGGCTTCGCGCTGCAGGCCATGGGCCACACGGGCGCCCCGGTGATCCGGGGTATCGAGCACGTCCAGCGGCTGGTGTTCCGTGTACTGGCCATGATCATGTGGCTGGCCCCGGTGGGCGCGTTCGGCGCCATCGCGGCGGTCGTCGGCCAGACCGGGATCGACGCGCTCAAGTCGCTGGCCGTCATCATGATCGGCTTCTACGTCACCTGCGCGCTCTTCGTCTTCGTCGTGCTGGGGGCCATCCTCCGGCTGGTCGCGGGCGTGAATCTCTTCTCTCTGCTCAAGTACCTGGGCCGGGAGTTCCTGCTGATCCTCTCCACCTCCTCGTCCGAGTCGGCGCTGCCGCGTCTCATCGCGAAGATGGAACACCTGGGCGTCAGTAAGCCGGTCGTCGGCATCACCGTCCCGACCGGCTACTCGTTCAACCTCGACGGCACGGCGATCTATCTGACGATGGCGTCCCTCTTCATCGCCGAGGCCATGGGGAACCCGCTCTCCGTGGGTGAGCAGATCTCTCTGCTCCTCTTCATGATCGTCGCCTCCAAGGGCGCGGCGGGCGTCACCGGCGCGGGGCTCGCCACCCTCGCGGGCGGGCTGCAGTCGCACCGACCCGAACTGGTCGACGGCGTCGGCCTGATCGTCGGCATCGACCGCTTCATGAGCGAGGCCCGTGCCCTCACCAACTTCGCGGGCAACGCGGTGGCGACGGTTCTGGTCGGCACGTGGACGAAGGAGATCGACAAGGGGCGGGTGAGCGAGGTGCTGGCCGGCCGGGTGCCGTTCGACGAGCAGACGCTGCTGGACGACGGGCATGCCCCGAAGGACGCCTCGAACGACGCCTCGAAGGGTGCTCCGACGGACGTCCCGGAGCCGCGCGAGGAGGCCGGCAAGGCGTCGGTTTCCGCCTGATCCGGCTCCACCTCGCTCTGTGCCGCACCGACTGCCCTGCCCGGCCCGTCCCCGTGATGGGCCGGGCGGGGCCGTCCCCGCCCGGCGGACTCCGGGTGGCCGGACCGCGCCGGGCCCCCAAGGCTGAATGCGTGACCGCACCCGCGGCGCATCGCGAGAACGGCGGGAGAGGCAGATGCCGAAGTACCTGGTCCAGGCGAGCTATACGGCGGAGGGCACCAAGGGGCTGCTGGCCGAGGGCGGAACGGGCCGCAGGTCCGCCGTGGAAAACGTGGTCAAGTCATGTGGCGGCACGCTCGAGTCGCTGTTCTTCGCGTTCGGCGACGGCGATCTGTACTGCGTCATCGACCTGCCGGACGACGTGTCGATGGCGGCCATCTCCCTGAACGTCCGTGCCAGTGGAGCCATCGTGTCCAAGACGATCCCGCTGATCACGGCCGAGGACATCGACGCCGCCGCCAGGAAGAAGGTCGACTTCCGGGCCCCGGGCGCCTGATCGCGCGCGGCTCGGCTCCCTTGCCGGCCGAGGGACCTACCGCCGGTAACCGGAACGTGTCATCGTTAGGCCATGGCGTGCGCATGTGCATGTCAACGTCTACGTCCATGCGAAGGGACGGTCCTGTGGCGCGTCTTCCGGCAGTGCTCGCCCTCACCCTCACGCTCGCCGTCGGCTCGGTCACCGGGTCGTCGGCGGCACAGGAGACAGGTCCCGGCAGCGGCGGCCTGCGCGACGTCGTCCTAGTCGGCAACAGCGTCGATGGGACGGTCAGCTTCCTCGACGCCCGCACGTACCGGAACCTCGGCTCGCTCGACGTCATCCCCGACCTCGACGAAATCCTGGCCGGCATGAACCCGTTCGAGCGGGCGGCCTACGAGATCGTCAAGCAGCAGGCGGGCGGCGACAAATTCGTCGACGACGCGCACATCTCGCCCGACGGACGCACGCTGTACGTCTCCCGGGGCAACCTCGGTGACGCCGCCGCGTACGACATCGACAGCGGCCGTCAGCTGTGGCGTACCCACCTCGACGGGCTGAAGGCCGACCACGCCGTGCTCTCGCCCGACGGCCGGCGTTTCGTCGTCTCGGCGATCACGGCCGCCAAGGCGCAGGCGATCGACACCGCGACCGGCCGCATCACCGGGGAGTTTCCGACCGGCACCTATCCGCACGAGAACGTCTACTCGGCGGACGGCAGGCACATCTACAACATGTCGATCGGCGTCACCTCGCTGCCTCAGGCGCTCAACGGCCTCAAAGGCGCACGGCAGGTCACGGTGGCCGACGCGCAGACCCTGAAAGTGATCCGGAGGTACACCTTCGACAAGGGAGTCCGGCCGGCCGTCGTCACACCGGACGAGAAGAGGATGTACGCCCAGCTCTCGTATCTCAACGGCTTCATCGAGTACGACCTCGAATCGGGCCGGACGGTGCGGACCGTCCAGATGCCGTTCAGCGCCGGCGGCGCCGCGATGAAGCCCGACGACTACCCGCAGAACTCCGCCCACCACGGGATGGCGATGAACACGGCGGGCGACAAGCTCTGCATGGCCGGCACGATCGACGACTACACCGCCGTCGTGTCCCGGCCGGGCCTGACCACCGACGGCTTCGTGCACTACCCGGCGGGCTCGCTGCCCTACTGGACCGTGACGGCGCCCGACGGCAGGCACTGCTTCGTCACCCTCTCCAACCGGGACGAGGTCTCGGTCGTGGACTACGCGACAGCCCAGGAGGTGGCGCGGGTGAAGGTCGGCGACTTCCCGCAGCGCGAGCGGGCCGGCCGGGTGGCCGAGGACGTCCTGGACGGGCTCACGCCGTGACCCCTGACCGGTGATCGGCTGACCGGCGTGCGGTCGGTGGTGGGGGGGGGGGGCCTGGCCGGCCACCGCCCGCTCTGGAAGAACTCCAGAGCGAACGACAACAAAAAAG
>NZ_JBFBAS010000067.1:0-14780 GCF_040682335.1 Streptomyces sp. NPDC051219
CTCGCTCGGAGCGGTGTAGACGGGCTTGAGCGCCTTGGCGATCTTGTCCCAGTCCTGGCGGGCCGCGTAACGGAAGCTGTTCCGCAGGAGATGAAGCCGTCAAGAATCAACACGTTGGTTATCGGCCCTGCCCCTGTGATCTTCCGGATGTGACTCGTCGGCCGAGGTGAGGAGGTCGGCTGCGGTGGCGTGCCGGTGCTCGGCGGGGGCGATGGTGACGTGGTGGGCGTCGAGGATCGGCAGGACGTCGTTGATCGCATTCCAGAGGGTGCTGCGGCTGATGTCGAACAACTCGGCGAGGACGTTGAGGGTGCAGACGCGGCGTCGATAGAGGATGGTGGCGAGGATCCGGTCACCGTCGGTGATCTTCTGCCGGAAGACGCCGCCTCGGGTGCCCAGGCGGCGGTCGCCGCCGCGTTGGCGGTGACGGCGCTGTTCGATCACTGCGGCGTAGGGCACGATCAGCTCTTCGAGCAGGGCGTGCAGCGCCTCGCGGCTCATGCCGGTCAGCGCCGGGTCGGTGAGTGAGTGACGGGTGGATGTCGCCGGGGCGGGCCCGGCGGGGTCGGCGCCGGTGGCCCAGGCGCGGAGGTCCTCAGCGTGGGTGAAGTAGCGCACGACGGTCGGCGTGATGGTGATTTTCTGTTCGTCCAGCAGCTTCCGGGTCGTCTTGATGGCCTGGCCGATGGTGACCGGATTGATCCCGAGCAGGTCGCAGAGCACCTTCTGCGGGCAGACCTGCCGCAGATAGACGACGGTGAGCAGGACTTCGTCCGCGTCTGACAGCAGTGCTCGGCTGCGGCCGGTGGTGGCGACGCGCCGGCCTCCACGCAGCACGTAACGGCGCTGTTCGGCCTGGGCTTCCTGGATGGGGGCCAACTGTGCCCGCAGCGCCTCCAGTTCGCTGGTGGTCATGCCGGTCAGGCGAGGGTCGGCGAGCATCTGCATGGTGTGCGTTCGGGCCGCGGCGCGTTCGTCGGCGCGTGGTGCGGGGACCGTGCCGCCGGCCGGGGCGATGCTGTAGTTCCATTTGCCGTGGTCGGCGTGTGCGGTGATCGGCAGGGTCTGCAGCTGGTCGCCGCTGACCATGATGCCGGTCGGGTAGGCGCCGTGGTCGAGGACGGCCTCGACGCGCAGTCCGGTCCGGGTGGTGGTCGCGGCGATCGTGTTGAGGACGACTTCGTGGCTGGTCAAGGGCCGACCGCGCCAGTTCGTGGTGATGTGCGAGAACAACCGGTGCTCGATCTTGTTCCACTTTGAAGTACCCGGCGGGAAGTGACATACCGTGACCGTCAGCCCGGACTCGGCGGCGAACGCGGCCAGTTCGGCCTTCCAAAGCCGGTACCGGTAGCTGTTGGACCCGCCGGCGTCCGCGGTGATCAGCAGCCGGGAGGCCGCGGGGTAGTCGTGCTGGCCGCGAGCCTGCCACCAGCGGCGGATCGAGGAGACCGCGAACGCCGCCGTGTCGTGGTCGACCCCGACGCTCACCCAGCCAGTGTTCGCGGTCATGTTGTAGATCCCGTACGGAATCACCGTCTCGACGCTCGGACCGGCGAAGAAGCTGTGGTCTTCGACCTCGACGGGCTGCCCGGCCGGCCGCCACTCGCGTCCGGCCATCGGCAGCAGCCCCAGCTGTTCCTTCTTCTTCGCGTCCACGCTGACCACTGGCTCGCCGGCGGCCTGGTGCTCTTTGACCTGCTCGTTGATATAGCGGAACTGCGCATCCCGGTCAGGATGCTGATCACCTGCCAGGGTCTTGGCGGTGCCCTGCAGGCTGAACCCGTGCTCCTTCAGCAGCGCCCTACCGTGGGCGCGGTCACACGATGCCCCTGCCGGGACAACTCGGCGGCCAGGCGCCGCAGCGACTTCGTCGTCCAGCGCAACGGCGACATCGGATCACCGCGCTCATCCGGTTCGACCAGCGCCATCAGCGCCGGAACCAGCTGCCGGTCAACGGCCTCGGCCCGCATCCGCCCGCCACCGGGGCGCCGGACGCGTCCCTCGGGCAGGGGCTCGTCCCCGGCCTCGAGCTCGAAGACGCCTTTGCGGACGGTCGTCTCGCTGACCCCGGCCGTGCGCGCGACCAGTCGTACGCCTCCGTGGCCGAGCAGTCGGGCCTCGGTCGCCAGCGCCAGCCGCTTCTGACGCTCGTTCAGATGCGGAAGCAAGACCTCGAACCGTCGTGCCAGTTGGCCGCGAACTTCGTCGGATATTCGCATACCGCATCAACGAGACCGCCCCTGCGAAGCAACGTGTTGATTCTTGACGGCTTCGATGAACCACACAGGTCTGAACAATTGTGCGAGGCCAGACCGTCTCCACCGCGTCGGGCAGGCCCATCAGGCCGTCGCAGACCAGCATCAGCACGTCGTCCAGGCCGCGGTTCTTCAGCTCGGTGAACACGTGCAGCCAGTACTTCGCGCCCTCGCCGCCGTCGCCGGCCCAGATGCCGAGGATGTCGCGGGTGCCGTCCACGGTCACCGCCATCACCACATAGACGGGCCGGTTCGCGACCTGCCCGTCCCGGATCTTCACGTTGATCGCGTCCACGAACAGGACCGGGTAGACGCGGTCGAGCGGACGGTTGGACCACTCGGCCATGCCGTCCATCACCTTGTCGGTAATCGTGGAGATGGTTTGCTTGGACACCGCGGCCCCGTAGACCTCTGCCAGATGTGCGGAGATCTCCCCGTGCGTGAGACCCTTCGCGGACAGGGACAGCACCATCTCGTCCACCCCGGTCAGCCTGCGCTGCCGCTTCTTCACGATCTGCGGCTCGAAGGTGCCGGCCACGTCGCGCGGCACCTTGACCTCGACCGGTCCGACGTCCGTCAGGACGGTCTTGGCCCGGTTGCCGTTGCGGCTGTTGCCGCTGTTCTTCCCGGCTGCCTCGTGCTTCTCGTAGCCGAGGTGATCGGTGATCTCGCCCTCCAGAGCGGACTCCAGTACCCGCTTCGTCAGCTGCTGCAACAGCCCTCCCTCACCGGTCAGTTGCAGACCCTCGCTCCGGGCACGGTCGACCAGCATCGTGATCAACTGCTCGTCCGACGTGGCCGCACCGACCGACCCCTCGCCGGGCTCGTGCACGATCGTCGTCTCACTCACTTGGCGTCTCTCCCATGATCAGCAGATCCGCCGTTGATTAGACACTCCCGCGGCCGAGGCGAGAGTGCGGATGGCGGGCAGGTCGGTGTACAGGTTGTTGCCGGGGCACTCGGTCGGGTATCCGTCGCGGTGGCCGGAGATCCGGTTCAGGGTGACCTTCTGGCCCTTGGTGTACTTGCCGTTGTCGGCGGCCGCGGTGAGCACCACCGTGCTGGACGCCTCGAAGCCGTACAGGCCGAGCTTCCAGGCGGCGACCCCGGCGACGGCCTCCTGCACGGCGGGGGTGGAGAGCGCGTCGTTGTAGTTGCCGAGGACGGCGACGCCGGAGGTGTCGGTGTTGAAGCCGTACACGTGCGCGCCCAGGACCGGCTTGTCGATGCCGCCCGCGCGGCCCTCGAAGAGGGTGCCGCACTTGTCGACCAGGAAGTGGTAGCCGATGTCGTTCCAGCCCTGGCTCTGCACGTGGTACAGGAACATCGCGCGGATGATTTCCGGTGACTGGGCGCAGGTGTAGTCGTTGGTGCCCGCGGTGTGGTGGACGAACACGGCCTTGGTGTTGGTCGTGTACGTCGGCGGGCTCTTGACCAGAGACTCGTCGGCGTTCCAGCCGGAGCGCGGGGTGACGGCCGGCTGCGGGGCCGTGCTCACCGCCGCGGCGGCGGCCGTCATGGACGCGGATGCCGATGACGTGGACTGCGGTGATGTGTGCGCCGTGCGCGCGGCGGGGGTGTCGCCGGCGCCGGCCGGGTCCACCAGCTCCACACGCAGCCCGTCCGGCAGCATGGACAGCTTGCCGTGCTGCCCGGTCACCCGGACCTGCACGCCGTCGGACGGCCCCGTCCACAGCGGCTGGGTACCGGCGCGCACGTCGGCGTCAACGCTGTCCGGCCCCACCTCGGGAGTCCGTACATCGAAGTCGAGTTCGCGCCACTCGGACCAGGCGCCGGTGACGCTGTCTCGGATGCGGACCTGTGCCTTGCCGCCGAGTTGGGCCCGTGGATCGGTCCAGGTGATGCCGAGCATGCTGAACGCCGGGGTGCGGCGCGCGGACAATGTCTGCTGCGCGGTGCCGGAGCCGTGCAGGGCGATGCTGTGCACTCCGTCCGCGGCCGAGGGCTGAGCGGCCGGTGCCGGGGAGGCGAGGCCGACGGTCGCGAGAGCGGCGGCGGCCGCCGCCGCGACGCGGGCCGTACGGCGGAAGGCGTGCGGTATCACTGGGCTCCTTCAAGGGCTTCGGGTGCTACAGGTGCTTGGGTGTTGGTGAGTTCGGCGCTGCAGGTGGTGCGGCCGAACTCGCCGGAGGCGGTGGATTGTTGGACTTGCTGGCTGCGGATGGTGAGGGTGCAGCTGGCCTGGCCGCCCTTCTCGCCGAGGGTGACGTTGACGATCGGGGCCTTCCCGATGGGCACGTTCACCGTCTTTTTCCAGGGCAGTTGGGCGTTCTTGGCGATGTTCGCCCGGGTGCTCCCGCCCGCCCCGAGGTAGGAGATGTCGGCGGTGCCCTCGCCGAGCACCTCGTACGTCACCTCGGCGGTGGGTACCGCGCGGGGCTTGGGCTTGTCCTCCGTGTCGAGTACGCCGTAGCCGATGAGCGTGCCGCAGGCGATCAGCAACACGACGCCGATCACGATGCCCGACCGGTCAAGTCCCTTGGAGCCGGCCTTGGGCGCCGAATTCTCCGGTTCGGGGCTTTCGGCGTTTTCGGGCGTATCCGTCGCAGCCATGCGGGTCCTCCGGTGAATGCGCTGAGTGCGTGAACCAGGCGGTTATACCCCATGGCGTTGCGTCCGGGCGAAAGTGAGTGGATGAATAGGGGCGTAGCATCCCCTAATTTCACATGCCAACTGTCTAGTAACTTGCATGTGGTTGACGGCATGTCATGCGCGTGATCTATTACCCGGGCGCCGCTGTGTGGCCCCCACTCACCTGCAGCGATGCACAGACGAACGGCCGGTCGGGACTCACCCGGCCGGCCGGATCTGCGTGCCCTGTTCCCCAGCGGGGAATGGAGCCGAGGAAAGGGATTGGTTTGAAAGTGAGATACGGGAGATTCGTCTCCTGCCTCGCGGTGACCGCGCTGGCGAGCACCATGCTGCCATCACAAATGGCCTATGCCTCAACGGTTTCGGAAGGCGACGACAGGGAATTGTCGAGGCCTTCCAAGGCTGGTTCTCGGACGACGGGGAGGCGGCCGGGCCCGAGGAGCCGACGACCGGTGGGACTCCGGCGCTGCCCAGCCGGGAGAAGCTGCCGAAGGGCAAGGTCGCTCCGAAGGCGAAGCGGGTCAAGGAGCTGACCGGCAGGCGTACCGCCAATGCCCGGTACTGGCAGCTGTCGGACGGGCGGGTGCAGGCCGAGGTGTCGGCGGTGCCGACGGCCTACCGGGCCGGGAAATCGTGGAAGGACGTCGATCCGACGGTCACGGCCACCGCCCGTGAGGGCTTCGCCTTCGCCAATACCACGAACGCCGCCCGTAGTTGGTTCGGATCGGATGCGCGGCAGCTGCTGCGTTTTGAGTCGGCGGACGGGCATGCGGTCACGCTGGGTCTGCAGGGTGCGGGCAAGCTCGCGCCGACGGCCAAGGGCAACACTGTCACGTACAAGGACGCGGTCGCCGGGGCGGACCTGTCGTACCAGGTCGGTCCAGGGCGCGTGAAGGAGAACATCGTCCTGGCCGAACGGCCTGCGGGTCGGGTGTCGTTCACTTTCACGCTGGACGCGGGTGGGCTGACGCCGAAGGCGGGCAAGGACGGCTCGCTCCGGTTCTACGGCGAGGCCAAGCACCCGGTGCTGGAGATCCCGGCCGCGTTCATGACGGACGCGGAGAAGGACCCGGACTCGCCGTACGGGTACACCTTCAGCAACAAGGTGACCCAGAAGCTTTCTCGGGACGGCAAGGGCTGGAAGCTGACGGTCACTCCGGACGCGAAGTGGTTGGCCGCGCCGGAGCGGCAGTATCCGGTCACCGTCGATCCGACGCTCGCGATCGCGCCGACGCCGAACACGGCGCAGGACACGATGATCCTGTCGTCCGCTGCCGACACCACGTTCTCGGACTGGCGGCTGTCGGCGGGCCTCGACTCGGCGGGTGCCGCCGCCCGGACGCTGATCAAGTTCGGGCTGTCCGGAGTGCCGGCGGGCACGAAGCTGGACGACGCCCGGCTGCAGATGTACTACGACCAGACACACACCGGAGTGACCAGCGGCTCCCCGGTAGCGCTGGGCGCATACCGTGCCACCGGCGCCTGGGACGAGGCTACGGCGACCTGGAATAGCGCCAACGCTCTGGTGGGTGAGCTGTCCGGCTCGACCACGCAGGTGGACGACGGGGACGCCGGGAAGACCGCGGCCGTGGGCTCCTGGCCCGCGTCGGGGAACGCGGCGTTCACCCAGTACGCGGTCAACCAGGACTACCTGTACAACAAGGACTCGGTGGCGGGTGACACCTACACCTGGCAGCCGAAGCTTCCCGAGGACGGCATCTACCAGGTCGACGCGCATGTGATCCCGGCCGACGACCGGTCCACTGCCGCGCCGTACACCCTCACCTACGACGGCGGTTCAAAGGCCTACACCGTCGACCAGAAGACCGGCACCGGCGGCATATGGAAGCCGCTGGGCGCCCACCCGTTCAAGGCGGGCACGGCGGGCAAGGTCGTCCTCGGCGACGGGCCGGCCTCGACCACCACCGCCGTGATCGCGGACGCAGTGCGGTTCACCAAGCCGGGCGGCGTGTCGATGCCCGCGCATACCTACAACAAGTGGCACTCCTTCTCGGTGAAGGACACCGTGCAGAGGTGGCTGGACGGCACCACCACCAACCACGGCTTCGTGATCAAGGCCGCCAACGAGGCGGCGGGAGCGCCCAAGGGCGGCCCGCGCTACGAGGCATCCGAGTTCGGGTACGGCGGCGAGAGCGTCAACTACCCCAAGCTGGTGCTCACCTACGGCCGGCAGGGCACCACGCTGGATGCCCCCACCGTGATCCACGACACCGGTGCGGAGCTGAACTGGGCCCCGTACGCGGACCCCTCGACCGCCACGGTCGACGACATCGTCGAGTACCAGGTGCACCGCAGCATCAGCCAGACGTTCAACCCGTCGGCGTCCACCCTGGTCTCCCCGGTCGCGGCCGGGACGACGGCGTTCACCGACACCACGGCGGTACCGACCAAGGGCGACGATGCGGATCCGTTCGGCCGGGCGTACTACTACATGGTCGCGGTGAAGACCAAGGACGGGCAGGTCATCGCCGCCCCGACGCATCTGGTGCGGCTGCCGAAGGCAGGTCGCACGACCAGGGTGTTCGAGGCATCCCAGGACACCACTTTGTCGTCGACCGAGTCGACTCTTGCGCACGACACCATCTCCGACGGGCAGCCCCAGAACTGGGTGACGGTCGGCAACAACTCGCCCTCGTTCGGCAAGACCCGCACCCTGCTGAAGTTCCCGGCGCTGGGCATTCCCGCCACCGCCCGGGTGCTGGACGCGAAGGTACGGCTGTGGGGAACCCTGACCACCCAGCAGGCGTCCGGCGCAAGCTATGAGCTGCGCTCACTCACCAAGGACTTCGACGAGGCAACAGCCACCTGGGTCAAGGCCAACGCCACCACCAACTGGACCACCGAGGGCGGCGACTTCGACGCCTCCGTGGCCGCCACGGTGGGGCAGATGACCAACGACCCCGCCCGCCACGACTGGAATGTGACCTCGCTGGCGCAGGGCTGGGTCACCACCCCGTCCTCCCAGCAGGGCGTCATGGTCAAGATGGCCAACGAGGCGGTCGAGCAGGAGCGGACCGTCTTCCTCTCCTCCGAGGCCAGCGAGCAGCGGCTCCGTCCGAAGATCGTGGTCACCTACATCGACTCGACCACCGAGTCGACCTATTACGCGCCGCAGACCCCGGCCCGGATGACCCCGAACACCACCTACCCGGTGGAATTCACCCTCACCAACACCACCACGGCGATGTGGAAGGCCGCCGACCAGGTCCTCACCTACAAGTGGGCCCTTCCGGACGGCACCGACGTCACCACCGGCGGCAACCAGATCCAGACAGCCCTGCCCAACGATGTGGCGCCCGGTGACTCCGTCACCCTCCAGGCACAGGTCAAGACCCCGATCAATTCCGACTCGGGCAACAAGCGCACCGACCACGTCCTGACCTGGGACGTGTTCAACAAGACCGCCGACACCTGGGCCTCAGGCACCGACGGCATACCCGGCTTGAAGCAGAACGTGGCCGTGGAGGACCCCACCTCCAACCAGCTCGGCCTGGAGAAGTTCTACTCGTACGCGGGCAAGAACACCGGCGCCGGCTCGAGCGTCATGAACAACACGGCCGTCGGCAACAGTGTCTGGTCATACAACGCTTTCTCCAACCCCGGCCGCGGCCTCAGCACCTTCGCCCGCCTCTCGTACAACACCCTCGACACCTCGGACACCGTCCTCGGCCACGGCTGGTCGGGCCAACTGGCCGGACCCATCCGGCTGGGCGCGTCGCTGGAATTCCACCCGAAGCCGAACCCGACGGAGATCAAACTCCCGGACGGCGACGGCACGACCCACATCTTCAGTAAGCAGCCCGACGGCACCTGGAAGGCCCCGGCGGGCGTCCACTACAAGGTGGACGCCAAGCCGGGTCTGGACTGCACCCCGGCCAAGGACCCGACCCCGGACGCATGGACGCTGACCCGCCCCGACGGCACCCGGTTCCTGTTCGGCTGCGACGGCTACCTGACGTCGACTGTCGACAAGAACGGCAACACGCAGACATACACCTACGAGGAGCGCAAGTCCAACAACAAGCCGACCAAGTTCCTCAAGTACATCACCGACCCGGCCGGCCGGCAGTCCCTGACCGTCGAGTACTACGCCAAGGGTGAGACCAGCTCGAAGATCGTCGACCACGTCAAGTCGATGACCGACATCTCCGGGCGCAAACTCACCTTCGAGTACTCCGACGAAAAGCTGCTCACCAAGCTCACCGACGGTGCAGGCTCGTCCCAGCCGAAGGTGTTCCTCTTCGAGTACCACGCCACGCAGGGCAACAAGAACGTCAAGCTGGTCAAGGTCACCGACCCCCGCTCCAACCCCACCAACCTGGCGTACTACTACCCGAAAGAAGGCGACGACCCGAAGTACCACTGGCGAACGCAGACCATCACCGACCGTCTGAACGGCACCACGAACTTCACCTACGCCGCCAACGCCGGCAACAGCAAGTTCACGGACACCAAGGTCACCGACGCCGAGAACCACGCGACGGACTATGTGACGGACGACTTCGGCCGTCCGGTGCAGACCACCAACGCCAAGTCGCAGACCACCAAGATGACCTGGGATGCGGACAACAACGTCACGTACCTCGAGGAGGACAACGGCGCCAAGACCGCTTACTGCTACGACCAGAAGACCGGCTACCCCCTCTGGCAGCGCGACGCCGAGAACAACAAGGCAGGCTTGCCGTCGGCTGGCGACTGCGCGCCCGGCACCTACCCCGCCAACGCGCAGAAGTACGAGTACCAGACCCGGATTGACGGCTACGCCGCCGACCTCTTCAGGAAGGTCTCGCCAGAGGGGCGCACTTGGCAGTTCGGCCATGACTAGTTCGGCAACCTGAAGACGGTCAGCGACCCCAAGGGCGTCGCCACCACCACGACGGACGACTACACCACCAGGTACGAGTACGACGCGTACGGTCAGATGACCAAGGCGATCGACGCCAACGGCAACCCAACGACGAACAGCAACTTCGGCCCGACCGGTTACCCGGCAACTATCACCGACGCCCTGAACAAGTCGACGTCGTTCATCTACGACGAGCGCGGCCAGGTCACCCAGGTCACCGACGCACTGGGCAAGAAGACCACACAGACGTACGACACGTTCGGCCGTCCGCTGGTCAGCACGGTGCCGAAGGACCAGACCGCGGGTGTTCTGATCACAACGCCGGCACCGGTGTACGACGAGAACAACAACGTCACCACGTCGACCGCGCCCAACGGTGCGGTGTCCACGGCGCTGTACGATGCGGCGGACCAGGTCGAGGAGGCCACGGCACCCAAGGATACGAGCACCTCGGAAGCACGCAAGTCGGTCTACACATACGACAAGGTCGGCAATCTCAAGACGACGACCGAGCCCAAGGGCACCCTGACCACGGCGGACCCGAACGACTACAAGACCGTCAACACCTACGACGAGATCTACCAGTTGACAGGCGTGGTCAACGCGGCCAACGACAAGATCTCGTACATGTACGACAACGTCGGGAATGTCACGAAGGTCGTCGACCCCAAGAAGAACGCGACAATCGACACAACCGACTTCACCGCGAAGACGGCGTACGACTTCAATCACCGAGTCACCGAAGTGACTGATACGGCGGGCAAGATCGCGTCACGGAAGTACGACAAGGACTCGCTGGTCGTCGAGACCAAGGACACCGAGAACAACACCACGTTCATCAGCTATGACGAGCGAGGTGCGAAGAAGGAGATCAAGGTCCCGTATGAGGGGACCACATTCCGTACGACACAGTTCGAGTACGACCAGGTCGGCAACACCACCAAGGTGATCAGTCCGCGTGGTGTGAACACGGCAAATGCTGAGGACTTCACCTCGGAGACCGCCTATGACGCACTGAACCGGCCGTCGAAGCAGTACCAGCCGTACGACCCGGCAGACGCCCGCTACAACAAGAAGGTCTACGCGGAGACGCAGTACGACGAGGTAGGCCGGGTCAAGAAGACTTCGCTGCCGCCGTCGGACTTCCAGACGGTCCGCAACGACACGGTTTTCGAGTACTTCGACAACGGCTGGACCAAGCAGTCCACCGACCCGTGGGAAATCGTCACCAAGTACGACTACAACGACCTGGGCAAGCAAACTGCTCGTACACTGTCCTCTGCTGACGACTCCTCGTCGCGGACGATGGACTGGACGTACTACCCGGACGGCAAACTCAAGACGAAGACCGACGACGGTGTACCGGTCGGCAGCGCTGTGGTCGTGGTCGACAACTCCGACATCCAGAACACATCGTCGACCGGGACCTGGGCCAGGGGGAGCATCAGCGGCCAGCAGGGCTACGACCACCAGGTCCACGCCGCCGGCACCGGCAGTGATGCCTTCGCCTGGTCCCTCAACGTTCCCAAGGACGGCAGCTACACCGCCTACGTCAAGTACCCGAAGGTCACTGGCGCCGCCACGGCCGCGAAGTACACGGTCACCAAGTCCGACGGCACCACTACGGAGGTAACGAAGGACCAGAACGCCGCCACCGGCACCTGGGTGTCCCTGGGCTCGTACACCTTCACCCAGGGCAACACGGCCAAGCTCCAGCTATCCCAGAACAGCGGGGGCGCAGTCGTCGCCGACGGCGTCAAGCTGGTCCGCAACACCTCGGGCGACACCGACAACGAGAAGAAGTCCTTCACTTACGCCTACGACGCGAACGCCAACCTGACGTCAATCGACGACACCTCCTCCGGCGCAAAGGTTGACGCGTACACGGTCGCCTATACCGGGCTGAACCAATTCCAGAAGGTCACTGAGGCGCTGGCCGGCCAGGAGAAGAAGGCCACGTCGTACACTTACGACGCCAACGGCCAACCAGAGACGGTCACTCACCCCGACCAGTTCTCCAAGTACACATATGACCTTCGCGAATTGGTCAAGACGGTCTCGGTCGGCAAGACTGCCACGGATGCCTCACCGAAGGTCAGCTCGTACACGTACACCGACCGCAGAGCAAGGCTCCAAGAGACGAAGGCCAACAAGAACACGGTCGACTACGTCTACTACCTCAATGGAGCACTGAAGACCCAGACGGAGAAGAAGCCGAACGGCACGCTGGTGTCCTCGCACACGTACTCCTACGACGCCAACGGTAACAAGGCGCAGGACGTGGCGAGGAAGATGAACGCCGAGAACAGCACGGCGTACCTCGACTCCACCACCGACTACACCTATGACCCGGCCAACCGGCTCGCCAAGTCGGTGAAGACCGGCGTCGGCGCGAGCACCGACACCTACGTCCACGACGACAACGCCAACGTCGTCTCGCAGACCGTCAAGGGTGTCCCGTCCACCTTCACGTACGACCGCAACCGCCTGCAGTCGTCGCTGACCTCGGGTACGGCGTTCTCCTACAACTACGACCCCTTCGGGCGCCAGGAGTCCGTCACGGCCGCAGAGAAGGTCGTCGAGCGGAGTGTGTATGACGGGTTCGACCATGTCGTCGAGTCACAGAAGATGGACGATTCCGGGTCGCTGAAGTCGACGAAGTACACCTTCGACCCGCTGGACCGCACCGCGTCCAAGACAGCGGACGGCAGGACCACCAACTTCAACTACCTCGGTCTGTCGAGTGAGGTCCTCGGCGAGGAAGTCGCCGGCGCGCTGACCAAGTCGTACCAGTACAGCCCGTGGGGCGAGCGCCTCTCCCAAGTCAAGCACAACACCAACGGGACGACCGAGGACGGCTACTACGGCTACAACAGCCACACCGATGTCGAGACGCTGACCACCAAGGACGGCGACACCAAGGCGACCTACGGCTACACGGCCTATGGCGCCGACGACAAGGAGGAATTCACCGGCATCGACAAGCCCGTTGCTGGCAACCCGACGGAGGACGCGTACAACCCCTACCGCTTCAACTCCAAGCGCTGGGACGCCTCCTCGGGTACGTACGACATGGGCTTCCGCGACTACAATCCGGGCCTCAACCGCTTCACCACCAGGGATATGTACAACGGCGCCCTGGCGGACATGGGACTCGGCACCGACCCCTACACCAGCAACCGCTACGCCTTTACCGGCGGTAACCCGATCAGCGGCGTTGAACTCGACGGGCACCGGATCGATCCCGATGGCGGAGGGCACAACACGTGGTGTCCGCTCACCTTCGTTAAGGGCGTGTTGGGCGAGGTCTACGTCGACGACAACGCTGTGCCGCACCTTGTGGCGCAAGATGGCGACTCGGACTCTTCACGAGCCGCTCTCGCGCACATGAACAAGGGGCTCGCAGCGAGTGGTGACGCGTACAACCACCTCACAGGTTCGGGTTCCCGCTACCTGCCGCAGGACGACCTGAATGCGATCACAGGGAAGGCCAGAATCGTTGGTGCTGATGGCGCCACGACTGTGACCGGAACTACCGCCGACATGATCAAGGTGACATGGAGGATGGGAAGCATAATCAGTGTCGAGTCCTTCGATGACACAACATCAACATCGTCGAATATCGACAACATAGCCAAGACCATCAACAATAAGTTCGTCGGCGGAAGTAAGCATCAAACGCAGAACGTGGTGTTTTCGGCCACGAGCCGAGGGCAAGCCACGGCAGTGGCGAATCGCTTTAAGGGTAACGGGAACGTTCGCGTTCTCCATCTGGGTTCAGGGTTCGACACCGGCGATATTGGAGCCAGCGCCCGGCCGTCGTTCCTCTCGCCTGGTTCACCCTTTGCGCGTGGTGGGGCTCCAGGGAGCGGGGCGCCAAAATCCGGAGGTCGGGCAGGAAGTCTGGGCGGTAAGATACTCGGCGGAGCTGGCATCCTCGGTGAACTCTTTCTCTGGTATGACGCATACAGGATTGTGCGTGGAGATCAAGTTTGTCCTTGGCCGATGGAGTGCTCAACCCCAGAAGTAGCATAGGAAGTCGAGGAACCTCCCCCTCCCGGGTCTCAAAGATTCGGGAGGGGGAGGTTCCTCGACTGGAGTGTACTAGAATCCATTTGATCCTAGTCGTTTTATGAGATGGGTGAAGTGTATGGCAACCGACATTGTCACGGTGTGCTTGACTCCGGTTGACCCTGAGAAAGTTCTCGAATCCCTGACTGCCGCTCTTGCGCCCTACGACCAGAACTCGGATTCTGACGAGGGTGGATTTGAGTGGCGGGGCGAGTGGGACTGGTGGCATATATTCGGTGGCGATGGTGACAAAGGCCTCCCGGTGCTGCCGAATTTTGATTGCGATCCGCGGTTGATCAGAGTTCCGGTATACCGGAATGGCGATCGCCGGAAAAGGTTTCCTCTGCGCTGTGATGGGGGCCCTCGACGCTTGTTGGATTTTGACGCCGACCGCTCTTCTGTGGCAGCTCGAGCATCCGACACCTGGGAAAACCTGTGGAGCCTTTCGCGGAAATCTGAGAAGGCTACTTCACTGCGCGCGTTCTTTGATCGATGCATCGAATCGCCTCAGTATTCCGCACAACAGGCGCGGAGTGAGTATCTGCTGCAGCCGTTCGTGCGAGCGGTATCGGATTCTGGCATACTTGGCGGTCTCGCCGTGGTGCAGGAATCTCAGGATCCCGTTTCCTGGCTTGAGCTGGGGATTGAACAATTCGTCCGACGAGAGGTCAGTCGGGCCCTTCCTACTGGCGCGCTCGTGACGGTAGAAGGCGAATGGGTTGATGATTCCGTGGATAACAGCACGGCGGAATCTCCGATTGAAATGGTACGCAGATCGAATGCGAGGAATCTCGAATATATGAGATTTGCGGACGAGTATCTGGAGAATTTGGACGGTGATGTTGTTGTGGTGCGGGTCCTCTATCACTCGTAGAGCATTACTGAGGATTTCAGGGTGGGGTCGGTGGGTTGAAAGCCAGGCCGGTGGCGGTGAGGCAGCCGTCGATGAGGTGGGGTCTGAGTTGGATTCTGCG
>NZ_JBFBAS010000068.1:0-11596 GCF_040682335.1 Streptomyces sp. NPDC051219
ATGTTCGGCACCAAGCTCTATCGACGTCCTCCGGACGGGCACCAGCCCCGATTTTCCCGGCCACGGGGCGGGACCGACAGGGCCCGGGATGACTATCAAGAGGCGCTCGTGGCGGGCAAGCGCGGTGCGACGCGGTTCGGCTGCGTGATGCTGCTGAATTCCATACGTAGCACGGCGGGTTCCCCGGGGGCCGGGTCAAGCTTCCGGGCGAGGCCGTGGAGTTCGTCGCCCGGCAGGTACAGGTACCCGCTGCGCGCCGCTTTTACGGCGCTCGAGGAAGCGGCCGCCTGACCCGCAATGGCATCGCGACCTGGTCCGGCTTCACCGAGCACCACCTGCGCGCGCTTCAGCTGCCGGTCAGCCTCGTCGTGGCCGACGCCTTCGACCACGCCCTCGCCGGTCGCGGGTCCCTCGCTGAACAGCCGCACTCGGCTGGCAGATCCACGCCTCCGCACCCCTGTACTGCGCCGAACTTCTCCTTGCCGCCCGCGAGCTCGCCCGCCTGCTACACCCCGGCGCCAGGATTCCGGACGCATGCCTGGCCGCCAGTGGGGGAGACCCCGCTGGTGGCGGCAGTTGAGTCGACCGACCTCGACGATGTGGCCAGCATGGCAGCGGTGACTGAGCACGTGCGCGGCCGACTCGTCCGCGAAAGTTCCGCCGTCCGTCGACAGTTCTGGGTGGTGCCCATGAACAGCAGCGATAGCGAAGCGTGAACGGAGTGCTAATAGAGTGATCACATGTCTGCCACGTTGAGTTCCACGAGAACCCGCGCCGCACTCCGCGCATCGGCGCGCATCTCCGCCGAGTTGCTGCTGGTCCTCGTGATGGCTGCGGTGGCCCTGTGGGTTCTGGGCCGGATGTGGTCAGTCGTCTGGCCGCTCGTAGTCGGCCTGCTCCTCACCACGCTGACCTGGCCCCTCACCCGTTTCCTGCGCCGGCACGGGTGGCGTCCCGCCCTGGCCGCTTCGGCCGTGACCGTGTTGTTCCTCCTCGTCGCCACGGGCATCGTGGCGCTGATCGCGGTGCCAGTGGCGTCCCAGTCCGGCGAGCTGACCACCGGCGTGACCGAAGGCATCCACAAGGTGCGCGAGTGGGCCGCCGGGCCGCCGCTGAACATCGGCGACGACCAGATCACAGGTACCGTCGACGATGCGGTCGCCCGCATTCAAAACAGCGTCGGCAGCATGGTCACCGCCATCGTCACGGGGGTGAGCACCGTGGTCAACGGCGTGGTCACCGCCGTCCTGGCGCTCTTCCTGATGTTCTTCTTCCTCAAAGACGGCCCGCGGTTCCTGCCGTGGCTCACCCGCCAGCTTCCCGGCCGGCTCGCCACCGACATCCCGACCGTGGCCGCGCGCGGTTGGGACACTCTGAGCGCATTCGTGCGTTCGCAGGCAGTCGTGGGCCTTCTCGACGCCATCTTCATCGGCCTCGGCCTGTGGGTCCTGGGGGTACCACTGGTGCTCCCGCTGGCGGTGTTGACGTTCGTCTCCGCGTTCGTGCCGATCGTGGGTGCCCTGTTCGCTGGTTTGGTGGCGGTGCTCATCGCGTTGGTCTCGAACGGCCTGACGGACGCGCTGATCGTGCTGGCGATCATCGTCGTGGTGCAGCAGCTCGAGGGCAACGTGTTCCAACCCATGATCCAAAGCCGCGGGCTCGGCCTACATGCGGCGGTGGTCCTGATGGCGGTGACGTTGGGCGGCAGCCTGGCCGGCGTCGTGGGCAGTCTGCTCGCCGTACCGGTCGCCGCGCTGATCGCGGTGGTCTGGAACTACCTGCGCGAGCAGCTCAGTGACCCGCCGCAGGAGCCGGAGACCGACGAGTCGCACACCGCTGCCACGCTCCCGTCGTGAGAGCCGCGACGCGGCCGAACGGGGGCGGCGTGGTGCATACAGGAGCGTCACAGCCCTTGCGGTCCAATTGCCTTCGCCGACTGGCTGGACCGGCTGCGCCTGCTGGAGATGCTGGGCTTCGAGCGTGCCCGAGGGCCTGGTCCACCAGGGCGAACACGAACGCCTTCGAGATGGCGGTACAGCGCACCTACGTCGCTCGTCCAGGGGCACTGGGTGCACCGGCTGAGGTGCAGAGAGCCGTGGTTGATGAGCGGGAACAGCTCTCGCAGGCGTGGTTCGCGTGAGCGGTCCACGCTATCGCGGGATTGATCAGGTTCTCGCCGTGCTCCAGAATCCTTTGCCACTCGGCGGATACGGTTTCCGGGCTCGGGAGCCCTGGATGTGCGGTTCAGGGAGGGTCGCTGTCTTGTTGTTCGAGTACCAATGAATCGTTTCCCACGGTCGCCAAGAGGGGTCCGGCTCGCACATCAGATCGCCCTGGTACGCGGTACCTTCTTGGCAATGACATTCATCTCCCAGGTCGTTTCCCACCGGGGCCGGGCTACGACGGACCCGGGAGTGTCCCGAAGCCGTCTCATCGGCTGTTCGCCATGCCGTCGAGGGTGACGTGCAGGGGGTCCCCCGGGTCACCCCCGGCAGTCGCCCCCGCGCCACGTTGCTTCGGCCCGCACTCCTGCAGGGGTGTGGGCCGTCGGCGTGGGCTGCCCCGCCGCGGTTTCCCCTTGGTCACCTTCCGAGCCGCCTCGTAGGCGCGCTCATAAGCGGCGAAGTGGGGCAGAGGAGTCACGCGGGAATGTCGGCGCGTCCATGGTTCCGTGACGTTGGCCACACAGCATTTGGCACTTAGGTTGCTGAGTAGTAGATGACATCTTGGCGACATAGCAAGACTTGTCCGTCTTGATGCCGACAAATGTTTTGCAGTGTTTGGTCCTGTTCGCTCCGCTCGGCACTCTCGCCCGTTCGCGCAGCGAACAAGGGCTTCTGACGGAGCGTCAATATCTTCCGGCAGTCCCAGAGCCGGACCAGCACGCCTGTGTGTCCGATTCAAGGGTCGTCCGCGCCTACGAAGCGAGGTAGTACGGACGCTCGTTGCCCTGCCCCGGCCCCGGTTCTAACAATGGCGACCGCAAAGCATCTCAGCAGTTCAGGCGCAGGATCTGCCCCGAGCTGGCATGGCTGCGGCGCAGATCCTGCGCCTGAGCCGTACCGGCTCGGAGCGCCGCGGATATCGAGCGAGGCCACGCATGGGTAAGCACCGTAGGAAGACGTACTACCGGCAGATAGCCATCGCTGTCGTTGCCGTGGGAGCCGTGGGCGTGCCCTCCGCCGCCATGGCCTGCATGAATCTCGAGGAGGATGCGGCCAGGCAGTCCCCCCGCCACTGGAAGGGCGAGGACGCCGAGCAGCGCTGGGCGGGTACCTCATGGGGTCATGAGCGGGAAGCGGGAGGGTGGTGGAAGCACGCGGCGGCGCCGAGTGCGCCGAAGGCCACCGCGACGCCGAGCGCACCCAAAGCCACCGCGACGCCGACCACGCCGAAGGCACCCACGCCGAAGGTGACCGCGACGCCCAGCGCACCCAAGGCGACCGCGATGCCCGTCGCGCCGACGGCCACCGCCCCGGCGTCCGGGGCCACGGCCCGCGTTCTGCAGCTCGTCAACAGCGAGCGCAGCAAGGCCGGATGCTCTCCGGTGACCCTGAACGCAAAACTGTCAAAGGCTGCACTCGACCACAGTAAGGACATGTCTGCCCATACGAACATGTCCCACACGGGCTCCGACGGGTCGAATCCGGGCGACCGGATCACGCGTGCCGGGTACAGCTGGAGGACATACGGCGAGAACGTCGCCTACGGCTACACCACCCCCGAGAACGTGATGACGGGCTGGATGGACAGCCCCGGCCACAAGGCCAACATTCTCAACTGTGAGTTCAAGGAGATCGGCATCGGTCTCGCGCAGCCCGGCAATTACTGGACACAGGACTTCGGAACAGCCCGATAGGGTCACCAGGAATCCGACCATGCCTCCCCGGGCCCGACTGCGGGGACGGCGCGCATCCTTCACCGGATGAACGGCCTCGACCTTCCGCCATCGGGAGGTCCGCCCCGCAGCGTCGGCCGTGGGGCCCGGCGCGGACTCGTAGCAGGCAATGAGCCGGTTATCGTGGCCCGTGGAGCGACGTTCCGGTCTGCTCGACCAGGCCACAACTCCGCTCGAGCGCTTCGTCATCGCCTTGATCGCCGTCCACGCAGTGCCTGGTCTTCGGCGTCGGCACGGGGCGGCCGAACTCGTGGGGAACAGAATTCCTGACTCAGACCGACCGGCAATAGGCGGCCGCTGTGGGTTCGGGAGATGGGCTGGATACAGTGCGGGCACGGGTCCCCGTGATCATGGAGTTCTCTACGCTCAAGTGATCACGAAGGACGGCCGTGCCCGCGCTGCCATCTTGCCTGCTTGAACCCCTCTGGGACCAGTTCGCCGCACTCCTGCCCGCCCGGGGAGAGTTCGTCGCGGACCATCCGCTGGGCTGTCACCGCCGCCGGATCGCCGACCGGACGGTCTTCGAGCACATCGTGCTCGCGCTGGTCCACGGCTCCGGATACGAGCGCATCTCCACTCCCGGATGTTCTGACCGTACGATCCGACGACGTGTCAAAGAGTGGGCTGAACTGGGTATATCCGAAAAGGAGCACGCCCTCGCGCTTGTGGCGTACGACCGGATGATCGGCCTCGGGCTGCGAGAGATCTCAGTGGACGGCTGCGTCACCAAGGCCCCGTCCGGCGGCGAGAAGGCAGGGCGCTCCCTGGTCGACCGGGGCAAGCAGGGACTGAAGCGCTCGGTTGCCTCCGACACGTGCGGCGTCCCGCTCGGGATCGTCTCCGACGGCGCCAACCGGCATGACTCGCCCCTGCTCGGTCCCACCCTGGACGCGGCGAAGGCTCAAGTCGGCGCGATGCCGACGACGGTCAACGTCAACCTCGACCGCGGCTACGACAGTGCCAAGTCCCGTTCACGGTAACAGAGTTGGGATTCACCGCCGAGATCGCACGCAAGGGCGTACCGGCCCCGATCGAGGCAGGCAAGCGCTGGGTGGTCGAGCGCACGCACTCATGGATGAACGACTATGGCAAGCTGCGGCGCTGCACGGAGAAGACCGGCACCACCGTGGACTTCTACCTCTACCTCGCCGCCACGATCGTCACGCTCCGTATGCTGATCCGCCGAGCAACGAGCCGCTACCGCTGGGACGGCCGACCCACGACCCGACGCCTCAAGTGATCCATTTGCCGGTCGGTCTCAGGACACCACGCCGACTGCGAGAAGTCACTGGCCGATAAGGCCATGCTCACCAAGGTCCCGGCTTACCGCGTCGTGGCCCGGAAACTGAATCCCTGCAGCAGGTCGAGAACGGCTCCTACGACACCCGGGAGAAGTCCAAGGTCATCACGACCGGCTCGGGCCAGAAGTGCAAGATCAACGACACCTCCGCACCCGCACGGGTGCGTCGCCGCAGTTGATTCATCAGCTCCGGGGCGCCATGGAGAGAGGCCCATGGCGAAACCCAACAGCCGATCTGCGCCAACCGATGCATTCTCCCGAAATAGCGCTGACGGCCCCGCGGTTGCAACCAGATGGGGTACATGGCTCCAGCACAATGAGGAGGATCCAATGAAGATCGGCATCATCGGCGCGGGCAACATCGGGGGAAACCTCACCCGGCGGCTGACCGCGCTCGGGCACGACGTGTCCGTAGCCAACTCACGCGGCCCGCACACACTGACCGCGCTCGCGGAAGAGACCGGCGCCACCCCGGTCGCCGCAGCCGAGGCGGCGCGCGGCGCCCAGGTCGTGGTGGTGACCGTACCTTTGAAGAACGTGCCCGACCTGCCGGCCGGCCTCCTCGGCGAGGCTGCCGAGAACGTCGCCGTGATCGACACCGGCAACTACTACCCGAAGGAGCGCGACGGGAAGCTCGCCATGATCGAGGATGAGGGGCTGGCCGAGAGCCGCTGGACCGAGCGGCAGATCGGCCACTCGGTTATCAAGGCGTTCAACGGCACCTACGCCCAGGACATCATCGAAAGGCCGCGCCCCAAGGGCGACCCGCAACGCATCGCACTGCCGGTGGCCGGTGACGACGAGGCCGCCAAGAAGGTCGTCCGTGAGCTGATCGATGAACTCGGTTTCGACACCGTGGACGCCGGCGGCATCGAGGAGTCCTGGCGCCAGCAGCCCGGCACCCCCGTCTATGGACTGCGCGCCGGCGTCGAGGAGGTCGCGAAGGCCCTGACTCAGGCGTCTCCGGAACGTTCGGAAGCGTTCCGTGCGTGAGCTGACGTGGAGCGTCACGGCGCGCGGGCGATGGCGACGCTGAGCGGTTCAGGTTCCAGACGGTCACGTGCCGCGGTCGGCCGCGAGCACCGGAGACGGATCTGAACCTCCGTGGCGGAACGTGGGGAGAGCCATCGCCGAGCGGCTCGCGGCCGACGGCGCACGGGTCGCTGCGCGCTGCTGCGGGACCAGTGGAGGAACCTTCCCGGCACCAGTTCCTGTCCGCGGTCGCCGCGCTGCGGGCGGTCCTCGGCTACAGCCCCAGCCCGATCGCCGTGGAGGGTGTTCGACTGGGTGGGGGAGCACCGGAGGGTCCGCCGAGGCCATGACCCGGCCCCCGTGCGCCGTACCCCGTCGCGTTCCCGGACGGCCCGTACAGGGGCGTCGAGGCCCCGCGTCCGGGCCGCTCGCCCTTCCGCCGTCCACGGTGCCGCTGAGGGTTGCTACGGGTGATACCCGAGCGGCCGGGCTGCTCCACCGTCCGGTGGCAAGCGCGCCGAGGCGCCCACGAAAGGGGCATGTGGCTGTACCGCCTGCGCACCGATGACCCGCCGCTGCCCGAAGGCTCCCGTCCGACATCACCGTTCCGGTCTCGAGGGGGTGGACGCCTGGTGGCCCGCAGCAGCAACCCCGAGGGTGGCGAAGTCTTCCATCCGTGCTGTCATCGTCTTCACGCGCGCTGACGGCAGTGAGGAGACTCCGTACGAGGGGCCGTACGCCAAGCCGGCCACGGCGCACGGCCGGATCACCGTCTGGGAGAACCGCATGCGGGACTTCGAGACCGGTAAGTCGTCGGCGGGCGGGCAGGTGGAGAAGGCGGTCACACGCTGGGAGCCGTGGCCGTCGAAGGAAGCGGCCCCGGCAAGCACGGAGGAGAACGCGTGACCGCCCAGATGTCACCCATCGACACGATGCTGGACGCAATGTACGAGACGAACCGCCGGTTCAGGCACGGTGCGTTCTCCGTCCCCTGCCCGGACTGCCACGTCCCCGCTGGCGAACTGTGCCTGGCCCGGCGGAGCGTGCACACCGAGCGCCGCAAGACGTACCGCGCGGGCCTGAAGGACACGCAGCTGGTTTCCCTCCTCGCGGCGCCGGTCCCATGAGCGCGCTCGCCGTCGACACCGCGGCCGCACCTCTGTGGGTTGGCCGCTTGATCATGCGCGCGGCCCTCTGCTGCACGTCGCAGCTGTGCCCGGCGTGTCTGCGGGCGCTGCGCGGTGAGCCGGAGCCGGTACTGGTGGCCGTGATCCCGCCGGTGGTGGTGGCGCGCCCGCCGCGACGCTGCCGGAGCTGCGGGTCATGGGCCTGCATCGCGTCGCTGTGGCGATTCGCCCCGACCGGTGGCGTTCGCTCCAGATCAGAGCCGCTTCAAATTCCGGTCCAGGATCGCGCGGAGCCGGTCCACGTCCGCGGGATCCTGGGCCCCCCGCTTGGGCAGCACTGCGACCCCGGCCGCGCGCTCGCCGCCCAGCAGCACGAAGAGCCCGGGCGTCTCCAGGTACTCCCGGAACACCGTCCAGTCGGTGGTGAAGGACACCCGCTCGCCGGTGCTGACCGCGCCGCGGTCGTCGGCCACCATGCGGCACTGCCCGTACGGCTCCACGATGCTGAATATCCGGCGGGCCATGGTGCGCAGCCCCCGTACGGTTCCCCAGGACGCGATTCCCACGGAGAGCACCAGAGAGATGATCCACACGGGCAGCGCGGCATCGCGGAGCGCCGCGAAGACGACCACAGCGGCCGCCGCCACCAGCGGTGCCAGCAGCCCCTGAAAAGGGGTTCGGGCTGGCGACGGGGCCGTTGCTGAGGTGCGGCTGTGCGGCGCTATTTGGAGTGATGCTCGTCTGCCACGGTCACATTGACAGCGCCATCCTGTACACCGAGGGCGACAACCCAGCGCGGAGAAGACCGTTGGCGACCTGGTCGCGAAGCAAACCAGTCACCGGATTCCGCTCAGCGTCGCATGAAGATCACTTCTGCGGTCAGCGGCTGAGGCGGACCTGCCAGCGTTGCTGACCCTTTACGGCGAGTTGAACCCGGACGAGGGCGCCCAGGCGTCCGCAGGTGCGATTCGGGCAGCCGTATCAAGGCAGCAGGGACGGACCATCCTGGTGGCCGGCGCTGGCGGCACCGCGGCCGGAACGGCGGATTGCATCGTCATGTCTTAGGCCAGTTACTGGCAGCGAGTGACGAGTACGTTCAACACCTTCTACGAAGCCCGACGCCGATGTGCGCCGGGAGGTACAGACGCTCCCGGGCGCGTACGTCCGCCCGGCCGCGGCCGACGGCGGCTACAGCACCGGTACGTACGGCATCTGGACGGACCCGGTGACCGGGAATCCCGTCAAGCAGACCGCGGGCAACGGTCAGGAACGCATCCTGCGCAAGACCTCCGGGATCAAGAACGCGGTCGGGCTGCTCATAGAGCCGGGTCGATCCGCTGACCGAGCGGGAGAAGGAGGACCCGGCACTCAACAACCGGCGCCGGGTCAGCAGCCAACCGGCGGCGCTGGAAGGTCTGCTGGCGTTCAGCGACGAGCGGCGGCGCGGCCGGATCGAGGCCGTGACGGCGAGGGCCAGGGCGACCCGCTTCGAGGACCGGGGCCCCGTGTATCTGGGCGGTGCCGACAACACCCCCGCACCCCCGAGCAGACGACGCTCCAGGACCCACCGTGCGGCTATCGCCTTGATGGCGCCAAGTACGTGGAGGTGAAGGACGAACTGGCGCTGCACGGCGTCAGGTCACAGCCGGACGAGAGCGGCGCGTTCGTACCGTTGCGCCAGCCGCAGCGGGAGCTCGTCCCGCTGCTCCTCGACGCGCGTGCGGCCTATCACCTCGCTTCAGGTGGACCGGGCGCCGCCTGTTGAGGGCTGTGGTGTGCATCACATGTGGTAGGGGGTAGCGGAGAGCGAAAGCAGGTCCCCCAGAACCGTGAAAGGTGCCGCTTGTGTCGCACGACGAACAGAAGCCGGAGCAACGGCGTCGGCTGCCGGTGAGGGCGGCTCTGCCGGGCCGCCACCCGCAGGAGGACAAGCCGCCCGTGACCGACCGGGTGGTGTTCGGTGTGACGGCCGTGCTCACCCTCGCCTTCGTGGTCTGGGGGTCCGTCTCCACCAAGGCGCTGGAGAGAGCATCCGACACCCTGCTGAACGGCCTGATGCACAACGGCGGCTGGGCCTTTGTACTGGCCGCCTCCGCCTTCGTGGTCTTCGCTCTCTGGCTGGCTGTCAGCCGCTACGGCAGGATTACGCTCGGCCAGGAACACGAAGCTCCCGAGTTCCGCACCGTGTCCTGGGTCGCGATGATGTTCAGCGCAGGAATGGGCATCGGCTTGATGTTCTACGGCGTCAGCGAACCGCTCGCGCACTACATCAACCCGCCGCCTGGAACCGACCCCGCAGACTCGGCGGAAGCCATGCAGACGGCCATGGCCACTACGCTCTTCCACTGGACCCTTCATCCGTGGGCGATCTACGCGGTGGTCGGCCTCGCCATCGCGTACAGCACCTTCCGGCGCCGTAGGCGGCAGACGATCAGCGCGGTCTTCGAGCCGTTGATCGGCAAGAAGCGCGCCGACGGCGTACCCGGCCGGGTGATCGACATTCTCGCGATCTTCGCCACGCTCTTCGGCTCCGCAACCTCCCTGGGCCTCGGCGCTCTACAGATCGGCAGCGGATTCAGGGAACTGGGCTGGATGGAGAAGGCCGGCACCGGACTGCTCGTTTCCATCATCGCGGTACTGACGGTCGCTTTCGTGTTCTCGGCCGTCTCCGGTGTCGAGCGGGGAATCCAGTGGCTGTCCAACACCAACATGGTGCTGGCCGTGGTGCTTGCCGGGTTCGTCTTCATCGCCGGGCCGACCATCTTCGTCCTTGATCTGCTGCCCACGTCGATCGCCGCCTACCTCGGTGATCTGCCGCAGCTCGCGGGCCGTACCGAGGCCACCGGGGGCGAGGGCGTCGCAGACTGGCTGAGCAGCTGGACGGTCTTCTACTGGGCCTGGTGGATCTCCTGGACGCCATTTGTCGGCATGTTCATCGCCCGTATCAGCCGTGGGCGCACCATCCGTCAGTTCGTCGGCGGCGTGATCCTGGTTCCCAGCACCGTCAGTCTGATCTGGTTCGCCATCTTCGGCGGTACGGCGATGAGGCTCCATGAGCGCGGACGGCTCGGGGAGGAGACAACGCCCGAGGGCCAGCTCTTCGGCGTTCTCCAGCAGTTCCCGATCGCGGGCGTGATGAGTCTGCTGGTCATGATCCTGGTCGGGATCTTCTTTGTCTCCGGGGCCGATGCCGCCTCGATCGTGATGGGCACGCTCTCCCAGGAGGGCACTTTCGAACCGGCCCGGCTAGTCGTCGTCTTCTGGGGCGTGGTGACCGGTGGTGTGGCGGCCGTGATGCTGCTCGTCGGGGAAGGCAAGGGCGACGCCCTGGCGGGTCTGCAGCATCTGACGATTCTCGTCGCCGCTCCGTTCGTCTTCGTGATGATCGGCATGTGCATGTCCCTCATGCGCGATCTGCGCCTGGACCCGCTGATCATCCGTGGCGAGGTCGCCGAGGAAGCCATGGAGACGGCCGTGATCGCGGGGCATGAGAAGTACGCGGGTGAGTTCGAGATCCGTATCGGACGGGCGCCCGAGGCCGACAAGGGCACCGAATCCGGTCCTGAACCGGGGACGGGGACCGAAGGCGATCCCGGGGCCGGAGGCGGTGCCAAGGGTCCCTGACGAACTTCGTCCGCGTCCTCCGCTGCCGAGTCGGGTACCGCCGTCGTCGCGCGGCCTGCTGGTCGCCGTGTCGGTGCCGCTGACGGCCGTCGCGCTCAGCGACGTGTTCGCAGTCTGGGCCGGCCTTCGGACGTACACGTCGATCGGCGAGGACCGGGGGTTGAACTGCACTCGTTCTAGTGAAGAGTGAGTGATCATGAGCGTTTATGAGTGAGCACTCTGTACGGTCGGGATTGTGAATCTGACCGAGTGGGCGAGGGCCCAGGGTGTCCACCCGCAGACCGCGCGTCGCTGGTTCCGTGAAGGAACATTGCCGGTGCCCGCGATGCGGGTGGGTCCGCGCACGATCCTGGTGAACGTCGAGGCCAGCCAGGCCGTCGGCGTCATCGGCGGCGTGGGCCTGTATGCCCGGGTCTCTTCCCACGACCAGAAGGCTGACTTGGAGCGGCAGACCGCCCGGCTCGCGGAGTGGGTGGCGAAGGCCGGGCACCGTGTCGTGCGCGTCGAGTCCGAGGTCGCCTCGGGCATGAACGGCGGGCGGGCGAAGGTCCGGCGCCTGCTGGCCGACCCGGCCGTGACCACGGTGGTCGTCGAGCACAAGGACCGCCTCGGGCGGATGAACGTCGAACTCGTCGAGGCCGCGCTGGCCGCGCACGGACGTCGCCTGGTCATCCT
>NZ_JBFBAS010000069.1:0-9306 GCF_040682335.1 Streptomyces sp. NPDC051219
GACGGCAACCCTCTGAAAGCCATACCCAGTGTCTCTGGATCTCTGGACCTTACGACTGGCCCGTCCAACCCACACAACAACGTAGGACCCTCTGAGACCGCCGCCGTTCACCGGCCAGGTGATCAGCAATTCCAGCCGCGGCACCGGCACCGGGTGACTGGCCAGGCAGGTCTGTCCTGCGGCATAGGTCATGTGATCGCGATGGTTGGGGCTGTCCGGGCGGACACCGTCCCAGCAGGTCGGGAAGTCCAGATAGTTCTCCAGTTTCGTTCCGGCCGGGCAGGTGATGAAGTCGCGGCCGGACTCGGGCCGGCCCACACACGACCAGCGCGCGGCCGGATTGTCGTCCGGGCTCGTGGCCAGGGCGTTCCCGACGACATACTGCAGGCCGCGCGGGTGCGCGACGGCGTGGGTGTGGTCGGTGATGCCCTGGTAGTAGACCGTGACCCGTTCGGGGGCCACGGGCACTCCGTTCTGGTAGAGGGTGGGCGTCCAGTAGGAGGAGAGGTCGGTCCTGGGGGTGCAGTTGGTGGTTCCCGTGCTCAGCGACGTCAGGGTCGACGACGCGTTGGCGGTCCGGTTTCCTTGAAGTGCTCTCCCGGCTGAAGGCCGGGAGATTCCTGCTTACCTCGCGGCAGCGGGCTTGACGCGCTTCGCGCGCCTGACGACTGCCCTCCCGGCAGCCGGGATGAGCGCGTGGCCCATCCGGTACAGGTGCAAGACGTTCCGGGCTGCGTTGTGGTCGGCGTTGCCCGACCAGCCGCAGTCCGGGTTCTTGCACACGAACACGGCCTGGCTCTCCCGGTTGCCGGGCGTGGTGAAGCCGCACGCTGAGCAGCGCCTGGAGGTGCCGGGGGCAGGGACTTTGTGCAGGGTGCCGCCGAGCTGGGCGGTCTTGTACGTCAGCATGGTGACCGTCCGGCCCCATGCCTCCCCGCTGATGGAGCGGTTCAGCCCAGACTTCTGGGCAACGTTCTTCCCCGGTTCCTCGATGGTTCCCCTGGCCGACTTGACCATGTTCGTGATGCTGAGCGCTTCGACCACGACGGTGCCGTATGTGCGGGCGATGACGGTGGTCGTCCGGTGCTGCCAGTCCAGGGCCCGGCGCTTGGCTTTCGCGCGGAGTCCTGCGATCTGGTCGTAGGTGCGGTGCAGCCGGCGGCTGGTGCGCTCGCCGGGCTTGCGGTGCTGCTTACGCTGCGCGGCGCGCTGCTCCAGGTGCACAAGCCTGGCCTTCTCCTTGCCGGTCAGCCATTCGCCGTGCTCGTACGTTTCGCCGTCCGAGAGGGCTATGGGCACGGTGACTCCCACGTCGATGCCGACATCCGGCCCCTGGTGGGGATCGGGCTTGACCGCCAAGGCCTGAACACGCAAGGCGATGTGCCAGCCGAGCGCGTCCTTGATCAGTCGTGCCCCGGTGATCCGGTTCTCCGCGCCTGCACGCGTGCCGACCGGAAGGTCTTTGGTCCACCGGAAGCGGACCCGGCCCACCTTGGGAATGTTGACCATGCCCCAGCGGCGGTGCACGCGGGTGATGTTCAGGTCCCGGCCCTGCGGGATGTCCACGGACATCACCGTGCGCAACCGGCCCTTGAAGTTCGGGGCGTCGGCGCGGCCCTCCCAGCAGTTCTTCCACGCCCGGAAGTACGTCTTCAACACCGCTTGCGCGGCCTGCGCGGGAAGGACAGCAAGAAAGTCGATGTCCTCGCGGGCCTGGCGGATCGCGGCGTCCGCGTTCGGATGAGTCCGCATTTCCTTCGGCATCATCCGCCACCACGCGTGCAGAAGATTCCACATGGTGCGGGCCGCGTGCGCCTGACCATCCGCCGCGCGAACCCCGGCAGGAGACAGTGAAAGACGGGCACGGTGCCCGAACTGCCGTTTGACCAGGGTGTCTTGACTCACGACCGAGAGCATAGCATTGGTTTATGTCACCGCGCTGGAATCCTAATCCCGAGATACGCACCGGACGTCACGTCGTCCACCACCTGCACGTTCATTTGGTTTTTGTCACGAAGTACCGGCGGAATGCGTTCACCGACACCATGCTGACCCGCACCGAAGAGATCACGCGGGAGGTCTGCGCCGACTTCGAGGCGGAGCTGAAACAATTCAACGGCGAACAGGACCACGTCCACCTGCTCGTGCACTACCCGCCCAAAGTCCAGCTCTCCAAGCTGGTCAACTCCCTCAAGGGCGTCAGCTCCCGCAGGCTCCGCCAGGAGTACGACAGCCACGTCCGCCGGTACCTGTGGGGCGGACACTTCTGGTCCGGCTCCTACTTCGCAGGATCATGCGGCGGGGCACCCCTGACCGTCGTCAAGCAGTACATCGAAAACCAGCAGCGTCCCGTCTGACCGCCACCCCGAAGACGCAGAGCACTCCGGCGCTCCGCGCCTCCGGGCCAAGGACGGCCTTCACCCCCGCCCTGAAGGGCGGAGCACTGGCCAAGATCAGAGGTAGACGAAGCGTTCGTCAGGCGGGCCGTCCGGCACCTTGATCGGCAGGCTGTTGCCGAAGGGCACCCGCAGATACTCCGCCTGGCCGCCGGGCACTTGGCCGTACAACTTGGTGTAGCCGAACAGGGCGGCGCCCATGCCCCGTTTACGTACCTGCGTGGTTTCGCACTGGGAGTGCAGACCCTGGTCGCACATGAAGCAGTTGCCGCACGAGACATTGAACGGCACGACGACCCGGTCGCCGGGGGTCAGCGCCGTCACGCCCTCCCCCACCTCCTGGACGACGCCCATGGGCTCATGACCGAGGATGTCCCCGGCATCGAGAAACGGGCCCAGAACCTCGTACAGATGCAGATCCGATCCGCAGATGCCGGTCGACGTGATGCGGACGATGACGTCCGTGGGGTCCTTCAGTTGCGGATCGGGCACGGTGTCCACACGGACGTCCCGCCGACCGTGCCATGTCAGTGCGCGCATGATGTGCCTCCGTCACGCATCGGAATCGAAGCGCGTTCGGCGCCTCGACGCGGGTGCCCAGGAGTCGTACGCCGAAACGAAACCCGCCCCCGGGCCCCGGCGGGGGCGGCTCAGGGCTCCGGCTCTCGGCTCCGGCTGGGGGCTTTGGCTCTGGGCGCTGGGGGGTGTCGGGCTCTGGGTGGAGAACTTCTGCTCCGAGGCGGAGAATGGGCAGCTGAAGCAGGCAGGAGCCCCCTCACGCGAGGAGGAGTTACATGCTGTTGCCGGACCACGACCTGATAGGCAGTCTCCTCACCCGGTATCGAGATCTGGAGCGCCGTATGCTCGCCGATCCGACGCACGGCGAGAATCGCAGCCATTTCGAAGACGCGGCCTACACGCTGTGCGTCCTCCTGGGCCAGCGAACCGCACGCGAGGCCGCCCTGGAGGCGGAGAAATACGTCAGGCAACAGCAACGCGCCCGCGCCGGGCGGCGCGAGGGCGCGGAACCCCCGGGGGGTTCGGCGCCGCCTCATCCCTCGTTGCAGTGACTGCCGCCGCGCCGCTTTCTGCCCCGCGCCCGGCGCCGGGAGGCGCAAGGACAGGCACCGGGAGGTGCATGTCGTGACTGACGTGAGCGCCGTGTGCATCGGCGGATCGCCGGAGCCAGCCGCTCGGCCGCGGCCGAGACGCACGTGAGGCCCATGGCGTACACCTGCCGGCCCACTCGTGCGGCCAGGAGCGCGACTTGCCGCCACAGCCTCCGGCTCATGGGCTCCAGGCCTGCGCGTGCCTGGGACGAACCGACCGCCGCGGTTCGGGAGGCAGCGGTGCCCGGTCGGCTGCGCGTGCGATCCATCGGAAGACCCTCCCTCTCTGTGACAGCAGCTGACGCCGCCGGACCGCGTCGGTTCGAGGCAGACCAGCCTCCCGGCACCCGTGCAGTTGCCCTCCAACCACTCTCATCGGTGCGTGGCCTCCGGCACCGGGAATACGGGAGGCCACCGGGACGGGCCCGGAGGCCCTCGGTCAGGTGTGGATGACGCTGTTGTGACCGTCCTGCTCGTCGGCGTGGTCGTCGTTGAACCAGTAGTCGCCGTGAGCGAGGTAGCGGAAGCCGTAGCGCTGTTCGCTGGGGAGCGCGAGGGTGACGGAGCGCGAGCCGTCGCCCTGTTCGACGAAGGGGTGGGCGCCCGGCTGCCAGTCGTTGAAATCGCCCACGACGCTGACGTGGCCGCAGGGCCGGTCCGCGGGGATGACGAAAGTGATCTCGGTGTGCTTCTTGCCCCGGCTACGCTCCAGCATGGCTGGCCTTTCCTCGAAGGGTTTGGCTCAGGATGGCCACCCTTCGCCCTACCGGCGCGTCCTGTTGGGCCGACGGTGCGGTCAGTCGCCCGTACAGCCGAAGTTCCCGAGCCCCGCCGCGCGAGCCGCCGCCGTGAGGACCCCGGTCAGCATGGCGGGCGTCAGCCGTCCGGTGAACGTGTTGCGCTGGCTGACGTGGTAGCACCCGAAAACGTGCAGGTCCGGGCCGCCGTCGGTGGCCGTCAGGGGGACGTGGGCCCCATGCGCGAAGGCCGGCCGGGGCCGCGGCACGATCCAGCCCGCCTCCGCCAGAGCGGGCAGCGTCGCCTGCCAGCCGAACGCGCCCAGCACCACGAGCGACCGCATGGTGGGGCGCAGCAACTGGAGTTCCCGCACCAGCCAGGGCCGGCAGGTGTCCCGCTCGGCCGGCGTCGGCTTGTTGGCGGGCGGCGCGCAGTGCACCGGAGCGGTGACGCGTACGCCGCGCAGACGCAAGCCGTCGTCCCGGTGCGTCGCCTCCGGCTGACTGGCCAGGCCGACTTCGTACAGTGCCGCGAAGAGCACGTCGCCCGACCGGTCGCCGGTGAACATCCGCCCGGTGCGGTTTCCGCCGTGTGCGGCCGGAGCCAGACCGACCACCATCATGGCGGCGTCCGCAGGACCGAAACCGGGCACCGGCCGCGCCCAGTAGTCCCATCCCCGGTACGCCTGTCTTCCCTCTCGACCGGTGAGCTCCCGCCAGGCCACCAGGCGGGGGCAGGCCCGGCAGTGCGTGACCCGCTCGTCCAGGACGGGGATGCTGCCCGCGCCGGGCGCTTCGCGTTCGGGGAACTGCGCGGTCATGGGGCTCTCTTCGGGGTGCGTGCTGTCGTCTGCCGAAGCTACCCCGGCACGATGGGAGGGCGCGGCAGCCGGGCGTGCATGTAGTGTTGCTGTCTCGTGCAGTGAACGACCGAGGAGGTGAGACCCATTACCGCTGTGTCAGGCTGGGTGCTCTCATCTCACGGCCGTGCGGCTCCTCGATGTAGGTGACCGGGAGGGCGCCCTTCGGCATCCCGAAAGGTTCCCATGTCGCTTTCCCCGTCACCGCTCCGCCGGTCCGTGATCGTCACCCGGCTTCGTGCCGCCGGCTGTGTGTTCGCCGAGGACGAGGCGCGGTTGCTCATCTCCACGGCACGCACACCCGCCGACCTCGCCGCCATGGTGGACCGGCGCGCCATAGGCCTGCCTCTCGAACACGTCCTCGGCTGGGCCGAGTTCTGCGGGCTGCGGATAGCCGTGGACCCCGGCGTCTTCGTCCCCCGTCGTCGCACCGAGTTCCTCGTCCGCCAGGCTGCGGCCCTGGCCCGGGACGGACGTTCCCGTCGGGCCCGGCCGGAAGCGGTCGTCGTCGACCTGTGCTGCGGCTCCGGCGCGGTCGGCGCCGCGTTGGCCGCGGACCTCGGCCGGGTCGAGTTGCACGCCGTGGACATCGAGCCCGCCGCGGTGCGGTGTGCTCGCCGCAATGTCGCCCCATCCGGTGGCCTGGTGTACGAGGGCGACCTGTACCAGCCGCTCCCCGCCGCGCTGCGGGGCCGCGTCGATGTCCTGGTCGCCAACGCCCCTTACGTACCCACCGGGGCGATCGGGCTGCTGCCGCCTGAAGCCCGCGTACACGAGCCGAGAATCGCGCTCGACGGCGGCGCGGACGGCCTTGACGTACAACGGCGGGTGACCGCGGCGGCGCCGCAGTGGCTTGCGCCGGGTGGCCACCTGCTGATCGAGTCGAGCGGGCGCCAGGCGCCGGCGACCGTCGAAAACGTCGCCCGCAGCGGACTGATCCCGCGGGTGGTCACTTCCGACGAACTGAACGCCACCGTCGTCATCGGAACGAGGCCGGCCGGCGGCGGGCGCCCTACCGGCTAGCGCCGGCGTCGCCCGCCCCGCTTCGCCGTCCGGGATGGGTCGGTGACCCCTCTCGTCACAGGGGCCACCGACGCCACCGCGCTGGGCCGAATGAGCGACGGACCGCCCCGTCGGCAGCCGGAACGCGGCCGGAGCGCGGGGAGATGAGGATGCTGATCCGATCCAGACGAAAGGTTTCGCCATGCTGGAGCGCACCCGGCGCCGGAAGAGCACCGAGATCACTTTCATCATCCCCGCAGAACAGCCTTGTGGTCATGTCAGCGTCGTCGGCGACTTCAACGACTGGCAGCCCGGCACCCACCCGTTCGTCGCGCGCGGAGACGGCACCCGCGCAGTGACGATCGCCCTGCCCAGCGAGCGGCGGTACGGGTTCCGCTATCTGGCCCACGGCGACTACTGGTTCGACGAGGAGCAGGCCGACGACCACGACGGTCACAACAGCATCGTGCACACCTGACCGTCACTCCCGCCCCGCCGTCCCAGCGCCACCGGCTCCCATCCGGGCCGTCTTCAAGGCCGGGCCGCCATTCGGGCGCCTGGAGCACATGAACCGATCGCCTCGGCCGCGCGGCGGGTAGGCGTGAGGTACCGGCCGGTCCGGATCGCCCCACCCCCAATCGATGAAGGGACGCACGCGCATGGGCCTGAGGGAGTACCAGGAGAAGATCGCATCCCGGTTCGCCTCGTTCGACCGCGACCGCGACGGAGCGGTGAGCGTGCACGACTTCCGGGAGATGGCCGGCGTCGTCCTCGCCGAGTTCGACGAGTCGGAGCACACGGCGAGCGGCAGGGCCCTCGTGGACGGGGCGGAGCGCTTCTGGCAGGGGCTGGCCGATGCCGCGGACGTCGACCGCGACGGCTCCCTCACGAAGGAGGAGTTCGTCCGGGCGGCAACCGCCAGTCTGCTCGACAATCCGGAAGGCTTCGCCTACATCGTCCTGCCCTGGGTCGAAGCGGCCATCACCATCGCGGACGCCGACGGTGACGGCGAGGTGTCCGCGGCCGAGTGGCGGCGGATGCTCCGCGCCATGAACGCGCACGGAGTCCCCACCGCCCATACCGCTGGACCTGTTCTGACCGTCGACGAGGTCTTGGCCTCCGCGGTGGCCTACTACACGTCCGACCGGCCGATGCCCCAGGTCTCGGCGACACGCTGACGGACACTGCCCACTCGTCCGACCGGCTCCGGCTCCCGTCGGCCGCTCTCCCGGCAGCGTGCCGGATGAGCCTCAGATCTTCCGGCTATCGTGAGGACTTCTCACCGAAGACCGGAGCTGAAGTGAACAACCCGGAAGGACTGGTGGAAGCCCCGAGGGTTGACACCACCCGGCCGCCGACCCACGTCACCCGTGACGGCCGCACCTCCATGGCCGTGCTCGTCGCGGGCGCGTTCGCCGTTGTCCTCCTCCTCACGCTCGCCTGGTTGGCGGGGGCCGCCGACGCGCTGTCGCACCCCGGTTTCCTGGCGTGGCAGACGATCTGTGTGGCGATCACCGTCCAGGCCCTGCCGTTCCTTCTGCTGGGCACGCTGATCTCCGGGGCCGTCAACGCGTTCGTACCCGCGCATGTGTTCAGCAAGGCTCTGCCCCGCAATCCCGCGCTCGCGGTCCCGGTGGCGAGCGCGGCCGGGATCGTCCTGCCGGGCTGCGAGTGCGCCTCGGTACCGGTCGCGGGGAGTCTGATCAGGCGCGGCGTCACACCCGCTGCCGCGTTCGCGTTCCTCCTCTCCGCGCCCGCCGTCAACCCCATCGTGCTCGCCTCCACCGCCGTGGCCTTCCCCGGCAGCCCGGAGATGGTCGCCGCCCGGCTCCTCGCATCCCTCGCCACGTCCGCCGCGATGGGCTGGCTGTGGCTGAAGCTCGGACGCGCCGAATGGCTCCGGATGCCGGCCCGGCACACGGGCCACCGGGCCGGGCGCAGCCGGTGGGAGGAGTTCCAGCTGGGCTTCCAGCACGACTTCCTGCACGCCGGCGGGTTCCTGGTGGTCGGTGCCATGGCGGCGGCCACGTTCAACGTCACCGTGCCGCGCTCGGTCCTGGACACCTTCTCCGGCTCACCCTGGATGTCGGTCCTCTTCCTCGCCGCGCTCGCCATCGTGCTCGCCATCTGCTCCGAGGCGGACGCGTTCGTCGCCGCCTCGCTGACCGGCTTCTCGCCCACGGCCCGCCTGGCGTTCATGGTGGTCGGGCCGATGGTAGACCTCAAACTGATCGCCCTGCAGGCCGGAACCTTCGGCCGGTCCTTCGCCCTGCGTTTCTCGACGGCGACCGCGGTGGTCGCCGTCGCGTGCAGTGCCCTGACCGGGTGGTGGCTGCTGTGAAACGCCACCTTCAGTCCGTACTGCTCCTGCTGACCGGGGCCGGAGTCCTGCGGGTCTCCCTGTTCAGCGACATCAGCCTGCGTTACGTGAAGGAAGGACTGCAGCCCTTCCTCGTCGGCGCCGGTCTCGTCCTCGTCGGCCTGGGACTGGTCGCCGCGTGGCGCGACGGCGTCCCGTTCGCCCGGATGGACCACCTCGACGAGGACGACGACGAGCTCGGTCACGACGGTGACACGTCGCACGCGCACGGGCACGATCACTCCCATGGCCCCCGCGTCGCCTGGCTGTTGCTCCCGCCGGCGCTCGCGATGCTGTTCTTCGCGCCTCCGGCCCTGGGCGCGTACACGGCCGCGCGCGACAGCCCCAAGGTGGTCGAGGAGTACGAACGCTTCGAGCGGCTGCCCGCCCAGGGGCCGGTGCCGCTGTCGCTGACCGAGTTCATCGCCCGGGCCCAGCAGGACGAGAGGCAGAGCCTCGAGGGCCGCACCGTGGTCATGGAAGGGTTTGTCACACCCGGCAAGAACGGCACCTGGGACCTGGCCCGGCTCCTGGTCTCCTGCTGCGCGGCCGACTCGCAGTCCCTGACGATTCGGATGTACGGAGTGAAGGCCCCGGACGCCGACACCTGGGTGCGGGTGACCGGCACCTGGCATCCGGGCGGCACCCTGGGCACGGCCTCCGCGGCGGTGGCCCTCGACGTGACCTCACTGCGGCGGATCCCGCAGCCTGCGATCCCCTACCGGGACGCGGCGCCGGACGCCGCCTGAAACGGCCCCGCCCGGCCGCCCCCCCGCCGGGCGGCCGCCGGGGGCCCCGGATCACCGCCGACGAATAAGACGGAGGCCACCCCCGTGAACGCGC
>NZ_JBFBAS010000070.1:0-9140 GCF_040682335.1 Streptomyces sp. NPDC051219
CGGTCAGGCCCCCACCCTCCGGATAACGCATACCACCGGCATACCGCAGGGATCATGAACCGTCACTCCCCGACGACAACCCGCAAAGCTCAGTAGCCATCCGTCGCGACTGCGCGGGTGCTCCCCCAGAAGAGTGCCCCAGCGTGCTCTTCGGCAGTGCACCAAGTCCCCGCGAACGGTTCTCACCTGGCTGCGGACCTCGGAGTCAGCCCGTCTGCTGCACGACATCGCGGCCTCCGGCCGGATGTTGACCCATACCGACCTCGACACCCTCGCCGTCTCCACGGGACGGGGCGGCGCGCAAAGTACGGACTACCTCCGCAGCCTCCTCGTCGCCTACGGCATCCTCCCCGTCCGCGACGAACACCTGGCCGGCATCGAACGGCACCTCGCCCGAACGCTGCTACGCCACCCGCAACACGCACCGCTGCTTCAGCCCTATGTCTGCTGGTCCGTCCTGCCCCGTGCCCGGCGCCGGGCGGCCCGCATGCCCAGCACCCGCGGCCGTACCACCTGGGCCGCCACCCGAGTGAACGCCGCCGTCGACTTCCTCCAGCACCTCGTCACCCTCGGCCTGACGCTGGACAAGGCCCTGCACTCCCGAAGCTGCCGCGAAGTGACAAGTAGCTCTACGTAACCAGCGGAGCTCGGTACTCGGTTCCTGTGGGTCGAGCACCGCATTTGTCATGTCAGCACCCTTGCGGCCATCAAGGTCGTTTATGGCTGTTACGGTCCTGCCATGACTCGCCGTGATCGCGCCTTGGAGCTTCTGCGTCAACACTCGGAGCTGGCTGGTGTCGCGGCATTCCCGTTCGACTTCGACCTCGATCGCGCCGAGCACGGCGAGGCAGTGCGGCTGGCATCCGGGACGGCTCTGAAGGTGGTGGCTGGAGACGACACCGGTGGGAGCTACTTCGTGTGCTCGAACGGTGAAGTTCTCTATGCCAGCTCCGAGGGCGAGGCCGGCCTGGTCGGCGACAGCGTGGACGAGGCCCTCGAAGTATTGATCGGTCTACCGGGCTGGCGGGACTACACAGACCTCGACCTCCAGGCCGACATTGCTGAGCTGGAGGCTGCCGTTGCCCGCACCGAGGAAAGCATCCGTGGCTCCTACGCCTCGCAGCTCGATCTCGATCGCAGCCGACTTCTGGCCGGGCTTGGACTTCGCCAGCTCCCGCAGCTGGAACTGATCCGGCGGCTGCACCGGTCACTACTTCGCACTGAGCCGGACTTCATACTGCTCAATGCGGACGAGGGGTGCGCCTATGCCCTGCTTGACCGGCTCCCGCGCCCGCCTCTTTGGAAAACCGCCCTCGCTCCAGGGCGAGCAGATCTCGTCATGCTTCGCTCGGACCGCACCCGCTGGGCTGAGGTCGCGGACGATCCGGCACGCCGCGCAGCCTTGCTTCGAGCGGCCCAGTACGACCGCCAGACCACCGACCTCCCGCTTCTGCGGGAGGTGCTCCGAGCCGAAGCCCAGGTCGGCGACACCGAAGAGCTACGTCTGGCTGCGGTTCTGGTAGGTCTGCACGGGCACGCCCAGGACTACGAGCTGATTCAGTCGCTCCGTATGGCCAACTCGGACGTCTACTACGGGCTGGGAGGCTTCCCGGAGGCGGCACAGGACTTGAGCGCGTGGGCGACCGCGTTCGATGTCTCCAACCATGGTCAAGACCCAGCGGAAGAGGATGAGCTCGCTTGGGCCGAGCTGGCCCGTCGCCAGGGCCGAACTGAGCTGGCCCGCAGCATCCTGCTACGACTGCTGGATGAGGCGGGACCGCGTGACGCACCGCTCCTCGGGCACCTCGCCGGACAGTTCACGAGGCTCGGGGACTTCATCCAGGCTGCACGCGCGCGGAAGTTGCATGCCTCCCTCCAGGACGACCCGCAGCAACGTGGGGCCTCGATGCTCAGCCTCGCCACGCTGCAACGACGGGCTGGCGATGTCGAAGCGGCCTGGAAGTCGTTACAGCGTGCCGTCGCGGAGCTCGACGGTCCTCCGCCAACGCCCCCTACCGACCAACTCGCACTGGACCTGAACCTCCATGAGCAGGAGCGCCGCACCGTTGCCTGGCGCGGCCTCCAGCTTGGCCATAGGGCTGCTGAGGAGCACTTCCTTGTCGCGCGCGCCGCAGCAGCGACGGGGCTGTCTGCAACCGCGCGTGCAGCACTGGCGGCAGGCATCGCCGTACTGGGCACACTTACGCGCCCAACCAATGATCTCCGCGGGCTAGCCAATGCGGTGACAGAGGAGTTGGAGGGCCGGTAGGAACGGCGCAGAAAACTGGCGTTGCCGTCAGGTTCGGGCGAGCGGTGATCTGGGCTGCAGAGTGTGCGCTACATCCCATGCGTTCCCCTGAGCTCCGCTGAGGGGGCGCGCCACTGCGTCAGGTTCATCAGATCCTGTACGCGCCCGGTGGTACACCGTTGGCGGTTCCGTACTCGGTGAGGGCCAGTACCCCTGTTCCGCGCATTGGGACGTCGGAACCGATGGTCAGGGGGCTGAGGCCGATGGCCTGGGCAAGAGCCGGAGCCATATCGAACACGGCCCACTTCCATTCGTCTTCCTCGTCTTCCGAGGCGTGGGCCGCGTCCCATTCGGGAGACAGCCCCAGTTCAACGCGGCGATCCCGCTCGTACGACAGGGGGTCGCCGATGGTCAGCAGGTGGTCCTCGCCGTCGCCGGTCTCGCTGTAGCGACGGATGACGACACCGTTCTCGGCGACTACCCACGCGGATCCGTCCCCCTGGGCGCCGTAGTAGTACGCCTGCGCTTGGCCGTAACGGGTACTGAGTCTCTCGCATGCCCGGAGTACTTCGTCGGCGCGTTCGTTGTCGATCGGGTCGCACCATCGGCCGGCCACGAAGGTCCAGCCGCCGAGCTCGGGGCTGACGAATACCCGGGCGAAGCACCCGGGGCCGTCGTGGCTGTCGGCGTCAACGACATCGTTGGCCAGCGCGAAGGTGACTGGTCGCGGCTGGGTCAGGCCGAGGAGATCCATGATTCCCTGCTGATCTCCGGCAGGGACTGCGATCCAGTGGATCCAGCAGCCCGACAGCGGCTCGGGGCGGTCGGCGAGAAGTTTGATACGGATCAGACGTTCGACGGCTGCCCGGTCTCGGGCGGACAGGCCGCCCTCGCCGGCAATCTCTGCGAGGACGGTCAAGGCTGCAGCACGCAACCGCCCGGGCCCCGTGCGGCGGATCTCCTGTAGCAACGGCACGATGGACTGGCCCCAGGAGGTCAGGACGTACCGAGCCCGACTCCCGGTCCGGACGTCGGGGTCGCTGAGGAGGGGAAGCAGAGCTGTCACGGCCCGGGGATCTCCTGCCCCGTGCGACTGGATGCCGCCCACAGCGTTCCTTCGGACGGTTGCCTCAGAATGGGACAACGAGGCCAGGTGCAGGGCCAACTCATCCGGCTCAGCACCGGACTCGGACTCCTGCTCCTTGCGCGTGTGGGCAGCCGGTTCGTCAGGAATGGCGATCTCCCTCATGGCGGGTCGTACGGGCCTGCGTCTGTGACAAGGCAATGCGACGCCGTGCGAGATCGACATCGATGATCTTCACGGTAAGGGCGTCGCCGACCTCGACGACGACTCCGGGCGATTCATCCAGCTCGCTGGTGTGCACGAGCCCCTCGAAGCCGTTCTCTCGGTCTTCGATGCGGACGAAGACGCCGAACGGCACGATCTTGGTGACCGGTCCGGTGATCACCTGCCCGATCCGCTGCGCTACCTGCGGCCACGGGTCTTCCTGCACTGCTCGGAGCGACAGCGGTACCCGTTCCCGGATCATGTCGACGTCGAGGACTTCGGCTGTGATCTCCTGGCCGACGCTGACGACATCGGACGGGTGGTTGATCGGACGCCAGGACAGCTCCGGAATGTTGATCATCGCTGTGAAGCCGCCGATGTCCACGAAGGTGACGCCGAAGCTGGCGATGGTCGTCACCGTGCCGGTGACGACCTGGCCGCGCCGCAGGGTCTTCAGGAAGGCCCAGTCCCGGTCGCTGGGCGTCGGTTCGGTCTGCCAGCGTGCACGAAGAACACCGTCGTTGTCGGGCAGTACAGCGGTAAACAGCGGGTGCCGCTCGTCGGTATCCAGGGACACGACGCCGGCAGCACACGCGCTGGCGAGCTGAGAGGTCGCTACCTCGAACTGGGTCTCGTCCACGACCGTGCTGGTGATCCGCCCGTCCTCGTCCTCCCAGACGATTTCCACCAGGCCCTCGTCGGGCAGAGAGGCCACGGCCGCGGCGACGTCGGTGAGCAGGTCCGGCCAGACCGCCAGCTGCGCGCGAGGTGTCAGCTGGGAGCGCACCACCTCGATGTTGTCGCGGGTGAGGCGGTGCCAGCGGGAGGGGTTCGCGGTGTAGGTCTCCTCCAGGAACGTGGCGCGGTGGGCGCTGACTGTCCAGTGCAGGCGGGCCCAGAAGTCGGCGTCGGCCGGGCGTTGCACGTGCTGTGGGTCGTCGGGGGCGAAGTCGTACGGAGATGCGTCCAGGCGTTCCGGGAACAGCCCGAGCGAGCGGGTCCGGGCCAGCGCCGCTTCGCAGGGCCGACTGCTGCCCACGTAGAGGTACTGGTCCCATCCGACGTGGACGGCGAACGCTCCCTCCGCCTCCAGGCGGCACCAGGCGCCGTTGTCGCGGAGCATGGCCCGGACGAGTTCCAGGCCGACGGCGATCGGCACCAGCGCACCGTCGTGGAATCCGGCGAGGCCAGCGGGGAACAGGTCGGCCAGGCCGTAGCCGTCGAGCGGTGGCTCCAAGCCGAAGTGGGCGAAGCCTCCGATCTGCGGCTCGCGGATGGCCAGCTGGTCGACACCGGTTTCTTCGACGAAGGCGGCAACGGCCTGCAGGTAGGCGGCTTCGACCGGTCCGTGGTCGCTGGTCGCGGGCTCGGCGCCGGTGTAGTGGCCGTGCTCATCGCGGTGGGCGGGGTCGTACTTGGTGACCTGGTAGACGTAGGGCAGCACGTCACTGCCCGCCGGAGGTCGAAGGCGCGGGTGCGTTCTGGTGGCGTTCAAGGACGCGGTAGACAGTGGCGCGACTGACGGAGAAGAGCTCGGCGAGGTCGGCGATGGTGTGCTCGCCGGACTGGTGCTGCTGGACCAGGTGGGTCTGCTGGCGGGCGGTGAGCTTGGGCTGCTTCCCCTTGAGCTTGCCCTTGGCCCGCGCCACCGCCATGCCCTCGCGGGTGCGCATGCGCAGCAGATCGACCTCGAACTCGGCGAAGGTGGCCAGGATGTTGAAGAACATCTTGCCCATCGGGTCGGCAGGGTCGTAGAGCGTGCCGCCGAGCGAGAGCTTGACGCCGCGGGCGATGAGCGAGTCGCCGATGTCGCGGGCGTCGGGTACCGAGCGTGCGAGTCGGTCGAGCTTCGGGACGACGAGGGTGTCGCCGGCGCGCACCGCCGCGAGGGCCTGGGCCAGGCCGGGCCGGTCGCGGTTGGTTCCGGTCAGCCCGTGGTCCAGGTAGATCCGGTCTTCCGGGACGTCCAGGCTGAGCAGGATCTCGCGCTGGGCGGTGAGGTCCTGCTTGTCCAGACTGCATCTCGCGTAGCCGACGCGTTCACTCATGCCCGGAGCGTAGGTAAGCCCCCGCTCAGCGTACAGATCACCGGACACCCTAAATGAGACGCCGTCAGCGCAGGTCGATCTCTCCCGCCGAGCAAGATCACGATTGTTCGTTGGGGGTTCCTCAAACGAACACGCCTGAGATGCCGCGAAAGATGGTTGGATCTTGATCGGGGATCTCCTCCGCATAGGATGTCGGCGAACGCGGCCTCCCATAAGGCGACGCCGCCCCTTGGAAGAAGCATCCATGGACGACATCGTCGCCCGCATCCGATCCAAACTGGCCGCTGCCTGTACAGAACCCGTCCCTCGCCCGCGGACCTTCGTGCGGGCACCCGGCGGTCGACGCTTGGGCACCCCCCTCAGCGAAGAACGAGTGGTTGCCTACGAAGCGAGACATGGCGTCCGTCTTCCCCGCAGCTATCGCACATTCCTGCGCGAGATCGGCAATGGGGGTATTGGACCCGACTGCGGACTACTCCCTCTGACGCGTTGGGTCGCCCACGACATCCCCACCGCCAGTCAGCAACTTGGGAGCGTCTTCGCGCTGGAGCCGACCGACTCCGTCGCCGCTGATTGGGCGCGGCTGCGCAACGTGCAGAACAACTCGTACGCCGGCACCTTCACCGTCGTCCATCGCGGCTGCCTGGAGATGACACTGCTGATCATCTCGGGACCCGCCCGGGGTCGGCTCCTCGACGCCAACCTCGGAGACCTTGCCACACCTCCGGTCTTCCATCCCCAGCCAGACTTCCTCACCTGGTACGAGGAGTGGCTCGACGCACTGCCGGACGGTGCGCTCGCCCCCGACTTCCGCAACCAACGGCGCGGCTGCTACGAGGAACTCATCGACATCCTGGCCAACTCCGGTTCCGCCTGCGAACGACGAGCTGCGGCCTACACCCTGGGTGGGCGTCAGCCCCTTACTGATGGTGCCCGGGACGCGCTGGTCCAGGCGCTGGCCGACGACCCCGACCGGGGAGTGAGGATGGACGCGGCACGGACCCTGGCCGAGTTCGACAGCGATGCTGCCCAGGTGCTGGCATCGGCGCTCAAGGATCCGGACCACTGGGTTCGACGTCGAGCCCTGGTCCACCTGCTCCAGGTCAGCAACGACGAGACCACTTACGGGGCGGCAGCTCGCGAGCTTCTGCAGGACGAGAACCCGAACGTTCGGATGGCTGCAGCAGACCTTCTCGGCCGTGCTGGATGGACTTCCTGCGGGCACCGGTGATTCAGGACCGGAGGCGTGTCGCTCATCCGGCCGGTGCCGTGTCGGAGGAAGCGGCATCGTCCTGGGCCGTTCGCTGCCGTGGGAGGAGGAGCGCGCCGAGGTGCAGGTGGCGGTCCATGTCCAGCTCGAACCTGCCGTAGGGGTTCACGTGGGTCCAGAACAGCGGAGAGAGGCCGCGCCGGTCCGCCTCGGTGAGCTTGTTCGCCCACTTCGGCTCGGCCAGGACCTCTTGGACCAGGAGGGTGTTGACGTGGACCAGAGCCGACTGGAGGAGGTGCAGGGCGAGCATCGAGATCTCCTGTCCCTCCTTGTCCTTGCCGGTCAGTTCGCCGTCCTTGCCGTAGAACAGGTCGTGGTTCGCGCTGTTCCAGTTTTCGACGACCTGCAGGCCCTCGCCGATCTCCCGGCGCAGATCGGCGTCGGCGAGGTAGTCGCAGATGAAGGCCGTGCGTACTGCCCGCCCCAGCTCCTCGATGGCCCGGTAGGTGGGGTGCTTGGGGCCGCCTCGGGTGAACCGGCGTAGGACCTGCTCGGCTTCCGCGGTGCCCAGGCGAAGGGCGGTGGTGTATTTGACGATCTGGTCGTACTGCTGGCGGATCAGCTCCCAGTCGATCGTCTTGGCGGACAGCACCGGTCCCAGTTGCGGCCACTGCTCGTCCTCGCCGGCGGCGGGGCGGTACAGCCGGGCCGATCCGACGTTCTTGAGCCTGGGGAACAGGTTGAAGCCGAGCATGTGCGCGAACGCGAACCCGACGATGGAGGCGCCGTGGGTGTCGGTGTACTGCCGGTCGACTTCCATGTCGGTGCAGTGCCGCAGCACGCCCTCGATCATCGAGGCGACCTCGGAAGCCGAGCAGGACTTGAGTTGGGAGTAGATGCACACCGACTTCCGCTCCACGTGCCAGTAGATCATCACGCCGGGTTCCCGGTAGCGCTGGTGCCACTCGGTCATGAAGTTGCTGGACCAGGCGCCGAACTTGCGGCTGTCGGAGGCGCACGCGGTGCCCGCGCCCCACCAGCCCTCGTCCCTGGCGGCGAAGGTGTTGTTGACGAGCTTGATCAGCGCGGACCTCATGTTGGTCCGGTTCACGAACAGGTGCCGGATCCGGCGCAGGACCGCCTCGGACTCGCCGTGCTTGCCGGTGGCCACCACCCGCTTGATGCCCATGTTGGTGCCCAGCGCGAACAGCACCAGCAGCAGCCGGCGCCGCAGGACGTCGCGTGGGACCGCCTCCCGGGAGGCCACCGAGGCGAACTCAGAGGTGAAGCCGGTGGCGAACTCGGCCTCCTTGAGGATGTCGATCAGGTCGATCGTCCCCCAGCGGCGCTGGATCTCGGCCTTCAGTGCGACCAGGTTCTCCGGCTCCTCCTGCTTGGCCAGCGGGGACACCTTGATCCAAGGCTCGCCGTGCTTCCTGGTGATCTCCACCCCGCCCGCGGTGCCCAGCTCCAGCGCCCGGTCGAAGCCCGTGAGGGCGTCGCGCAGGCGCTTCTGCAGGGCGGCGATGAACTCCTGCGGATCCTGCGGCTGGCGGATCGCCGAGTAGTGCACGTCGCGGTTGTCCTCGAAGTCCGGGGGAAGGTCGTCCTCCGGGTTGCGCCACCGGCTGGCCCCGGCCACCCAGACCTCCCGGCGCCGCAGCGCGTCCCGCAGGCTGACCAGCACGCACAGCTCGTACGGGATGCGCTCGACCACCGGGCGGTAAGCGGTGTTGTTGCTCTTCAGTTCCCAGGCCGACAGCAGCGGCGAGAGCATCCGGCGCCAGTGCGCCGAGTACGAGGACCGCAGCACGGTGCGGATCCGCGCCTTGTACTTGGCCTCGTTCGCCGCGGCCTCCGCTGCCAGCGCCTTGACCTGCCGCCCGAACGGGTCGGTGTGCTCCTTCGCAGCCAGTTCGCGGGCGAGCTTCCCGCGCTGACGTGTCGTGAGCTTCGTGTCAATCAGGTCCTGGATCAGGCCGTAGCGGAACAGGCCCACCTGCCGGGCCCGCTCAGCCCGCCGACGGTCCTCGTCCTCACTCGGTGACATAGGCAACCCACCTCGCGTCTCAAACAGAGCCCGCCGCTTCGCCGGCGGACACGATCAAGACTTCCGGCACCCTCCGATCCCGCCCAGGGGCGGCCCGTGTTGATCAAATAGCGGAAGAAGACGAGGTCAGCAGCCTCCCGCCTATCGCCCTCCCGGCGAACTCCCACCGCGACACCGTGAGCATCCCCGGCCACTTCGTCGCGGGGGGCCCCGGGGGGGGGGCGGCCGTCGGGCGGGGCGGGGGGGCCGGGGCTCCGTCGAGGGAGGTGATCTCCCAGCGGCTGGCGCGGGCCTTG
>NZ_JBFBAS010000071.1:0-8850 GCF_040682335.1 Streptomyces sp. NPDC051219
CGCCCCCCCCGGGCCCCCGGGGGCGCCCGCCGCCCCCGCCACCAACCCCCCCCCCCACGCCCCCCCCCCCCCGGGGGGGGGGGCCCCCACTTTCGGAGCCCGTACGACCCTGGATGGCCGGCTCGCAGTCACGCCAGGCCGGTGCGTGAGCATGTTCGGGGCAGAGCTGGTCCAGACCGGTCGGGTGGACCATCGGTTGCGCGTTCGGCGGCGGGGGTATGCGGTGGGGACGGTGCCAGGAGTTGTGCCCAGCCGACGGCTTTGCCGTTGGGGCCGCCTTCCTGGCTCATGTCGGACGCTACTGAGAGGAGAGACGAGGCCGTGAGCAGCATCTGGGCGTATGCGCAGGGGAGCGGTTACATGCTGGAGCAGTCGCTGGTCGGGTTCACCGTCGAGGCCGGCGACGGTGCTATCGGTCAGGTGGCCCGGCAGCAGGACCAACCGGGGATTCAGCACCTGGTCGTCGACACCGGCGTATGGGTGTTCGGCAAGAGTGTCCTCATCCCGGCCGGCGCCGTCACGCGCATCGACACCGACACCCGGACGGTGACGGTCGCTCGGACCCGGGAGGAGATCAAGGCCGCGCCCGAGTTCGCCACGGACAGTGAGACCACTGATCCGACGTACCTGTCGGCCGTCGGCAACTACTACTTCTCACTTGGCCTTGCTCCGGCGTCCTGACAGCCGTATCGAGCGGCACGCACCTTTGCGCTTCAGCCCGAGTCCGGGCATCCCACAGTCGCTTCCCACCCCGCATGCGGACGCCGGACCCGACCGGCGACACCGGATGCTTCGGCTTTCGGACGGTTCACCGCTTGGCGCGCGGCGTCACCGTCGCCGCTGTCGCGCGGCTTGGGGCGCCTCAAGCCGGCGAAGCCTGACCACGCCCGACCTCAGCGCCTGCGCTGGTGTGGTGTGCGGAGCGCTCAGGGTTTATTGGCGATGGCGCCGAGGTACTGGTTGAGCTGCTCCAGCCGCGTATCGATGCGCTGAGTATTCTCGGCAGTCTCGCGCAGCTGCTCACAGACGGCGAGCAGCGCAAGGACCATGGCCTTGTGCCCTGGATCGGTGACCTTGTTCAGCGCTGCCCGGGCTGCCTCGGCTGCCGACGAGGGGTTACCTTCTGCCACCGCGATTCCTCCCTGCCTGGGCCAACCGCCGACTCTCTCAACTTGTGCCCCACGTACGCGTCGGGAACCCGGCCAGACGTCCTGCGTTCTTGGCTCGGCTCGGTCTGCGGCGCGTCCCCGGTTACCGTTCGATGCACGCGTGCCCGGGCGCCGGCCATCGGATGACGCACCCTGTGCGCGTCGGCACCGTGGATCAACAAGCATCTGCGATGGAGGGGCTGGGGCCTGGTCCGGTCACCGTCGACAAGGGCATACCAGCGAATACCTACCTGAGCGTCAGCGTGCGTGGTGGACGCCGATTGCGGAAGGCAGTGTCCAGAGACTGTTCGCTGTTGATGCGCCAATCCAGGAGCTACGGGCCAGGGTGTGAACGGCCCTGGCGCGCCGGGGCCGTTCACCACTCAGCACGAGCTGTATCAGGCGTTGGGCTCGGCGGTGCTGATGTCGCTCAAAGCGGAATCGGGGTCGCGTGCTGCGGCCACATCTCCGAGGGAGACGATGCCCACGGCGTGGCCGTCGTCGACTACCGGGAGCCTGCGCACGGCATGCTCACGCATCAACTCGACGGCCTTGCCGATGTCGTCGCCGGGGGAAACGGTGACCACCGTCTCGCTGCAGACCGAACCGACAGGGGTTTGGCGGGGGTCCGTGCCTTCGGCGAGGGCCCGCACGACCAGGTCCCGGTCGGTGACGACACCCCGTAGCTCCTCGCCGTCTTGCACAAGGACCGCACCGATGTCGGCTTCGCGCATCCGGCGGGCGGCTTCGACGATCGGGGTCGAGGCCTCGATGGTCACGGGAGCGCTGGTCATGATGTCGCTGATTGTGGAACCGGCGGCGGGCGGCGCCTGCGGCGCGGGCACCGGGCCGGGGGCCGGGGCAGTCGTGGTGGTGGGCTGGGCGTCCTGGGTCTGACCGTCCCCCCCGCTCCGGTCGCCTTCCTGGTCAGGCGGTGCGCCAGGGGCGCCGGAGGATGGGGGGCGGAGCGGGCCGGCGCCGCGCAATATGGCGTAGCCCGCGCCGATGCCGACGGCGACGGGCCACTCCAGGACGCCGACGGCTCCCAGTGCGCCCAAGCCGAGGTAGAGGGGAAGTCCGCCCTTGGCGGGCAAGACCTGTCGGGCGACCGCGAGCGGCAGCATTGCGGCGTTCGCTGCATTGTGGGCGATGCGGTCCAGCGGGATCGTGACGGTTACCTCGTGCTTGCCGCCACTGCCGGCTTGCGGAGAAGAAGCTGCCTGTTCCCTGTCCGTCCCCGTGACCGGCTTGCCCTCCGCCGAGGCCTTCGTCGAAACGGGAGTGCTCATGGCTATCCCCTCGCATCGTGTCAAGACAATGAGGCAATAGAGGCCTTTTGGGGCAATTATAGGACTTTAGGCCTTTTGGTTCCCTGGTCGTCGGGGCGAGGAGTTGCTGATGGGGATCGCAATCCCAACCCTGCGGCTGACCGTTTCCTTCGTCGCGCCTCCTGCCGTGGCCAAGGCGTGGAACGCCATCGCCGGGCCGACGCGGGCAGTGTCAGCGGCGCCGGCTGCCGGTGCCGCTGCGGTGCTGTCCGGGGCGCGGGACGCGGCCGCATCCTGGGCGAGTGCCGGTCGGCGCACGGTGGAGGAGGCGGTGGGTTCTTTGCCGGAACGGTTCGCCGACACGATGGCCGCTGTGACCGGGACGGGGGATCGCCGTACGCGCCGCAGGGTGTGGTCCGGTGCGGGACGGGCGCACATCGAGGTCAGGGGGCTGACCGGGTCGGGCGAGCAGCACCACGCAATGGCCGACGCCGTCCTCGCCGGAGTGCGGCAACTGGAGGGCATCCACTGGGCCGAGGTGAATGCGGCCCTGGGACAGGTGTTGATCGCCTTTGACGACGACCAGGTGGGCACGGACCGACTGGTGGCGGTGGTAGAGGCCGTTGAACAGGCCACCGGCGCCCCCGCCGAACCGTTCCCCGAGACGCCCGCCGCACCCCCGTTCGACCCGGTCCCGGCGAGTCTGGCCGCAGTGTCCCTGGCGGCGGACTGCCTGGGGATGGCGGTGGCGGCCGCCTGGCGTCTGTGGCCGCTGCCACCACTGCCGCGGGGGCTGAGAGCCCCCATGGTCCTGGCGCACACCCAACCCCGCATCCACCACATGCTGCAGGACCGGCTGGGCGTGGCTCATGCCGACATGCTGCTGGCAGTGGCCAACGCGGTGGTGCACGCCGCCACGGCGGGAGCTGCCGGACTGGGGTTGGACGCGGTACACCACCTCCTGCTGTGGTCCGAGATCCGCAGCAGGCAGCAGGTGTGGCATCACAGGGAGGCAGCCCTGGCCGCACAGGCCGAGCATCTCCCCACGGACGTTCCCGTTCCCCCCGCCCGGCCGGTGCCGCTGCCCGCAGGTCCGGTGGAAAGCTGTGCCGACCGAACCGCCGCAGCGACGCTCCTGGCTGCCGCCGGTGTGCTGACAGTGACACACAGCCCGGCTCGGGCTGCCGAGACGATTTTGGCCACCGCGCCGAAAGCCGCCGCGCTGGGACGAGAAGCCTTCACCTGTCTGTTCGCACGTGCTCTGGCCCGCGACAAAGCCGTACCGCTCCGCGGTGAGGCGCTGCGGGTACTGGACCGGATCTCCGCGGTCGTCATCGACTCGGCGGTCCTGTGCACGCCCCGATGCCGGGTGCTGTCCGTCAGCGCCTGCGGGGACTTGGACGACGCCGCTGTTTGGGGGACCGCCCACACCGCGCTGGCCGAGCGTCATCTGCTGGATTTCGCCGGTGAGGGTCCCTGGGAGGTGGACGGCTGGCGCCTGGAACACGCCGAAGGAGCACCACAAGGCCCGCTTGGCGGCCATGCGTTCGTAGTCCTCGACCTCGTCGATGCCGACGGCCGCCGACAAGGCACCGTTCACGTCGGTTGCGAACTCGACCCGCTCGCCGATGCCCTGATCGCCGCCGCGCGCTCCGGCGCCGACCGGGTCGTGATCACCGAGCATCCCAGTACCGTCGCGCTGCGGCCATTGGCCGACGAAGTCCTGCCGGCAGTGGCACCTCTGGCAGAAGAGGTGCGCCGCCTCCAAGCCGACGGGCACGGCGTGCTGCTGATCGCCGAGGAACACGCTGAAGCGCTCCAGGCGGCGGACCTGGGCGTGGCCGTTCTCCCCCGCTCGGTGACCGGTCCAGGCCACTGGCATGCCGACCTGGTGTGCGGACCCGGGCTCCACCAGACCTGGCGACTGCTGCACGCGCTCGATCCCGCACGCCAGGTCAGCGCCCGCTCGGCCCGGCTTTCGACCGGGGCATCGGTGCTCGGCGCCCTGATGACCGCCACCGGCGAGCGCGCCGCGGCCGAGCGGGCCACAGCGCCGGTCCACGCCGCAGCCGGGCTCGCGCTGCTATCCGGGGCGCTCACGGCGCACAAGATGTCGCGCACACCACTGCCCCCGGCGCGGATGCACGGGGCGTGGCACGCGTTGGGCGCACGCGAGGTGATGACCATGGTGCAGCCGCCACCCGGCACCGACCGGCGGCCCGGAGCGGAGGAGTCCGCCGGGCCGACCGGATGGGAACACGCCATGGCCCGCTTCCTCACGCGGCTGCCGCCGGTCGCCGCGTTCCCCGGTCCAGCCCGTCATGCCGCCGCGCTGGCGCGGGCTGTGCGTGAGGAACTGCGCGATCCGCTCACCCCCGTGCTGGCACTGGGCGCCGCGGCTTCGGCGGTGGTCGGCTCCAGCGCGGACTCCGTCCTGGTGGGGGGCGTCATGGTGGGCAACGCCCTCATCAGCGGCATCCAGAGAATGGGTGCCACCCGGGCCTTGAAAGGGCTGCTGCTCCGTGAGCAACTGACCGCTCGACGGCTGACCTGGACCGCCTCCGAGCAGGAGGGCGATTTCCCGGCCGGACTGGATGCCGCGCCCGTCAGCATCGTGAGCGCCGACGACGTGCGGGTGGGAGACGTCATACGCCTCCAGGACTCCGACGTCGTTCCCGCGGACGCCCGCCTCCTGGCGGCCGAAGACCTCGAGATCGACGAGGCCAGCCTGACGGGTGAGTCCGTGCCCGTCGCGAAGGACCCCCGCCCCATACCCGGCGCCGATCTGGCGGACCGCGCGTGCATGGTCTACCAGGGGTGCACCGTGCTGGCCGGCTCCGGATACGCCGTGGTCGTGGCCACCGGGAGCCACACCGAGGCCGGCCGAGCCGCCGAGGTCGCAGGTCCCGCCCGGACTGCGGTCGGCATCGAAGGTCACCTGGCACACCTGACCAAGGTCGCGCTGCCTGCCACCGGAATCGGCGGAGCCGCCGTCACACTGCTGGCCCTTCTGCGGGGGCAGGCCCTGCGCAACGCGCTCGCCTCCGGGGTGGCCATCGCGGTGGCGGCCGTCCCCGAAGGACTTCCCCTGGTGGCTACCGTTGCGCAGTCCGCCGCCGCCCGGCGTCTCGCCCGCAGGGCCGTCCTGGTCCGATCGCCCCGGGTTCTGGAAGCTCTCGGCCGGGTGGACACCATCTGCTTCGACAAGACCGGGACCCTCACCGAAGGACGGCTGTCGGTCACCCGCACCACCACAGCAGACCAGGCCATCCCCCTCACCAGCCCCCACGGCCGCCGATTGCTGCACGTAGCCGCCCGGGCCTGTCCCACCGCCACCGACGGCGGCGGAACACGGCTGATCCACGCCACCGACCGGGCCGTCGTCGACGCCGCCACCGTGCATGCGGGCGAGGACACCGACTGGCGGCCCACCGACGAACTGCCCTTCCTCGCGGAGCGGGGCTACTCCGCCTCCCTCGGTACCGATCCCCACGGGCCCTATCTGGCCGTCAAGGGTGCCCCCGAGATCGTTCTCGAACTCTGCACCACCATCTCGGATCCGGCGCATCCAGAGCGACCCACGCGCCTGGACGCCGATCGGCGGCAACAGGCCGAGGCGCTCGTGCAGTCTCTGGCCGACGAAGGGCTGCGTGTACTCGCCGTCGCCGAGGCGCGCCCGCCGTCCGTGAATCCGTCACCCGACACCACGCCGGTCGGCCCAGTGGCCGACCTGACGCTTCTCGGCTTCACCGCCATCGCCGACACCACCCGGCCCGGCGCCTCGGAAGCCGTGAGATCGTTGGCCGCGGCCGGCCTCAGGACCGTGATGATCACCGGAGACCATCCGGTCACCGCCGCCGCCGTCGCACGAGATCTCGGCATCCCCGGCACCGAGGCGGTCCTGACCGGTACCGACCTGGAATCCCTGCCCGAGCAGGCTCGCCTCGCCCGCGTCACCGAGACGTCCGTGTTCGCCAGAATCTCCCCGGAACAAAAGGTCCGCATCGTCCGGGACCTGCAACGAGCCGGACGCGTCGTTGCGATGGTCGGCGACGGAACCAACGACGCCGCGGCCATCCGCGCTTCCGATGTCGGTATCGGCATGGCCGCGCGCGGGTCCACCTCCGCACGCAGCGCCTCCGACCTGGTCCTCACCGACCCCGACCCCACTCACATCCTCCACGCGCTGCGCGAAGCGCGTGCGCTGTGGGGCAGCGTCCGGGACGCGGCGGCCATCCTGGTCGGGGGCAACGCCGGCGAGGTCGCCTTCACCGTGCTGGGCACCGCCCTGGCCGGCCGGGCCCCTCTGAGTACCCGGCAACTCCTTCTGGTCAATCTGCTCACCGATATGCTGCCGGCCCTGGCGGTTGCGTTGGCCCCGGCGAAACCGCCCGGTGCCGACCCGGATTCGTTCATGGAAGGCCCTGTGCCTGCCCTTCTCGGCCGGGACATGGCACGTATCCTCGCCATCCGCGGCGCCTCCACAGCGATCGGGGCCCTGGCCGCCTGGCAGGGCGGCCGCATGACCGGCCGGACCGGGCGGGCCAACACCATGGGATTGGCAGCCCTGGTCGGCACCCAATTGGGCCAGACCCTCCTCACCGGTCGGCACAGCATCACCGTGGTGGCCACCAGTGCCGCCTCCGCCGTGCTCCTCTTCGCTCTGGTGCAGACACCGGGTATCAGCCATTTCTTCGGCTGCACACCGTTGGGACCGCTGGCGTGGACCATCGTTCTTGCGTGTGCGGCCGCCGCTACCGCGGCCGCCGCTCTCGCCCCTCGAGTAGTGCCCGCCGCCACTCCGGCCCCGCTCGACGCGTCTCCGGGCTGACTGCCGCACGGAGGGTGGAGGGGCGGGCGCAACCGAATGTTCACCGAAATGACCCTTGCCATGTCTCGACCGGCCCGTCCGCCCCGTCTCTACTGGAATCGGGCAATCCGGTTACGGATGCTTCACGCGACACACAGGCCCCGTGCCCACACCCGGAGACGCTCCATGACCCTCACCATCACGGTCACCTGCCCGCGGCTGACCATGACCCCGCCGACCCGGCAGTTCCTGCACACGGCGACACGCCTCGCCGCGCCCGCCGCCATGGCAGCAGCCGAGGTGGCCGGAGTGGGACTCCTCGGCCGCGTCCTGCTCAGTACGGTGCTCACCGCTACGGAGGACGCCGTACGCCCCTAGCCGGTCCGCTGCTTACCGCCCGGGTTGGGGCGCGCCTCCGGCGGGTCCGGTGACCGACACCTGGGCGGGGCGCAGGAGGTGGTCGCCGACGCGGTAGCCGCGGCGCAGTACCGCGGTGCAGACGGGCTGGTCGGCTGCCGGTGACTCTCTGTATGTGAGTGCCTCGTGGGTGGTGGGGTCGAATGGCTGGCCCGGTGTGCCGACGGGCTGCAGGCCCAGTGCTGTCAGGTGGCTTTCGAGCAGGTCGGCGATGGCGGTCAGCGGGCCGGTGACCTCGCCGTGCCGGCGTGCCTGTTCGACCGCGTCCAAGACCGGAAGCAGGCCGGTGAGCACGTTGGCCACAGCGATCTCCCGGATCGCCAGGCGGTCGCGCTGCACCCGCTTGCGGTAGTTGTCGTATTCGGCCTTGAGCCGCTGCAGGTCACCGGTGAACTCTGCAAGCCGTTCCTGCGGCTGCCGCTCCTTGGCCGGGGTTGCGCCGACGCCGGACATCAGCGCGGTGCCGGCGTCGGGGCCGTCCCGGACGGGCGGAGCCTCGGAGCGCTTGTCCTCGGAGGGCCGCAGCTGGAGGGTGTGCGGGCCGGTCCTGCGCCGGTCGTGGACGATGAGCACCGGCCGCTCGCCCCGCTCGCGCGGTCCCGCAGGCGGGTCGTGGGGCATTCTCATCCGGCACCTCCCTTCCGCTCGTCGTCGACGATCTCCGCATCGACGACGTCCTGCTCGGCCGTGTCCTGCTGCCCCTGGTCTGCGGCAGTGCCGGCGCCGGCTGCGCCCGCGCCGCCTTCGCCCTGCGCCTGGGCGTAGATGGCCGAGCCGATCTTCTGCGCGACCGAGGCGGCCCTCTCGGTCGCCGACCGGATCGCGGCAGTGTCCTCACCCTTCAGCTGGTCCTTCAGGTCCGCGACGGCACTCTCAACCTCGGACTTCACATCGCCGGGGATCTTGTCCTCGTTGTCGCGCAGCAGTTTCTCGGTCTGGTAGACGAGGCTTTCGGCCTGGTTGCGTGTCTCGGCCGCCTCCTTACGGCGTCGGTCCTCCTCGGCATGCTGCTCCGCCTCACGGACCATGCGGTCGATGTCCTGCCTGGGCAGCGCGGAGCCACCGGTGACGGTCATCCGCTGCTCTCTGCCGGTGCCGAGGTCCTTGGCCGAGACGTGCATGATGCCGTTGGCGTCGATGTCGAAGGTGACCTCGATCTGCGGCACGCCACGCGGGGCCGGCGGCAGGCCGGTCAGCTCGAACATCC
>NZ_JBFBAS010000072.1:0-5861 GCF_040682335.1 Streptomyces sp. NPDC051219
CGTGTGGGTCTGGCGGCACGCGACGCATCCCGACCATTCGCCCGGCTGAAGCCCCCGCCCGGCCGACCCGGGGACTGACGCCGGGGGCTACGCGCACCACCGGGCACGGTCAACGGCGGAAGGAGGCCTCCCCACCCCTAACGGAAATAGGAGCGAATGTCGCGCTGTCGCCTTCTCAGGGCATCGATACCACTTCTCCAGTGAAGCGGAGACGATGACCTGGCGGTGCGGCCAGGACTGCGGGGCCCACGGCTCCAACCAGTACGCGTCCGCGGAGGACGCCAAGCACTACGCCCGCGCCTTCGACCGCGAGGACAGCGAGGACCTGGGCCCTCGCGCCCCGCTCATCGGACACCCACTCAACTGCGGAACCCCGGGTAGCGGCAGCGACACTTCCCGGAGTCAGCCGATCGCGAGCTGTCCGCCGTGAGCCTGAAGAACCGTGCCGGTGATGTAGCTGGCACGGGAGGTAGCAAGGAACAGAACTGCTTCCGCGATTTCTTCAGGTCTTGCGACCCGTCCCAGTACGGTGGTTCGCCCGATCTCCTGGAGGGTTTCATCCTCTCCTCCGTCCCCGGGGTATAACAGGGCCGGAGGCCACGGCCCTGTCACTCACCAACGTCCAGGTGGAACGCCGAGATGATCTGCCGCGAACCACGCAGCAACTGTCTCAGAAGCAGACAGGAAGCGTTGCCCGTTCGTGACCTCGCGTCCGGATGTGGATGCCCGTTTAGGAGTCCGAGCTAGCCGCTGTACCGTGTCGGGATGCCGCACACGGCGCAGCGGATCGGGGCCCAGCAGCCCCTCTGTCTCGAGTTCAGCCCAGTCCGCAGCGATCGAGTGCAGCACGAACCTGGTTGAGCCCCTCCACTCTCCAGTTGTCCCGGTCAGGCATTTGGTCGTCTCGGCGCCAGCGCCAGGCCGAGAACATCGCCCAGTTCAGGGCGCGGCACCGGTGAGTCAGGCCATGGTCAGCCCCCGCATAGTGCTTTCCCACTTCTTCGGGCGCATGGGCGAGGTCGAACTCGATCGGCCCGCGGCAGCACGTGGCGAGGTCTACGAAGAGCGGCCCTCTCCTCGTGTTGAGGAGGTTGCCCGGATGCGGCTCGCCGTGCAACAGCTGGTCGCCGGCTTTCTCGATGCTGATCGCGGCGCTCAGTCCACTGAGTGTGTTGCTGAGGAGTTCCCGGTCAGAATCGGGCAGCTCGGGGGACTGCTCCCGGTCGTTCACCTCTCTCAGTGCCACGGCGACTCGATCGGTGAAATGCGGTGCGTCCAGATCGATCTGGCGCAGGGCGGCATGGTGCCGTACGAGCACGTGTGCGTAGTCGGCCGGCGCGATCTCTGATCCCACAGGTTCGTAGTAAGTCCAGAGCGAGATGGCGAAGGCAGCACGCAAATAGACTCGGGGGTCGACCCGAGGCTCGAGCTCAGCCACCGGAGCGTCGACGTCGGCGAGACGGCGAGCAACCTCTACTTCGAACCCCGAATCAGCCAGATGCCCCGAAGGTGCGACCCGAGCCAGAACATCGCAAGGGACCAGGCGCAGCGCGACGCGGTCCGAGTTGTGGACGACGACCACATCGTCGACCTGAAGGCCCAGCTCCGAAGCGGTCGCCCGTCCTGCCTCAACTGCGCGACGCAGTTCCAATGGCTCCATACCGTCCTCCCCCAATGTTGAGTACACATACACGTCTGGGGACAACAGCGACGCCCCCGATGTCTTCGCGAACATCATTCGGCACCCAAACCCGGACCCGGCGACAAGCATCGCAAACCAGGAGCTGCACTAGCCGCGCTAACTCCCGGTCATCTTGAGAGCCGGTCCCAATCGGCTCCGCTGTACAGCCGGACGCCCAGCCCCGGGGCAGCTGCCTCGGCCACGACCGCCAGCTCGGCATGGTCGCCCTCGTCGACTAGGGCGACCATGCTCGCGCCGTTCGTTGCCGCGTCCTGGACGGCGAGCAACGGGTCGTCCGACCTCGGCACGCGGACGACGAGGAGTCGGCCACGTCCGCCGTTGTTGGCCCGCCGTCGAACCCGCGTTGCTGTTCGCCATCGACGCCCCGTGGAACAAGCCCGAAGAGGTCGTGAACTACATCCGCGAGGTCAGCCCGCAGCACACCATCGACGTGCACAACGGGATGCTCAGCCCCGCCGGCGAGATGCTCTGCGGGAAGACGATCGAGACGCTGACCAAGCCCGAGCACGCGCACCTGGCCGTTTCGGCGGCGACATCACGCTTTGACCCGCGATCCAGGGACCTCACGGCCGCCGGACAGCGAGCCAACTGATCCCGCCGGACGCCCGGCGTCTTCTTCGTTCCCCCGTTCCGGGCGGGAAGAGGGCGCCGGACACAGCGTGCAGAGCCCGGTGCGGCAGCCCCGGCCGGCGACCGTCGGTGCATGACGCGTGCAGGTGAGACGCCTGGCCACCGTCCTCCCGCCTCTTGCAGCTCATCGCAGAAGGGACCCCTTGTTCGTCCGTACAACTGGCCACTACACCCAGACATTGGCTGAGCACAGCACGTCGCCGTCCGAACCTTCCCACCACAACTCGACGGGCTTCCGCGCGACGCGGACCTCATCACCATCACCGCGGGGCAGTTACTCTAGCCAGGGGCCGGACGCGGGCAGGGCAGTGACGCGGCCCTGACGTCGTGTGGTCTCCTTCTTCTTCAGCTCGAGGTTCTCGTAGCAGAGGTTCGCGGTCACCGTGGCGAGCGCGTCAAGCTTGCCCTGCAATTCGGTCGCTGAAGACTCTCGTGTCGTGCCAGGTGAGTTGTTCGGCGACCGCGATGGCCCGCGCGACGGGCTCGATGATCCACCAGTAGCCGCAGGCACGCCGCCCGGCGGGCTCTGGCAAACCGCAGCACGCTCGCCTACGGCAAGCCCGACGCGCGGTGGGCCAAGGAATTCGACAACCAACTGCAGGTCGCCGCGGCCAAGAAGCTGGTCTCCCTTCTCCCAGGCCCGCCGGGCTGGCCAGACCATCGCGGTCGGTCCCGGCGCCACGCGTTTCCACGCCGGGCTCGACAAGGTCAACGACGTCATCGAGCAGAGCGTCACGCTTCGTGCCCAGCTCGCCGACGACGGCCCCCAACTCCCGCCCGATCAGCGTGGTCAGACCCCGCTATTGGGGGCCTGCCAGCCCGCCCGATGCCGCAACTCGGTGCTGACACTCGCCCATGAGCCGATCTGGCGGATGGAGGAGACCGATCTCGTGGAGCTGTTGAAGAAGCTGTCCAAGACGCTGCGTGAGCAGGCCCTGACCCGGCTCGCCGAGGTTCGCTCGGCAACCACGCAGTTCGACAGGCCGGGAGTCGTCGCCCTTCACTTTCCGAGAGGCGAGCGCAGGGGCGCCGTAGTACTGGGTGAGGGCCCCGCGTTCGATCTCATGGATCTCGCTGTCGCGCATGGCCGTCAGCGCGGCGACGAAGACGTAGCAGGCAGCCCGGAGCATACGGTCCTCGAACGGCTCGCCGAGACCGGACGCAGTCACACCGGCACGGTACGCGACCCGTCCTTCGCCCCGCTCGCCGAGGAGCGGCTCATCCACCGCGACCGAGTCGTGCGCGAATGGCTGGAGAACCCGGACCACTCGATCCCGGTCCACCCTGCGGACGATCAGGTCGCGTGGGCCGGCGAACCGAACTGGACGGAACGCGCTGACGTCGCTTGAGGCCATGGGGTCCCTCGGCGGCGAACAGCACGATGGTACGGCCGTCGGTGGCGAGCTTACTGGCCCGCCGCCAGTTCACTTCGCCGCGACGTGCCCGGCCGCGGTTACGTGCGTTGAGCGGGATGCTGGTGCTCGGATCCGCCAGCCACTGCTCCAGCTCGCGGTCGCTGTCCATCTGCGGCGGCGGTCCGCTGAGTGGGGCGGCCTGGCGGCGGTCACGTTCGGCCAGGATGTGTGGGGCGAAGCGGTCGATGTACGCCCAGGCCGCCCGCAGCAGGGGCCACCAGACCTCGGGCGGGATCACAGGGGTGGACAGCTCATCGGTCCACACCGATTCGGCGACCCGGGCACTCGACTTCCCGGGCCAGGGGTCCTCCAAAGTGGGGACGCCGGTGAGGACTGGCGAGAAGGTGATCTGGTGCCGTATCGAGGAGACCGACTTGCGCACCGTCGAGGGCTCGGTGACCTGCGAGCGCGAGTCGATGTACGCCTGCCAGTCGGCCGATTCCCATAGGCAGAAATCATCCGGCATGTCCTGTTCCTGAGCCCAGGTCCGCAACTTCATCAGCCGAAGCAGCATTGCGCGGTCCTCCGCAGGCCCCACTCTCCGGGAGGCAGGAAAATCCCGGCCTTCTGCAGCGCGGGGTGCGTGGGGTGGAGCATGCAGAACGCGACCTCCCGTACGAGCAGGTTCCAACCGGGTCCCCGAGGAAGTCGCACCGCCACGATGCCTTGTCCGTCCGAGGTCATCAACTCCTCCGGAGTACCGCTGCGGTTCGCGTATGACACGGTCGGCCGTGTCACCTCATGGACGGACACCAACGGCCGCCGATACGACTACACGTATGACGACCACGACCGGTGCATCGCCGAAGGTGGCAGCGAGGGCCATGTAGCGGCGCGGATCGACTACGGCGTCCCGGACCCGTCACCGGCCACCGGCCACCGGCCACCGGCCACCGGCCACCGGCCACAACGGTCACCGACTCCCTCGGACACACCACCCGTTACATCGTCAACGATGTCCATCTGGTGATCTCCGAGACCGATCCGCTCGGCGCGGTCCCCCGCACAGCGCGAGACCGCTTCGACCGCCCGCTCTCACGAACGGATGCGCTGGGCCGTACCACCGAGTTCGCCTACGACGAGCACGGACGCCTGGCCACGATCACGCGCCCGGACGGGCTCGCCTCTGCGGCGACGTACAACGACCTCGGGCTGCCGACCGCCATGGTCACGCCCGACGGGGCGATCTGGCGCCAGTCGTACGACGAGCGGGGCAACCGCACCGCCGTCATTGGTCCAGCCGGAACCGCTGCCCGCTACACCTACGACGAGGGCGGCCGCCTCACTTCGGTCACGGAAGCCCTCGGCGGCACCACTCTCGTCCGCTGCGACTAGGCCGGCCTACCTGTTGAGGTCACCGGTCCACTTGGCGGCGTAACGCGGCTTGCGCGACATGGGTTCGGCCGCCCGGCCGCAGTCACCGATCCCCTGGGAGCCACCACCCGCCTGGAATGGACAGTCGAGGGCCGGGTGGCTCGCCGCGTCGAGGCCGACGGCTCCACGCAGTCCTGGTAGTACGACGGCGAGGGCAACTGCACCAGCCACACTGACGCAAACGGCGCGACCTCCCGCTTCGAGCACACGCACTCCGACCTGCTGTCTGCCCGGACGGGTCCGGACGGCGTGCGATACACCTTTGAGTACGACACCGCCCTGCGGCTCACACAAGTGACCAATCCACAGGGCCTCAGCTGGAGTTACACCTACGATCCGGCAGGCAGACTGACGTCCGAAACGGACTTCAACAGCTGGACCGTCAACAACACCCATGACGCCGTCGGCCGACTGGTCTCACGCACGGACGCGCAGGGTCGCACACTGCGCTACGAGCACGACGCCCTCGGAAATGTCACAGCCAAGGACGCGGACGGCACAGTGACACGATACGAGCATGACCGTGCCGGGCGGCTGGTCCGAGCGGTCGGCCCGGACGCCGAGGTGTCATACCAGCGTGACCGCACCGGCCGGATCACCGCCCGGGAATGGCGCTGACGCCGCAGCGGCGAGGCCTGCCTACCAGCCGTACCGCCGGACGCCAGTTCAGTGGCGTGCGGCGGTACTAAATCTGCCCTCCCCCAGCAAACAGGAAACCAGAGGTTGTGGAATGGCAGAAA
>NZ_JBFBAS010000073.1:0-4920 GCF_040682335.1 Streptomyces sp. NPDC051219
CCACGCCGAAGCCCCCTGCCACCACGATCTTCGCGGAGGTAGTGGAGCGGGCCGCTCCGCCGCTAGAGCTTGCGAAGTCCACTGAGCACCCTTTCGAGCAGTGTCACGTCTGGCTGGCCGCCGGCGGACTCGTCGCCGCCGGGCTGGTGAATGGCGACAAGCCCGGCCTCCGCCAGGTCGGCGACGAGGATTCGGGCGACGCCGAGGGGGATGGAGAGAAGTGCCGAGATCTCGGCCACGGACTTGATCTCACGGCACAGGTGGCAGATCCGCTGGTGCTCGGGCAACTGCCCTTGCAGCCGGGCGGGGTCGGCCGTGGTGCTGACCAGCGCCTCGATGGCGAGCTGGTAGCGCGGCCGGGTCCGGCCGCCGGTCATCGCGTACGGACGAACCAGCGGGTTGTGCGCAGCCCTGCCCCCGGACGGCTCGGGAGCCCGCCGGGGCTGCACCGGCTGCATCCGTTGGGGCTGGTCGTACGGCTGGTACGGCTGCTGGTCCGGGGAACCGTGTCTGCTCGGCGAGGAGGGGAAGTTGAAGCGGTTCTGGTCGTGCCCACCCTGCGGCTGTTGTGCGCCGCCGTACGGATGTCCTCCTGGTGGTGTTCCCACGTTTTCCTCCTCCGACTACCGGTCGCCACGTTCCCTGTGGTGCCGCGCCACCGCACCTTATGGCGCGGTGGCGCGAAACGCACTGCCTGTCTGCTAGTTGAGAAGACTGCCTTGCAGTTCGGCGCGCAGGTCGGGCGTCAGCACGCCGCCCGCACGGTCGACCAGAAGGGCCATCTCGTAGCCGACGAGGCCGATGTCGCACTCCGGGTGGGCGAGTACCGCCAGAGAGGAACCGTCGGAGATGGACATGAGAAAAAGGAAGCCGCGTTCCATCTCCACGACCGTCTGATTGACGGCGCCGCCTTCGAAGATCCGGGACGCGCCGGCCGTCAGCGAGGTCAGGCCGGAGGCCACGGCCGCAAGCTGATCGGCGCGGTCGCGGGGAAACCCTTCGGACATCGCCAGAAGGAGTCCGTCGGCGGAGACCACCACCGTGTGGGACACCCCGGGGGTGTTGTCCACGAAGTTGGTGATCAACCAGTTCAGGTTCTGCGCCGCCTGGCTCATCGGGCTCACACTAACGCTCCTGGTCATAGCTGTTACTGGTCTGCTCTGATCCCGCGTTGCGTCCCTGCTGGACACCACGCCGCAGGTTGCTCAACCTGCCGCGTACGTCCTCGGGGGCGCGGGAGACCTGGGGGCCGCCCTGCGGGGTCTGTTCCGCCGTACCCTCGACCAGGTTGGCTTTGGGCACCCGCCGGGGGAGACCGGACGGGGTGACCCCGCCGGCCTTGGGCTCCCGGAGCTTCTCGGCCCGCTGCCAGCGCTCGTCGTTCCGGGAGCGCCAGTCTTCGCCGTCACCGTCGCTGTTGCCGTTCACCTGCTGCTGTTGCTGCGGCTGGGACTGCTGCTTCGGCTGCGGCGTGAAGAGCTGCTGCTCCGTCTCGGGCTGCGCGGGCTGCTGCCACTGCTGACTGCCGCCGCGGCGCGGGAGGCCGGCATTGGTCAGCTCGTGACCGTTGCTGGGGGAGGGACCCGAACGGTCGAAGCCTACGCGCTCGGGGGCGTTCGCGGGAGCGCCCGGCGCAGATTCCGATTGCGTACCGTACCCGGAGTGGTACGCAGCCGGATAGGCCGTCTGGTCCGTCCACTCACCCTGGTGGGCCTGCGGGTCGTAGGAGCCGTCGTACTGCTGCGCAGGAGTCTCAGGCTCCGGATATCCGGCTTCCGCATAGGACGGTTCCGGGTAGCCGTTCTGCGCCGGGTAGCCGTTCTGGCCGTACTGGTCGCCCTGGCCGTACTGCTGCTGGTCGTCGTAGACCGGCTGCTGCTGCGGCTCCTGCGGATACTGCTGCTGGTCGTCGTAGACCGGCTGCTGGACCTCGTCGCGGAACATCGGGCGCTCGCCGCCGGACTGGGCCTCCAGCGCCGCACGGCGCTCCTCGCGCATCAGCGAGCGGTTGACCGGGTCGAGCTCCCGCGAGTCCTCAGGGACCTCGTACCGCGAGTCGTCGAAGCCGAGCTCCGCGGCGGTGCGCATCGGGGCGGGCTGTACCGGGGCGGGCTGGAACGCCTGCTGCTCCGGGATGATCTGAGAGACCTGGAAATCGTCCTCCGGCAGCGCCTCGCCACCGCCACCGTGGGTGATGGCGTCGGGAAGCATGACCAGCGACGTGGTGCCGGCCTGCTCGCCCGAGGGGCGGAGCTGGACCCGTACACCGTGCCGGTCGGCCAGCCGGCCGACCACGAACAGACCCATGCGCTGGGAGATCGCGGCGTCCACGGTCGGCGGGTTGGCCAGCTTGTGGTTGATGTCCGCGAAGTCCTCGGCGGTGAGGCCGATGCCCTTGTCGTGGATCTCGATCATCACGCGGCCGTCGGGCAGCCGGGTCGCGGTGACGCGCACCTTGGTCTGCGGGGAGGAGAACGTGGTGGCGTTCTCCAGCAGCTCGGCCAGCAGGTGCACGAGGTCGGTCACGGCCTGGCCGTGGATCTCCGTCTCCGGGACACCGCTGAGCTCGATGCGCTCGTACGACTCCACCTCGGAGGAGGCGGCGCGAAGCACGTCGACCAGCGGGACCGGCTGGTTCCAGCGGCGGCCCGGCTCCTCGCCGGCGAGAACGAGCAGGTTCTCGCCGTTGCGGCGCATACGGGTCGCCAGGTGGTCCAGGCGGAAGAGGTTCTCGAGCTGGTCCGGGTCGGCCTCGTTGTTCTCGAGGTCGGTGATCAGGGTCAGCTGGCCCTCGATGAGGGACTGGTTGCGGCGCGAGAGGTTGGTGAAGATCGCGTTGACGTTCCCTCGCAGCAGTGCCTGTTCGGCGGCGAGCCGGACGGCCTCGCGGTGCACTTGGTCGAAGGCGCGCGCGACCTCGCCGATCTCGTCCTGCGAGTCGATCGGGATGGGCTGCACCCGGGTGTCCACACGGCCGGGCTCGGTGCGCGAGAGCTGGTCGACCAGCATCGGCAGCCGCTGCTCGGCGATGTTGAAGGCGGCGGTGCGCAGCTGGCGCATGGAGCGGCTCATCTGGCGGGCCATCATCCCGGCGAGGATGAAGGCCGTGAGGAGCGCGATGACGACGATGGCGCCGTTGATGATGGCGTCGTTCTTGGCGTCGTCGGAGATCGTGCCGGCTTCTGCGACCGCCTTGTCGACGAGCTCCTTCTCGACCTCGGTGTAGCCGTCGAACTTGGCGGTGGCGGCTGCCATCCAGACCTCGGGCGTGACACCGCGCTTCGCGAGCTGCTCGGGGCTGTCGCCGGTGGCGATCTCCTCGACGAGCCCGTCGAAGACCGAGCCGCTGGCGGAGACCGGCGGGGCCTTGAAGTCCTGGCCGCGGCGCTGGGCCTCCGCCGCGGCGGCGGCCAGCTTCTTGGCGCCTTCGTCGGCCTTGGCCTTCATGACCGACTTCAGCCTGTCGGTGTCCTGCTCGGTGCCGGCGGCGACGTACTCGCCGATGGCGATGTCCTCGAGGTAGTCGTACGAGGAGAAGGCGATGGTCTGGCCGGTGCGGATCGAGTCCTTCTCGCTCGGCCGCACCAGCAGGTGCATACCGATGGAACGCTCCAGCGACTCGGCGGCCTTGGCGAGCTCGATGGCGTAGACCATGCGGCCGTAGCTGGTGATGTTGCCGGTGCCGAGGCCGAGCTCGTTGGCGAACTGCATGAGGTAGTGCTGGACCAGCACATAGCCCTCTTCGGTCGCGACCGGGCCGCCCTGCTTGTTGGCGGGGTCCTTCTCGGCCGTCTCGGCCTGCACGGAGTACGCGCTCTGGCGGATCGCCGCGAGCTTGGGCTCCTCGGAGCGGAACAGGCTCAGCCGGCGCTCCAGGCCCTCCTTCTCGGGAAGGTCCTTGACCGCCTCGTTGAACTTCTCCGCGGCGGCGTCGGTGTCGTCGTACGCCTGGCGCACGACGTCGCTGTCCTTCTTGCCCTGCAGCAGGGGAGCGGCGGTGAGGTCACGCTCGTTCAGCAGCGCCTGGCTGTAATCGGCCGCGGACCGCACGATCAGTGCGACCTTCTCGGCGTCCTTGGCCTCGTTCCAGGTGTCGATGGCGCTCTTGACCTGGAAACCACCCATGACCAGTCCGACGAGGACGGGTATGAGAAGGATCGCGTTCAGCCTGGTCGGCACACGCCAGTTACGGGGGGAGAACCGGCTGGTGCTGCCACCTCCCGCGGAGGGCGCGACAGGCTCATCCGCGGGCAACGCCGCTGTGCGCGGCGGCGGGGTGAAGTTCCCCCGCGCCTGCTGCTCTGCGGAGCTCGTGTTGCTTCGCCTCACTCGACCAACAACCTCTCGGCGTCGGCACCTACGCTGTGCCGTCTATCTTCTGGGCCGTACTACCTACTAGGGAGTTCGCCGATTTCAGCACGTGCAACCGCCCCATTCCAAACAGCCGGAACTGGCCGTTCCGAGTGGCATACGCCCTAGATAAAACGGTCATAAAGAACGAGGGGCGGCAAAAGGCGGGGCAGATGTGAGCACAGCGGTACCAGGCGACCGCGCCGGGTGGCCGCGGCCCCTCAATTCTCTGTCGAAACGTTATGAACGGAGAGGCGGACAGTGTCAAACGACACAGCCCGCCCCTCTATCGCGACCACGTCAACTTCCGTAGAGCATTTATTACTTGAGGCGTGCCATGAGTGCGTGTTCGACGAGCGTGATGAGGGCGCTCTTCGCGTCGGCGCGGTGGCGTGCGTCGGTGGTGATGATCGGTGCGTCGGGGCCGATCTGGAGTGCTTCGCGTACCTCTTCGGGGGTGTACGGCTGGTGCCCCTCGAAGCCGTTGAGGGCGATGACGAAGGGGAGGCCGCTGTTCTCGAAGTAGTCGACGGCGGGGAAGCAGTCGGCGAGGCGGCGGGTGTCGACGAG
>NZ_JBFBAS010000074.1:0-4747 GCF_040682335.1 Streptomyces sp. NPDC051219
AGGAGATAGTGGTCGGCGGGGTGGACTCGCACGCCGACACTATTCACGTCGGTGTGGTCACCGACCGCGGTGGGCATCTCGCCGACGCCGAGTTTGCCACAACGGCCGCCGGCTACAAGGCTGCGATCGCTTTCCTGCACCGCAGTCCCGGGCTGCGGTAGGCGCCGCGCCGCGACGATGCCGACCGGCGGCACAATCGCCTCGGCGTGATTCGGCGCCTTCCACGGCAGCGGCAGCCGTTCACCCGGATGGCGGGTTCAGTTCGCCGGTTTGGGCGATCGTGCCGTCTCATGGGCTTGACCGCTTCTGCGTTCGAGCGGGAGGTGGCCGATGCACAACATGCGCGCCGAACACCTGGCGACGAAGGCAGGCGTGGGGCTGCTTTGGCACGTTCTCGACCGCGACGGCAGTGCCTTGTGCGGCCGAGAGATGAACAGCAAGGCGACCACTACAGCGGATGCGGCGTACGACCGCGAGGACTACTGCACTTCTTGCATGAACGCCGTCGGCCACGCCAGCTCCTTCCACAAGTGATAGGCCCCGTGAGTGGATGGCGTGCGACGTGGAAGACCGTGGGCATAAGCGGGGCCGAAGTTTGGAGGTCATCCCATGGAATCTGACACCTCGCGGCAGCACGCTCAGACCAGGCCGCGGCTCGTTGAGCGGTGGCGGAAGTCGGCCGACCGGCATCTCACCCCCACGAAGCGATCGCTGATCGTGACCTGGGTTGCCTTCGGTACCACCTGGGGCACGGTCCGGCTGATCACCCACGGCATCCGCGGAGGCTGGCTGCCCTGGGGGAACATCTCCGCGGGCGGCGAGCATCTGCACCACTACAACTTCGGTATCGCCACGCTCGCCGGTATCGGCCTGATCGCCGTGCGCGGCGACGAACGCGCCGTCGGACACCCTGCCGTCGCCGCTGCATACGGCACCGGGACCGCGTTGATCACTGACGAGTTCGCCCTGCTGCTGGACCTGAGCGACGTCTACTGGGCCAAACAGGGGCGGCTCAGCGTGGATGTCTCCCTCGGCTTCCTGTCCGCGCTCGGCACGTACCTGACCGCCAAGCCGTTCTGGGACGAGGTCGCCCGGGTGACGCGCCACCACGTCGCCTCCGCGGCCCGGCGAGGACTGTCGGCAGCCCCGTGAGACCGTCTCTTCCAGGGGAGAGTGATGTCGCCGAGTTCTGGGATCAGGCACACATTCCGTGCGGACGATCAGCGGGTTCGGCCTCGGTGACGTAGCGTCATCTGCGACCGTAGTGCGGTGCGATGAGCTCCTTGGTGACCTGTTTCCGCACCTCAGCGCGTTACAGCTGGAGCGTGGGTTCTTCGACTGCGGAGTGATTCGCCTGATGGCGAGCACTCGGAACTCTGAGGTGGCCTGCCCTGGATGTGCGGTGATGTCCAACCGGGTGCACAGCAGGTATGGAAGACGCCTTGCCGACATGCCGGTTGGAGATCGGCCGGTGCTGATCGAGCTGACGGTGCGGCGGCTGTACTGCGAGAACGTTCGTTGTTCGCGGCGTACGTTCGCTGAGCAGGTCGACGGGCTGACCGTTCGCTACGGCCGCCGCACGCCTGCCGTCCGGCGCGTTCTGGAGGCTGTCGCCGGCGCGCTGGCCGGCCGGGCACGGAGCCGTCTGGCAGCTGTGCTGCACACAGCGGTGAGTCGGACGACGCTACTTCGGGCGGTTATGGCCATGCCCGATCCGGCCTGGACCGTTCCCAAGGTGCTGGCCGTCGATGACTTCGCCACCCGCCGCGGACAGCATCACGGCACCGTACTGATTGACTGCGAGACCAGCCACCCACTCGATCTGCTGCCCGGCCGTGATGCTGCGACCCTGGTCGGCTGACTGCTTGAACATCCCGGCTCCGAGAGCATCTGCCGTGACCGGGCTGGTCCTTACGCCGAGGGCGCCCGCACCGGGGCCCCGAACGCGGTCCAGGTCGCCGACCGTTTCCACCTCTGGCAGAACCTCGGCACCGCCGCCGAACGCAACGTGCGCCGCCACAACATCTGCCTGAAGGCGGCCGCCATCAGCACTGAGGGCCTGACCAACGACGCCGTTGCCGACCATGCGGACACCGAGAAGGAATGTCGCCCATCGAGGCCCGTATCCGCGAACGCCATGCGACCGTCCACGCCCTGTTGGCCCAGGGACACGGCATCCGCGAGATCGCCCGGGACGACCTGGACGACTACGAGCGGGGCCGCTGAACCGGAGCAGGACCACCGCCTGCGTCGTGACCACCTGTTTCGCCACCTCCCGTGGACGTGATCCAGGCGGGAGCATGCTGGTGGTGATGAACGGGGGGTGGCAGGCCATAAGGCGTAGACGGGGCGCGTGGGTCGGGTCGACGGGCGCAGGAACGGCCGCAGTCGTGGCGGCCGCGCTGGGCCGGTGACCAACTACGCCAGCGCCACGGTGCCTGGCTGGGCGGCGCACGCGTGGGTGATCTGGCCGGTGTCCGCCGTGCTGGTGGCGGTCAGCAGCGGGCTGGTGCTGTGGTGCCGGCGGCTGGATGCCGCAGAAAGACCGCCAACGCCACTGGCACCGGTGAGCCGACTGGCACAAGGCGCGATAGCCCGGGCAAACGGGCGGGAGGGAAGATCGGGATTCTTTCGGCTCGCCTCAGCGCCAGGAACTACTGTCGCGAGCATGGTCGAACACGATGCCCTCAGTGCCACCCGCGAGGCCTACGACGCTGCTGCCACCACCTATGCGCAGCAGTTCCGCGACATGCTGCGTGACAGGCCCCTGGACCGCGCGATCTTGAGTGCCTTCGCCGAGGTCGTAAGTGCGAGTGGGGACGGTCAGGTCGCGGACTTGGGGTGTGGGCCTGGCCATATCACCGCCTATCTGGACGAGTTGGGGGTGGCGGCGTTTGGTGTTGATGCCTCTCCTGCGATGATCAAGTTGGCTCGACAGGCCTATCCGGGCCTACGGTTCGACGTGGGCTCGATGGCCGCGTTGAACATCGCTGACGGCGTGCTGGGCGGCGTACTCTCACGTTGGTCCATCATCCACACTCCGCCGCAGGAACTCCCCGTCATCTTGGCGGAGTTCCATCGTGTGCTGGCACCTGGCGGCCACCTTCTGGTCGGCTTTTCCGCCAGCGATGATCCGTCTCACCCGACGCAGGTCTTCGATCACACAGTCGCGCTGGCCTATCGGTGGTCGCCGGATCACCTCGCCGCGATGCTGCGCGAGTCCGGGTTGGCCGAGGTAGCCCGGATGGTTCGTGAGCCTCAGCCTAGCGACCGACGGCAGTTCCAGGAGATTCACCTGCTCGCCCGCAAAGCCTAGGCAGGGGCTGACTGGCCGAACGCATGACCGCATCAAACCTGCCGGACGGGCAGCCGTCAGGCTCCAGGCATCGACTCGTGATCAGGGCTCACCGCCCGTTCGAGCTCCGATTTAATCGAACGAGGGAACTCTGAGGGACACCTTCGATGACCTGCGCTCCTGGCGGGCATCGAGCTGGGTGATCTTCTCTTCTGCCTCAGCGAGGCTGACCCGTAGCCCTTCGACCTCGCCGAGCCAGCCTTCGCGTTCGGCCTCGGCGATGCGGGCGATCAGGTTGTCGCGGATGTCGGCAAGTCGTGTCCGTTGGGCCGGGTCCGGTCGGAGAAGTGAGCGTCTAGCACAAGCTTAACCGAAATGATCTTGACTGGCAGTGCAGCGCGCCCAAGCTCTTGCTCCTCACTAAGAGTGGCGGAGGGAAATTCGTCGCCGACACCCTCGGGCGTGTCGGCGCGAGAGCCCGGACGAAGGAGTGCACGGAGGTGCGTGAGCGCGCATTGTCTTCGGCATGAGCGGATGTTCGCGCCGTTCGCCGCTAGATTCGTGCTCGTGGACACCGAGGCGTGGTTCTGGATCAGGACCGTTGGCGCGCCGCGGGACGGCGACCCTCGTGATGGCGAACTGCACCAGTCGACTCGCGAAGGTGCCACGCTCGCGCCCACTCAGTCGAGACAGAACTCGTTGCCCTCGATGTCCTGCATCACTAGGCACGACTCGTTGTCGCCATCGGCAGGCAGTAGTCGCACGCGTACCGCGCCGAGCGGGATCAGTCGTGCGCATTCGGCCTCGAGTGCGGCCAGGCGCTCGTCACCCACGAGCCCGATGCCGACCCGCACGTCAAGGTGCAGCCGATTCTTGACGACCTTGCCTTCGGGAACGCGCTGGAAGAACAGGCGCGGGCCCACACCTGAGGGATCAATGCATGCGAACGCTGAACCCTGATGCTCAGGCGGCAGTGCGCGATCGAAATCGTCCCAAGTAGCAAACCCCTCCGGTGGCGGCGGTACGACGTACCCCAACACCTCGCACCAGAAACGAGCGACGCGCTCAGGTTTTGCGCAGTCGAAGGTGACTTGGATCTGCTTGATCGACGCCATCGGTCCATCATAGAGGCGGGGTCTTTCGTCGTCTCCACGAGCCCGCCCCTGGCTAGGTTGTGGCGCATGCGGCCGACTCTTGGCGATGCGTGGGACCTTGAACCGTGGGACCTTGAGCCGTGGGATGACGATCCTGACAGTGTCGATGCCCACTACATTCGGGAGTCCAGTGAGCCCGTGAACGACGACGAGGGCCGAGAGATCTGGCTTTACGTATACAGCCCACGCCGTTAGCCTCGCCGTTTCGCGCGCCCAGCAGACTGGAGGTCTTGATGTTGTAGGTGACCTTTGGTCGTAAGCTCGTTGTCGCCTGCCGGTGGGAGTCCGGTCCGGGTAG
>NZ_JBFBAS010000075.1:0-4008 GCF_040682335.1 Streptomyces sp. NPDC051219
GGGGTGAGACCGCTGAGCCTTGTGGGCTATCGCGACCGCGGGCGAGCAGGCTGCCGTCCGGCCGTTGAAGCGGAGCTTTGAGCCACCGCTCCACACACAGCAGGATCCACCGCTGGTCGGTGTGGTGCGCCACCGCCTTGAGTACGAGATCATGATCGAGGTTGTCGAAGAAGCCCCGGATGTCCAGATCGATCACCCAGTCGCTGTTCCAACACCGCTCCCGGCACGCCGCGACCGCATCCAGTGCACTGCGGCGGGGCCGATAGCCGTGGGAGTCTGGGTGGAACACAGGCTCCACCAGCGGCTCCAGCACCATGGCCACCACCGTCTGTGCGATTCTGTCCGCGACCGTGGGCACGCCGAGGATCCTGACCCCGCGTCCTACCGGCTTGTCGATCTCCACCATCCGTACCGGCGGCGGGAAATAACAGCCCGACGACATGCGATTCCACAGCTTGTAAAGGTTGCCCTTCAGGTCAGCCTCGAACTGCTCGATCGACTCGCCGTCGACGCCCGCCGCGCCCTTGTCTTGACCCTCAAGTACGCCTCGAACACCAGGTGTTTCGGAATTTCGAACGACTTCGATCCACTCGTCTGGTTCATCCCGGGCACTCCGGTTGGCCACCAAGCAGACCCGGACGACCCGTCCCCTTAGCTCCGCCCGCGTTACCGGGCTTCACCGCTACTACGAGACGGTCCGTCCCCGTGCCCCGCATCGGTACTCGGCCCCTCGCGGCATTGTCCGCTTGGGGGTTCTCCCTCTCGCCGCCATCCCATCAGGGCGCCGGCAATATCGGGGCGACAGGTTCCCACGTTCCGTGCAAGAGCCCAGGTTAGGCTCGCGCCGCCTCCATGCCGGACGCCGTCCGGGCAGTCAGCAGGCTCCCCCGGACTTGTCCCGGAGCCCAGATCATGCCCCGGTTTCGACGCCACTGAGCAAGATTACGACACGTCATCAGCGGTTCGCTCGCGCTCGCCTTAATGGCCCACACCTGACGCGATCACTGCCGCGCCTTTTCCCGCCACGCTCACCACCCCGGCATTGATCGGCGCAGCTTGCGGTGGTTTGGAGCCTCCCCCTGCAGGGCGACCCCGGAGGACCTACCTCCATCTCCTGCACAGCACCGCTTCCAGAAGCAGCTACATCAACGCCTCCTTCAGCGCTCGTGGCACACGATCTGCGATTTCTCGTCCACTGCGAACACTGCCGCGTTCGCCGGCGGTGCCAGGTAGAGCCCGACCACGTCACGGATTTTGTCGATCAGCAACGGGTCCGGCGAGATCTTGAAGGTCTCAGTGCGCCACGGCTGGAGGCCGAAGGCACGCCAGATCCGCTGCCCGCTCGTAGGCGAGATCCCCACCCGCTTTGCCAGTTCCCGCTTCGACCAGTGAGTCGCTCCCTCGGGTGTCTCTTCCAGGGTGCGCACCACCACTTCCTCCACCTGGGCGTCGGTGATGGTGCGCGGCACCCCGGGACGCGGCTCGTCGTTCAGGCCGTCGAGCCGGTCACGCAAGAACCTGTTCCGCCACCGAGCCACCGTGCCCCGGTCGGTGTCCAGGCGCGCCACCACCGCGGTAGCTCAGCCCGTCGGCGCAGGCCAGCACGATCCGTGCCCGCTTCGCCAGGCCCTGCGCGGTGGTCCGCCGCCTGGCCCAGCCCCGCAACGTCAGCTGCTCGGCTTCGGATAAGACCAACGGCTCTCCAGCTGCTGTCCCCCATGCCACCAACAGACCGCAAACCACCAGACCTGTCAGCAACAAGCCCATGATCTGAAACTGGCGAAACAAGCCCTCAAGACCGGCTCACTAGGTCGTCCACTGACTCAGCGCTCCTCCTGACGGCCCGGCGCGATCATGCCTCGCTGTGCGCAGGCTTCCTCACCGGGTAGTCCCGCCCCGACCGGAGCTGCGTTTCTCTCCGGTTGAGGCAGCTGCTCACTGCCGCCTGCAACCGTCTCAGGACGGTCGTGGGGCTCGCCTGTCCTTGCGTTGTGCCAGTTCCTCCTCGTCGACGAGGACGAGCATGGGCTTGCCGGGCTCGCACATCATCGTGACAAGGAACCGACTGGGCACGTCTGTGCGGTTGTTGCCATCCTGGTAGTGGATGACATCGCCTCCCGGCTCCCAGAATGCCTCCCCGGCCCGGATCACCCGCTCGGGCTCTCCCTCCAGCTCGAACAGCATCTCGCCCTCAAGCACATAGCCGAAGGCTGGTCCGAAGTGGCGGTGCGGAGGTGTGCCGGGGTCTCCAGGAGGGAATTCGACGAGCACCGTCATGGCGTGTGCTCCCTCCGGAACGGAGGGGGGTTTCGCCTCCTGGATCACAGTGACTGCGGTCTTCCAGGCCTCGGATCGCTGCTTCCGGTCTCCTGAGGGAGTTGCCACCGGTTCGTTGTTCGGCATCACGCCACCTCCGGTCTCGGCGCCTGTACCGGAGCCGATCAGCCGCACCACAGATGACACCCATCAGTCTGTGTGGCCTGGAGTCGCCTCGTCACGTGGATCTGGCACCGGTTACCGCCGTCCGTACCCTAGGGTCGACGGCGCGGGCAGAACTCATTGGAAAGACTACTCCGTCTCCGTACGGACCACCCATCGCTGCGCCGCAGGACGCCTGGCCCCTGCGACGCCAAGTCCACACGTGATCGGCACCATCGCGGTGATCGCCCTGCACGGCCCTTGCCGGGGTACGGTGGTCGCAGGCGCTACGTTTCGGTCTGCGGGCACCGGGGGAATCTGCGGGCACCCGGAGATGCCGACACGGGTCGGCATGGCACAACAGAGCCGAACCGACCCCACCGGCGGCCGCGCCCGCCCTCACAGAAGCCGACTCTTCGTACTCAGTAATGCATCCGCGTGAACGGGACGGACTCCTTCCACGGACGCTCTCGGAAACCCGAACAACTCGGCGAAAGGCGCGTCATGAAGTTCACAATCCTGGGTGGAAGCGGCCTGATCGGCTCACAGGTGGTCGAACGGCTGACAGCGGCCGGCCACGACACGGTACCCGCTTCGCTTTCCACCGGAGTCGACGTGATCAGCGGCAAGGGCCTGGAGCAGGTCCTCGAGGGCGCCGACGTGCTGGTCAACCTGACGAACTCCCCGGTGTTCGACGAATCTTCCATCGACTTCTTCGAAACGTCGATGAGCAACGTCAGGGCGGCAGCGGAGGCGGCCGACGTCCGCCACTATGTGATTCTCTCGATCGTCGGCGTGGACCAGGTGCCCCAGCTCGACTACTACCGGGCCAAGGCCCTCCAGGAGAACCTCCTCGAGGGCGGGCCGACGCCTTACACGATCGTGCGTGCCACGCAGTTCTTCGAGTTCGTCCAAGCCTTCATGTCCTGGACGACCGAAGGCGACACTGTCCGTCTGCCGTCCACCCCCCTGCAGCCGATGGCCAGCGCCGATGTCGCCGCGGCGGTCGTGAGGGCCGCCTCCGACACCCCGTTGCAGGGGATCCGCAACATCGCGGGCCCCGAAGTGTTCACTCTCGACGAGCTGGCCCGGATCACTCTGGCAGCACGCCCCGACGGCCGCCATGTGGTCACCGACGACCAGGCGGGCATGTTCGCTGTGGTCACCGGAGGCGTGCTGATCGCACCGGAGGACGCCGACCTCGCCCCCACGCGCTACAGGGACTGGCTCCAGCAGCAGCCACAGCCGGACGCAGGGCGACAGCCCTGAGTAGAGGGTCGGGGACTGGCACGGTGGCAAATAACGACGCTGCAGGCTTCACTTCATGAACCGTTCCGGGTTCGATAGAGGCTCGATCATTTGAGAGGATCGAGTCATGGCACGTCCTTCCCCCTATCCCCTTGAGCTGCGCAAACGAGCTGTCCGCATGGTCGCCGAGTGCGGCCGGAGTACGACACCGAGTGGGCCGCAATGAAGGCGGTCGCGGCCAAGCTGGGCATCGGGACGACCGAGACGCTGCGCAAGTGGGTCCGTCAGGACCAGATCGACCACGGGGCTCGGCCGGGGACGACGACGGATGAGTGATCACTA
>NZ_JBFBAS010000076.1:0-3331 GCF_040682335.1 Streptomyces sp. NPDC051219
GCACATAGTACGTGTGCTACGCGACCCCTCCCATCTGCGTTATCGCAGGTCATCGGTGGTTTCGCGCTCCGCTGGCGTGCGTGGCTGTGCCCTGGCGTCCGTGCTTGTTGCCGTCAGCGCTGCCGTCAGAGGTGTAGACCACTGGTCGGGCTATGGCAGGAGTGTCAGCGCGGGGACGTGGGCGGGCTTGACGACGCTGAAGTGCCGCCGGTCGAGGGTGGCTACCCGGTCCACGCCGAAGCGCTCGGCCACCGCGATGACCGAGGCGTCGACCCCGCCGAGCGGGAAGTCGGCGTACTGGAGGACCAGCTCACCCATGCGCGTCAGGTCGGTGGGAGTGAGGTGCACCAGCTCGAATGTTCCCCGTGCGACCTCGGCGAGGAACGCCGCTTCGACCTGGGGCCAGCGCTCCAGCAGCCAGCAGACCTCGGTCATGACCGGGCTGGGCAGCAGACGGCGGCCGGTCAGTGAGGTCAGTAGGGAGGCGCACTCCGGGTGACGCCGGTCCGCCGCGTTGAACGCCGCAGCCAGGGGTCCGGTGTCCAGGACCGTGGCGATCACGCCGAGTCGCCGAAGCGCTCGCGCATCCGCTCGCGGATGTAGTCGTCGTGCCGTTCAGCCAGATCCTCTGGGCCGTTCACGCTGCCGATCAGGGCCAGCAGCCCGGCCGGGACCGACTCCTCGGCCTCGTTCGCGTCGACTGCCGGCAGCGACTGGGCAACCTGGGACAATTCCTCATCCTGGGTGACGAGCAGGCGCAGGCGTCGCACCTGGGTCGGGGTGAGCCGGTCCACCAGGTGGTGCATGTCCTCGTAGTCGTATGCAGCGGTCACGTCAGCAGTGTAGGACGGTCCCGCGGCCTCGGACAGATAGATCGGCAGAGGTTCACCCCCGCTGGCTTGCGGGCAGTCGCCCGACGATTGCCAGGAACTTGGTCGTTGTCCCCGCGTGTGTCCTGTCTGGTACTTCCCCCGGCGGCCCGTTCGCCGGGGAGGGCGGTCCTCGGGCGTCGGGGCGGTGCTGGTGCCCCCGCCAGTGCGGCAGCGCGGAGGCGCCGGGTGGGGAGGGGTCCGCCGACAGCGGGCCGCCGGAAGCATCGCTCCCGCTGGAGGCGGGGCCGGCCACCGCCCTCGGTGAGTCTGCGCGGCGCACGTTGAGGGTCGGTCCCCTGGTCGGCCCTTGCCTGCGATCCGGCCGTAGGACGGTCGCAGGCGACAGCTTGCTGTGCCAGGAGCCCAATTCAGGTCAGCCCGGCGATCTGCCCGGTTGCCGCCCTCGCAGCCCTGGATCACGCCCCGGCTACAGAGGCGGCTCGCCACCTGCCGCGCTGCCCTCCCGAGTGAACGGTGGGCTTGTCGGCGACGGCGGCCAGCTCCGACGGGCGGGGCCCGCCTTGAACCTCGTAGAGAAAATCTGAACGCACGTTCCTCGCGCCGCCTGTCCGGTCCCGCGAGATGCTTGACACTTCGGTCCCAGCTGATGGTTGACAGTGGCCGTGATCGGCTTTTCTGTGCACGTCGTTGCGGCGTGTGGCAGGAGGCCGGGATTGGCGCTGGTGGAGTTGTCGGTTGTCGAGCAGAGGTACCGGGCCGTTTTGGCGGTGCTGGCGGGTGCAACGGTGACGGAGGTCGCCGCGCGGTTGGGTGTGTCCCGGCAGACGGTGAGCGGGTGGAAGTCCCGGTATGAGGCTGCGGGGCTGGCTGGGTTGGCGGACCGGTCGCGCAGGCCGGCCTCGTGTCCGCATCAGGCCTCTGCTGAGGTGGAGGCGGCTGTGTGCGAGCTGCGGCGCGAGCATCCTCGGTGGGTCCGCGACGGATCGCTCATGTGCTGGAGCGTTCCGGGGCGGTGAGCCCGGTGCCGTCGCGGATGACGGTGTATCCGATCTTGGTGCGGCATGGCCTGGTGGAGCCGGGGGCTCGTCGTCGGAAGCGGTCGGATTACAAGCGGTGGCAGCGGGATCGGCCGATGCAGTTGTGGCAGATGGACATCGTCGGCGGGGTGATGCTGGTGAACCCGCTGACCGGGGAGTTGTCCGAGGCCAAGGTCGTGACCGGTGTGGACGATCATTCCCGGTACTGCGTGATCGCGTCGGTGGTCGAGCGGGCGACCGGGCGGGCGGTCTGTGCGGCGTTCGCCCGGGCCTTGCAGGCGTTCGGGGTGCCGGAGGAGGTGCTCACCGACAACGGTAAGCAGTTCACGGACCGGTTCGGTCAGGGTGGTGAGGTGCTGTTCGACCGGATCTGTCGGGAGAACGGGATCGCGCACCGGCTGACCCAGCCGGCGTCGCCGACCACGAAGGGCAAGGTCGAGCGGTTCCATCAGACACTGCGGCGTGAACTCCTCGACGACTGCGGTGCGTTCGAGAGCATCGAGGCAGCTCAGCGAGTGCTGGACGGATGGGTGGAGGAGTACAACTCCTCGCGTCCGCGTCAGGCACTGGACATGCAGTCGCCGGCGGACCGCTTCACGCCTGTTCCCGAGCAGGATCGGGCGTGCTTGGCATGAAGCTGCCGGGCGTGCTCTCGGTTGTCCCGCAGCGGACGGCTGCTGTGATGCCGGATCGGGCCGAGGTAGCGCTTGCTCCTGCCCCTGCGTCCGAGGTGGGGCCGGTGCAGGAGGGTGGGCCGGTGGAGTTCGAGCGGGTGGTGCCTGCGAGTGGGAATCTGCAGGTCGCGGGCAAGCAGTTCTGGCTCGGTCCGGACCGCTCGGGGTTGACGGTGACGTTCTGGGCCGATACCTCGGTGATCCATCTGCTGATCGCTGGGGCGCGGATCAAGACGGTGCGTTCGCACCTGTCGGTGGCGGAGCTGGCGGTGCTTGCGGCTCGGGGAGGACGTGCGGCCGGGCCGTCTCCGCTGCCTGCCGGTGACGGGGCGGCCTTCGAGGTGGACCGGGTGGTGAACAACAGCGGGCTGGTGGGCCTGGGCGGGCATCAGGTGCTGGCGGCGGAGATCCTGGGCGGCCGCCAGGTGGGCATCCGGATCGATGACGAGACGCTGTCGTTCTTCGATCCGTCCTCGCGGGAGCTGCTGCGGGTGCGGCCCAATCCGCTCAGCCCCGACGAGGTCCGGCGTCTGCGCGGTCTGCGGCCCGCAGGCCCACCGCCAAGGCCGGGTGTGGAGCCGGTCCGCGTGCAGCGGCGGGTCAGTGCGACGGGCACGGTCATGGTCTGCCGGCAGGTCGTCTCCCTCGGCCGGACCTGTGCGGGACAGACCGTGACCGTGTATGTCGCGGAGTCGACGATCACCGTCGAGCTGGACGGCCAGGTCCGGGTCATCAAGCGCACCACCGACGTCCCGGTCCGCAACGTCAAAGCGAACAAACCCCGAGA
>NZ_JBFBAS010000077.1:0-3236 GCF_040682335.1 Streptomyces sp. NPDC051219
TCGACGATCACCGTCGAGCTGGACGGCCAGGTCCGGGTCATCAAGCGCACCACCGACGTCCCGGTCCGCAACGTCAAAGCGAACAAACCCCGAGAAGTGAACCGGAAGACCCACCCGCCGCAGCCGTCCTCCGCTGACGTTGCCGTCAGCGTTGCCGTCAAGGACTCGGGGCTCTGCTGACAGTCAGCAGGGCCCCGAGCTTCTGTTACCACCGGAATGGAAGCGCTCTTTGCGCTCTGGCACACCACAAGAAGAATGCAGTGGCACGTCAGGAGTTCGCGCGCGCCCCGTTCCATGCGCTCTCGAACTCTTCCGGAGTAATCACCTCGGCAGTGAACTCCGACTGGCTGGCGATTTCCTCCAGAGGTGGGAACGGGATTTCCGAGAGGCCGACAGTTGCAGTTTCGGAACTCTCATCTGCCCATTCGGATCTACCATCCCGGTAGAACTGCACCTTCCGGGTTTCGTAACCATCGTCGCCAAGCTCGCTGAGATAGAGCACAGGATCATCAGCGAAGTCGTGATCCCATGCGACCTTGACGTACCTCACCTCTAGTTCCTTCCAGAGCCAACGATGCGACCGGTTAGATCGAGTGGCCCGCTGTTTGGGATCACGAACACCCCTGGCCTACCTTCGACCACGTCTAGTCCTCTGACGTCGATTTCGATGTAGTGAGTGAACTTACGTCCGGCCCATGGGACCCGCAAGAAGGCCGCCGAGAGCTGCCCGAGCGTCTTCGTCCCCGGCCGGATATCCGTCAGGTACTGGCCATCTCCGTAGCGAGCATCCTTCGGATTGTTCGCCTTCAGGGACGGCCTCATCTCGCCACTCGAAATGATTCCGTCATGCCCCGCTTCATTCGTGTAGTGGTAGAGACTCTGCGGCCCATCAGAAGCAGCCTTTGCAGCCTCACCACAGTTATGAACGAGAACCGGCGTAGCCCCCGCCAGCACATAGTACGTGTGGAGGGCAGGGGTCCGTCACCTGCAATTTCGCTGGTCAGGGCGGGAGTTGACAGCAAATCGGTGTTCGTGCTTGTCCGCTGGAATCCGTGGTTGTTGCCGTCAGCGTTGCCGTCAGACCGCGATCACATTCCCGGGCCTATTCCTCGCCGAGGATGCGAAGCCCGTGCTTCTCCTGGAAGTACCGGTAGTCCTTGAGATTCAGGGTCGCCAGCGGGAGATCGTGGGTGAGGCAGGTGGCGGCGATCCACATGTCGTTGTTCGGCTGCGGACGCCCGGCCTTGTGCCCGGCTGCGGCAAGCCTGCCCCAGGTAACAGCAACGGCTTCATCGCCGATGAGAACGGGGATGCCGACAAGCCAGTCGGCCAGCTCCTGCCGACGCCGACCGCCCCAGTCGCGGACCTCGGTCCACTTGGTCAGCTCGCCGTACGTGACGAAGGTGATCAGCGGGCGGCGGCCGATCAACCGGGACCCGAGTGGGTCGGTGAGGGTTCCCTTGTGCAGGCGTGAGGCGACGTCGGTGTCCAGGATGACGGGCTGCAGCGTCACAGTGGGCACCTCAGGCCAGATCGCGGCGGCGCTCGGCGTAGGTGAAGGCGATGAACTCCTCCACCTCCTCGTCCGACTCGAAGGTGTCGGCCTTCAGGTCGTCGAGCGACTTGATCGGCTGCACGTTCTTCGCCGCGAGGAGCTCCTCCACGGACACGCGGGGCCGCAGGGCTGGATAGATCGGATACTCGGTTTCCGCTGCGCCCATCGCTCAGCCCTCCCGTTCGCCGTGCTCCCCGCGCACGGGGACTCCACGGCCAAGTCTGGCACGCTGCCGCTCCGGTTGTCCTGGCTCTTTGACCTCCCGATTTCTGCTCCTGTCACTGGTGCTCGCGGGGGTTGGGGGGACCTTGGGCCGGGGTCCAGGCTGGTGTGGGGCCGGTCGTGTTCCGGGGGCCATACGCTCGCCCGCGAACGGGGTGGGGCTTGTCCCCTGCCCGTGTTTCCGCCCCGTGGCCCCCGGAATGCGGCCGGCGCGGGACCCGCACCTGACGGGTGGCTCAAGGTGCCCTCGACCCCCGCCCCGGCCACCGACACCCTGCCCGGGTACGTCCTCGGGTCTGGTTGCGGTGTGCTGCCCGGAAGTTCCCTGCTGCGTCCGGCTGCGCCTTCAGCGTCAGGCCATCGACACCCTCAGCAGCGCGCTCACTGGCCCGACGAGCGCTGAGGCAGCCCTCGACGGCAGCGACAAGCAGCCGCGCCGCCCTGGATCGGCCCTGTCCGCTGACGTTGCCGTCAACTGGTCGGTTAGCTCGTCCAGCAGTAAATACCCTCCTGGGGTTCTCGTTCCTGCCGAGTCAGCTCGACAAGTGCACGCAGAATACCCAAAGAGACGGGTAGGTCGATCTCCATTCCGCTCTCCGCTTTCTCGTTGACCCACCACTGAGCCAGCTCTTCGATCTGAGAGGTTGACGAGGAGCTGAACGCATCCAAGAGCGAATCGGACAGCAAGAAAACTGCGGGGCCGCCATCACTTTCCGCGACGACCTCTGGGATGTCTTCCTCAACGAGTGCTTCGAATGAACGTCCGGTGAAGTGGGACTCCCAGTCCAAAAGGGCTTCCTCGGCATCAAAATTGCCGAATGAGATCACGCGAAATGATGCATCTGGACCGGAGTTCAACGCGTCGAGCGCATCCACCTTTGTTGCCGCAAAGAATTTCACAATACTACTCACGATGCACCCTTTCATCGGTCAATAGAAAAATGCCCCACAGGAAACAGCTGGGCCGCCCGCCTGGTACTTTCGGGCGGGCGACCCAACCGTGATCATCCCGTCATGCGAGAACTACGGGACCTGTGGCATCCTCTTGCATTCACTGCCAGAGGATGCCCACTCCTGGACCATACTTAGGCCCGTAGTCAAATGCATGCTGTCCCCACATGCGCGCAGTTGTCAGATCGTACCAGCCGACACCTGGAACGCTTGTCCCCGTATTGACCCAGTCTGGACCTGGCATACCGCCAGGGGTGGAGAAGAGCTCACTCAGGGCCGAGTCATTGTCGGCCAGCGTCTTCACTCGGGCATCGAGGATGTTGCCCTTAATGGTATTGGCTCGGCTCGGCCTACGCGCGATCCGCGTAGGGTCTTTCGAACCCGATGGTGCCCGAATTCCATTCAGATAGAGCTGCAGGGCGATTTCAAAGTCGGGTGATCTTGTAGGTATGCAGGTCGCGGTGGTGTGACGATGTCCGGTGGGTGCGCGACGTACGCAACGAAGCTC
>NZ_JBFBAS010000078.1:0-2885 GCF_040682335.1 Streptomyces sp. NPDC051219
TGACGGTCCAGGTGTCGTTTCCGGTCAGGAGGGCGGCCAGGTCGCCTTTGCCGTTTTGTTCGATGGCGGTGTCGAGTTGGTCGGCCATCCGGGTGTCGTAGACGGGCCGGTCGGTGCTGCGCAGTACTCCGATGGGGGTTTGGTGCAGGGTGTCGGGGTCGGCGAGCCGGGACAGGGCGAACGCGGTGGTGGGGGAGGTGGCGTGGGCGTCGTGGATCAGGATCTGGGGTTCGTTGTCGGCGGTGGCGGGGACGACTTTGAGGTCGCCGGTGGCGGGGTCGCGGACGACGCCTTTGGACAGGCCGGCGCCGAAGCGGATGGGCTGTCCGTGTTCGAGGCGGATGACCGCGTCCTGGGCCTGGTCGTTGTCCTTGAGGGCTTCGAAGGCGCCGTCGTTGAAGATGTTGCAGTTCTGGTAGATCTCCACCAGGGCGGTGCCGGGGTGGTCGGCGGCCTGGCGCAGGACTTCGGTGAGGTGTTTGCGGTCGGAGTCGATGGTGCGGGCCACGAAGGATGCCTCGGCGCCGATGGCGAGGGACACCGGGTTGAAGGGGGCGTCGAGGGAGCCCATCGGTGTCGATTTGGTGATCTTGCCGATTTCGGAGGTGGGGGAGTACTGGCCCTTGGTGAGGCCGTAGATCCGGTTGTTGAAGAGCAGGATTTTGAGGTTGACGTTGCGGCGCAGGGCGTGGATGAGGTGGTTGCCGCCGATGGAGAGGGCGTCGCCGTCGCCGGTGACGACCCAGACGGAGAGGTCGCGGCGGGAGGAGGCGAGTCCGGTGGCGATGGCGGGGGCGCGGCCGTGGATGGAGTGCATCCCGTAGGTGTTCATGTAGTACGGGAAGCGGGAGGAGCAGCCGATTCCGGAGACGAAGACGATGTTTTCCCTGGCCAGTCCGAGTTCGGGCATGAAGCTCTGGACGGCGGCGAGGACTGCGTAGTCACCGCAGCCGGGGCACCACCGGACCTCCTGGTCCGACTTGAAGTCCTTCATGGACTGCTTGGCCTCGGCCTTGGGGACGAGCGAGAGCGCCTCAGTCATTGATGGCCTCCTTGAGAGCCGTGGCGAGCTGCTCGGCCTTGAACGGCATGCCGTTGACCTGGTTGTAGGACTTCGCGTCGATCAGGTACCGGGCCCGGATGAGGGTGGCGAGCTGGCCGAGGTTCATCTCGGGTACCACTACCTTGTGGTAACGCTGCAGTACGTCGCCGAGATTCCGGGGGAAGGGGTTGAGGTGGCGCAGGTGGGCCTGTGCGATGTGGCCGCCTTCTTTGCGGATGCGGCGTACGGCTGCGGTGATGGGGCCGTAGGTGGATCCCCAGCCCAGGACGAGGGTGCCGGCGTGGTCGGGGTCGTCGACGTCGAGGTCGGGGACGGTGATGCCGTCGATTTTGGCCTGGCGGGTGCGGACCATGTGGTCGTGGTTGGCGGGGTCGTAGGAGATGTTGCCGGTGCCGTCCTGTTTTTCGATGCCGCCGATGCGGTGTTCGAGGCCGGGGGTGCCGGGTACGGCCCAGGGCCGGGCGAGGGTGTGGGGGTCGCGTTTGTAGGGCCAGAACACTTCGGTGCCGTCGGCGAGGGTGTGGTTGGGGCCGGAGGCGAACTGGGTCCGCAGGTCGGGCAGCTCGTCGGGGTCGGGGATCCGCCACGGTTCGGAGCCGTTGGCCAGGTATCCGTCGCTGAGGAGGAAGACGGGTGTGCGGTAGGCCAGGGCGATGCGGGCGGCGTCGATGGCGGCGTCGAAGCAGTCGGCCGGGGTGCGGGGGGCGACGACGGGTACGGGTGCTTCGCCGTTGCGTCCGTACATGGCCTGGAGCAGGTCGGCCTGTTCGGTTTTGGTGGGCAGGCCGGTGGAGGGGCCGCCGCGCTGGATGTCGACGATCAGCAGTGGCAGTTCGAGGGAGACGGCCAGTCCGATGGTCTCGGATTTCAGGGCGACGCCGGGGCCGGAGGTGGTGGTGACGCCGAGGGCGCCGCCGAAGGCCGCGCCGAGTGCGGCGCCGATGCCGGCGATCTCGTCCTCGGCCTGGAAGGTCCGCACGCCGAAGTTCTTGTGCCGGGACAGTTCGTGCAGGATGTCGGAGGCCGGGGTGATGGGGTAGGAGCCGAGGTAGAGGGGCAGGTCGGCCTGGCGGGCGGCGGCGATGAGTCCGTAGGACAGGGCGAGGTTGCCGGAGATGTTGCGGTAGGTGCCGGCCGGGAACGCGGTGGTGGCGGGGGCGACCTCGTAGGAGACGGCGAAGTCTTCGGTGGTCTCGCCGAAGTTCCAGCCGGCGCGGAAGGCGGCGACGTTGGCCTCGGCGATCTGCGGCTTCTTGGCGAATTTGGAGCGCAGGAACTTTTCGGTGTTCTCGGTGGGCCGGTGGTACATCCACGACAGCAGTCCGAGGGCGAACATGTTCTTGCTGCGTTCGGCCTCCTTGCGGGAGAGTCCGAACTCCTTGAGTGCCTCGATGGTCAGCGTGGTCAGGGGGACCGGGTGGACCTGGTAGCCGTCGAGGGAGCCGTCCTCCAGCGGTGAGGTGTCGTAGCCGACCTTGGCCATCGGCCGTTTGGTGAACTCGTCGGTGTTGATGATGATCTCCGCGCCGCGTGGCACGTCCTCGATGTTGGCCTTCAAAGCCGCGGGGTTCATCGCGACGAGTACGTTCGGCGCGTCTCCGGGGGTGAGGATGTCGTGGTCGGCGAAGTGCAGCTGGAACGAGGAGACACCGGGCAGGGTGCCGGCGGGAGCGCGGATCTCGGCGGGGAAGTTCGGCAGGGTGGACAGATCGTTGCCGAACGAAGCCGTCTCCGAGGTGAACCGGTCACCGGTGAGCTGCATACCGTCACCCGAGTCCCCCGCAAAGCGAATGATCACCCGGTCCAGACGGCGCACCTCCTT
>NZ_JBFBAS010000079.1:0-2468 GCF_040682335.1 Streptomyces sp. NPDC051219
GGCGCTGGTCACGGCCGTCCGTCGTTTGCAGGGCGCGCGGGCTGTGACGGGCGAGGGGGGTGGGCTGGGATGGCAGGAGGAGACACGGCTGTGCCCCCCAGACGCCGGTCCCGCAGTCGGGCGTCCCGTCGTGGGAGTCGTTCCCGGAAGTGAACCGGGTGGTCGTGCAGCGCCTGCTGGGCCTGCTGGGCCTGCTGGTGGAGCGGATGGCGTCGCGGGCGCCGGTGCCAGCGAGCGGGGGCGGGGGTGAGCGCGATGAGCACGCAGGCCAGGCCGTGGGAACGGCTGGAGGGCAAGGTCCAGCCGTGGCATCGTGACCGCCTCGCGGTGGTCTATGTGCGTCAGTCCACGGCCCAGCAGGTCGTTGACCATCAGGAGTCCACGCGGTTGCAGTACGGGCTGGCCGAGCGGGCGGTCGGGCTGGGGTGGGCGCCCTCGCGGGTTCTGGTGATCGACGAAGACCTGGGGCACTCCGCGTCGGGGGTCGACGCCCGGCCCGGTTTCCAGCGCCTGGTCTCCGAGGTCGGGCTGGACCATGTGGGGATCGTGCTGGGGATCGAGATGTCCCGGCTGGCCCGGTCCGGCCGGGAGTGGCATCAACTCCTGGAACTGTGCGCGCTGTCGGGGGCCCTGCTCGCGGACCCTGACGGGGTCTATGACCCGGCGGACCACAACGACCGCTTGCTGCTGGGGCTGAAGGGCACCATCAGTGAGGCCGAACTGCACCTGATCAAGCAGCGGATGTGGTCCGGGCGGCTGGCCAAGGCCCGACGCGGGGAGCTGGCGGTGCCGTTGCCGGTCGGCTTCGTGCGCCGCCCTTCGGGCGAGGTGGTGCTTGACCCGGACGAGCAGGTGCAGGCCGTCGTTCACCTGGTCTTCGACTTGTTCGAGAGGTTCGGCACGGTCAACGCGGTGCTGTGCTTTCTGGCCGACAACCACATCCAGCTGGGGGTGCGGTTGCGTGAGGGGCCCGAGCGCGGGGAGTTGCGGTGGCGCCGGCCCAGCCGGGCCGGAGTGCAGAACATGCTCCGCAACCCGGCCTACGCTGGAATCTACGTCTACGGCCGCAGCACCCTGGACCCCAGGCGGCGACAGGCCGGGCGGCCGTTCACCGGACGGGTGCGGACCCACCGCGAGGACTGGATCGTCTGCCTGCCCGGGGTGCTGCCGTCCTATATCAGCGTCGGGCAGTACGAGCGGAACAGGCAGCGGATGGACGCCAACCGGTCCCGGTCCCAGAGCATGGGCGCGGTGCGTGACGGCCCCGCCCTGCTGACCGGGCTGGTGTTCTGCGGTCGCTGCGGCAAGCGGATGACTGTGCGCTACCAGCGCGGATCAGGCGGGAAGCTGCACCCGGCCTACGTCTGCTCCCGCGAGAAGACCGACTACGGAGGCGGGCAGTGCCAGCAACTCGCCGGGGACTGCGCGGACACACACGTCGCCGGACTGCTGCTGCAGGCGATGGCCCCGGCCGCGCTGGAGGTCAGCCTCGCTGCGGCCGAACAAGTCGAAGAACGCCGGGCACAGGTGGACCGGATCTGGCGGCAGCGCCTGGAGCGGGCCGACTACCAAGTGGACCGGGCGAGGCGCCAGTACCAGCTGGCCGAACCCGAGAACCGCCTGGTGGTACGGCAGCTGGAGAAGGACTGGGAAGCCGCACTGGCCGAGCGCGAGCAACTGGGCGAGGAGTACAACCGCTTCACCGCCACCCGCCCACGCGTCCTCACCGCCGCCGAACGCGAGCAGATCCGCGCGCTCGCCGCCGACATCCCCGCCATCTGGCAGGCGGCCACCACCACCGACGCAGACCGCAAACAGCTCCTGCGACATCTGGTCGAGCAGGTCCACCTCGAAGTCATCGGCACCACCGAGCGAGTTCGGGTGCAGGTGGTCTGGGCCGGCGGGCACCGCAGCACCGGGGAGCTGGTGCGGCCGGTGGCCTGCCTGACCCAGCTCAGCTACTACCCGCAGCTGGCCGCACGGGTCACCGAGCTCGCCGCGGCCGGACACACCGCCCAGCAGATCGCCGACCGCCTCAGCCAGGAGGGTTTCCGCCCGCCCAAGCGCCGCCAGGCCTTCGGCCGACAGGCGGTCCGCGACTTGATGTGCGCGCTCGGTGCCGCTGAGCCGCAGACCGTCCGACGCGTGACCCCGACGCTGGGCGAGCACGAGTGGTGGCTGACCGACCTCGCCCGTGAACTCGACATGTCACGCATCACTCTGTACTCCTGGGTCGAGCGCGGCTGGGTCACCGCCCGCCGTCAGCCCGACCCGCCACGAATGTGGGTCATCCAGGCCGACCCCGCCGAGGTCGAACGCCTACGCACCCTGCACCAGACACCGCGCGGACAGCACACCCGCCGCCCCTGGCAGCATCATCAGCAGACCATCATGAACACCGGATCGGAAGGAACCGACGACGATGCCATCGAGCCACAGGTATGACAGCACTGCGGCTTGCTCGTCTC
>NZ_JBFBAS010000080.1:0-2064 GCF_040682335.1 Streptomyces sp. NPDC051219
TTTCGCGCGCCCAGCAGACTGGAGGTCTTGATGTTGTAGGTGACCTTTGGTCGTAAGCTCGTTGTCGCCTGCCGGTGGGAGTCCGGTCCGGGTAGCTGCCAGGAGGCCCGGTAGCAGACTGGCGGCGTCGGGGGGAAACGCCCGGCGTCGAAGCCCAGTGTCGAAAGCCCTTCAAAGGGGGAGCAAAGCAGCGGTCCGTAGCATGAAGCGAAGCCTGCGGCGTCGTTAGAGGCCCGTCTCTCGGGACGGGGACAGGGAGTGCCGAGCCCCCGAAATCAGGGCGAAGGCCATGGAAGCGGCGAAGATCCTGGAGATGCAGCCGTGAAGGACTCCCCGGCGTATGGGGCATGGAACGTTGCGACGGTGACAGCGGGAACTGGGGAGGCCCTCCCCGGCCCGGCGGCCTGCGGATAGCTGCCGTCGGAAGCTGCGCGTCCTATAACCGGGTGCACCCCGGGAAGTGGACGCGAGCCGGGTGGGCGTCGGAGGCGGCCGTAGTACCGCGATGAGCCGGGGGACAACACAACCCCCGGCCAGGGAAGGGCCGCTGCTTCGTCGATGCGCAGTCTGTCTGGAGGGACTTGGTGAGTGCCGCTACGGCTATTTCCGCCACGTCGGGATCCCTGAAGCTGGATCCGGTCCGAGCCTTGCAGTATGCGCTCTACCGGGCGGCCAAGACCGAGCCCGGACGGCGGTTCCACGCGCTGGGGGACAAGGTCCACCGCAGGGACGTCCTGCGGCGCGCGTGGGCGATGGTGCGTCGGAACAACGGCGCTCCAGGCATTGACGCCATCACTCTCACGCAGGTTGAGGAGTACGGCATCGACCGGCTCCTTGACGAACTGGCCGCGGAACTCAAGGAAGGCCGCTGGCGGCCGTTGCCCGCGCGCCGGGTGTTCATTCCGAAACCCGGCACAACTGCGGAGCAGAGACCGTTGTCGATCCCTTCCGTCCGTGACCGGATCGTGCAGGCCGCGCTGAAGATCGTGCTCGAGCCGGTCTTCGAGGCCGATATGCTCCCGTGCTCGTTCGGGTTCAGGCCCAGGCGCGGGGCACACGACGCCCTCCAAGTCTTGATCGATGAGGCGTGGCGGGGCAGGCGCTGGGTGGTGGAGACGGATATCGCCAACTGTTTCGAGGCGATTCCGCATGAGAAGTTGATGCAGGCGGTCGAGGAACGCGTCTGCGACCGGTCCGTCCTCAAACTCCTGCGCGCGATGCTGCGGGCCGGAGTGATGGAGGACGGGCAGGTCCGTCGGCCGGTGACCGGAACCCCACAAGGCGGTGTGGTTTCACCGTTGATGGCGAACGTCTATCTGCACCGGCTGGACCGGGCATGGGACGCGCGTCGTCATGGGGTTCTGGTCCGTTATGCCGATGATGCCGTGGTGATGTGCACTACCCGCGAGCAGGCCGAAGCCGCCCTTGGGCAGCTGAAGGTCCTGCTGGACGACCTCGGCCTGGAGCCGAAGGCGGCCAAGACCAGGATCGTGCACCTGCAGGTCGGAGGCGAGGGAGTGGACTTCCTCGGCTTCCATCACCGGTGGGTCACGTCCCGGCCTCGCGGCGGGCGGCGTCCGATCGCCTTCCTCGCTCGCTGGCCCTCGGACAGGGCAGTGCAGCACGCTCGTGACCGGATCCGTGAACTCACGGAACGGCGCCGGATGCTGCGGCCGGTCAAAGTGATCGTGGAGGACGTGAACGCGTTCCTACGCGGATGGGGCGCGTATTTCCGGTTCGGGAACTCGGCCCATCGCTTTGACCAGATCAGCTCGTACGCGCGGATGCGGATCGGCGGGTTCATCGCCAAGAAGCACCGGCGCAGCCGGAAGTTCGGCTGGTCGGTGGTCGCTTACGCGGCCTCCGACTCGTTGGGGCTGGTCGCCCTGCACGGAACCGTTGTTGTTGCACCCAGACCCTTTCGGGACTGGCGGGGCAGGCCGAATGCCGGCGGTGAACGGCGTCGGTGAGCCGTGTGCGGGAGAACCGCACGCACGGTTCGATGCGGCGGGGGCTGGAAACGGGGCGGACGTACTCCGCAACCGCGCCAGCCCCCGACCCTAC
>NZ_JBFBAS010000081.1:0-1933 GCF_040682335.1 Streptomyces sp. NPDC051219
CCAGGGCACAGCCACGCACGCCAGCGGAGCGCGAAACCACCGATGACCTGCGATAACGCAGATGGGAGGGGTCGCGTAGCACACGTACTATGTGCTGGCAGGTGAGACGCCGGTACTCGTCCATAACTGTGGCAAGCAAATGTCCAACGTGGCCCTCGGCACGTCGGACAATGGTCTGGAGAAATTCGCGGATGACAACGGGTTCACCCACTTCATGGGAAATACGCGTGATGATGCTCTTGCGAATGTTCATGACGCGTTGAACTACCACGATGAGGCCCATATCCACGTGCGTCTTGACGGGTTTAAGATGATCAGCGGGAAGCCGGGCACTCCGGCCGAGTTGTTCGACGACGCGGTCAGGGAGGGGCAGGGCGACAACTGGTACACCACGCAGAGAGAGATGGCGATCCTGGAGCGAGCCTTCCGGCTGGGGAACCTCGACGCGAGTCGACTCACTTTCTACATGGGAGGCAAGAACATCACGGGTGGGATTCTGTCGGGGTCCAAGTATCTGGGAGGTTCTTAGTGGCTTTGGTTGCAATGTGGGATCGGGCGTTCCGGGCGTGGCATTTCTCGGTGAGCTACAATCAGCTTCTGCTGCGCAGCCTCAGCGACGACACCTCTCCAGCGCGAGTAGATGTTCTTTTCTCGAACGTTTACTTTCTTCACATGCCCACGACGTTCGCACGTCTTGAGATCCACAAGGGCGAGGGATTCGATCCGCCGCATGTAGAGATTCCGGTCGGCACCCGTGGGGAGTGGTTCACCATCAACACGGGCGAGGGGTGCGTGTATGCCACGCACTGTCAGTGGCATGAGGATGAAGGTAACGCAATGACTCCATCTCACTTCGGCCCACTGAAGAGGACGGACTGAAGTGATTTAGTCACGATCGTGTTGATCAGGTCGTGAGTAGTTTGGGTAGAACGCCCGGCTGGACTATTCCAGTCGGGCGTTCTATGTGAAAGGCGTATGGTCATGCGGCAACACGTATTACTAATTAAATTTGAAGTTCCGGGGTTCTGGGAGGAATTCATGGATCATGCCTCTGGTGCGATCGAAATCTATGAGCTCGGCAGAGATGCCCTGACGCTGGGGTCTGAATAGCTAGAGCTGCCATTCTCGATTTCAGATCGGCGGAGAACGTGATCCGGTGCGGTGCCGCGAGGCGAGCGCACCGCCTCGCGGTGGCAATACTTCAATAGGTGGCGCCTATTTCTGCCGGCAAATTTGGAGCCGCTACAGGTGACACCTGTCGGGGCTCTGACTGCAGTAGTTGACGGCAACGTCAGCGGACGAGGGCGGCGCAGGGTGGCGGGTCGTCGCCGTTGCGGCTGACCGTCTCGATGATCGACGAGCCGTTGAGGGCGGTGCTGAGGGTGTCGATGGCGTCGCGCTGGAGGCGGAGTCGGACATGGGCGTAGACGGTTGCGGTGACGCCGATGTGCGCGTGGCCGAGGAGTTCCTTGATGATGACGAGTTCGACGCCCTGTTCCAGGAGCAGGGTGGCGGCGGAGTGGCGGAGGTCGTGGAAGCGGATGCGGCGGAGGCCGGCCTTGCGGAGGAGCGTGGCGAAGGTGCGGGGGAGGTTGGTCGGGTCGATCGGCCTGCCCTGCGGCGTGGTGAACACGTACCCGTTGTGCTGCCACTCGGTGCCTGCCGTGTGACGGTCGCGCTGCTGCTCCTCGTGGTGGTGCTTCAGCGACTGGAGGCAGCGGGCGGGGAGGGCGATGCGGCGCTCGGAGGCCCGGGTCTTGGTGGGCAACGTGGTGAGTCCGCCCGCAGGGCGATTGCAAAGTCTCATGATCTTGGATCTGTGCTGGTCAGCTGAGGCTGAGGAGAGTCAGCGGCCGTTCGAAGGGGTGGAGGGCCATCTCGCGGAGTCCGGCGGCGATGTTGGTGTGGCCGGCGTGGCGGAGCTGGTTGATCG
>NZ_JBFBAS010000082.1:0-1848 GCF_040682335.1 Streptomyces sp. NPDC051219
GATGGGTAGGGGAGCGTCGTGTGCCGGGTGAAGCAGCCGCGGAAGCGAGTTGTGGACGGTTCACGAGTGAGAATGCAGGCATGAGTAGCGATACACACGTGAGAAACGTGTGCGCCGATTGACTAAGGGTTCCTGGGTCAAGCTGATCTGCCCAGGGTAAGTCGGGACCTAAGGCGAGGCCGACAGGCGTAGTCGATGGACAACCGGTTGATATTCCGGTACCCGCTTTGAAACGCCCAATACTGAATCAGGCGATGCTAAGTCCGTGAAGCCGGCCCGATCTCTTCGGAGTTGAGGGAAGTGGTGGAGCCGACGAACCAGACTTGTAGTAGGTAAGCGATGGGGTGACGCAGGAAGGTAGTCCAGCCCGGGCGGTGGTAGTCCCGGGGTAAGGGTGTAGCCCGAGAGGCAGGTAAATCCGTCTCTCATACAGGGTGAGACCCGATGCCGAGCCGATTGTGGCGAAGTGGATGATCCTATGCTGCCGAGAAAAGCCTCTAGCGAGTTTCATGGCGGCCCGTACCCTAAACCGACTCAGGTGGTCAGGTAGAGAATACCGAGGCGTTCGGGTGAACTATGGTTAAGGAACTCGGCAAAATGCCCCCGTAACTTCGGGAGAAGGGGGGCCATCACTGGTGAGAGGACTTGCTCCTCGAGCTGGGGGTGGCCGCAGAGACCAGCGAGAAGCGACTGTTTACTAAAAACACAGGTCCGTGCGAAGCCGTAAGGCGATGTATACGGACTGACGCCTGCCCGGTGCTGGAACGTTAAGGGGACCGGTTAGTCACGATTCGTCGTGGCGAAGCTGAGAACTTAAGCGCCAGTAAACGGCGGTGGTAACTATAACCATCCTAAGGTAGCGAAATTCCTTGTCGGGTAAGTTCCGACCTGCACGAATGGCGTAACGACTTCTCGACTGTCTCAACCATAGGCCCGGTGAAATTGCACTACGAGTAAAGATGCTCGTTTCGCGCAGCAGGACGGAAAGACCCCGGGACCTTTACTACAGTTTGATATTGGTGTTCGGTTCGGCTTGTGTAGGATAGGTGGGAGACTTTGAAGCAGCCACGCCAGTGGTTGTGGAGTCGCCGTTGAAATACCACTCTGGTCGTGCTGGATGTCTAACCTGGGTCCGTGATCCGGATCAGGGACAGTGTCTGATGGGTAGTTTAACTGGGGCGGTTGCCTCCTAAAATGTAACGGAGGCGCCCAAAGGTTCCCTCAGCCTGGTTGGCAATCAGGTGTTGAGTGTAAGTGCACAAGGGAGCTTGACTGTGAGACCGACGGGTCGAGCAGGGACGAAAGTCGGGACTAGTGATCCGGCGGTGGCTTGTGGAAGCGCCGTCGCTCAACGGATAAAAGGTACCCCGGGGATAACAGGCTGATCTTCCCCAAGAGTCCATATCGACGGGATGGTTTGGCACCTCGATGTCGGCTCGTCGCATCCTGGGGCTGGAGTCGGTCCCAAGGGTTGGGCTGTTCGCCCATTAAAGCGGTACGCGAGCTGGGTTTAGAACGTCGTGAGACAGTTCGGTCCCTATCCGCTGCGCGCGCAGGAGTCTTGAGAAGGGCTGTCCCTAGTACGAGAGGACCGGGACGGACGAACCTCTGGTGTGCCAGTTGTCCTGCCAAGGGCATGGCTGGTTGGCTACGTTCGGAAAGGATAACCGCTGAAAGCATCTAAGCGGGAAGCCTGCTTCGAGATGAGGACTCCCACCCCCTTCGAGGGGTTAAGGCTCCCAGTAGACGACTGGGTTGATAGGCCAGATGTGGAAGCCCGGTAACGGGTGGAGCTGACTGGTACTAATAGGCCGAGGGCTTGTCCTCAGTTGCTCGCGTCCACTGTGT
>NZ_JBFBAS010000083.1:0-1769 GCF_040682335.1 Streptomyces sp. NPDC051219
TCAGTCCTTGATTTCGCAGATGGTGGCGCCGGAGGTGACGGAGGCGCCGACCTCGGCGGCCAGGCCCTTGATGGTGCCGGAGCGGTGGGCGTTGAGGGGCTGTTCCATCTTCATGGCTTCCAGGACGACGATGAGGTCGCCCTCGTTGACCTCCTGGCCCTCCTCCACCGCGATTTTGACGATGGTGCCCTGCATGGGGGAGGCGAGGGTGTCGCCGGAGGCGGCGGTGCCGGTCTTCTTGGCTGCCCGTCGTTTGGGCTTGGCGCCGCCGGCGGCGGCGGTGCGGGCCAGTGTCATGCCCAGGGAGGACGGCAGCGAGACTTCCAGGCGCTTGCCGCCGACCTCGACCACGACGGTCTCGCGGCCCGGTTCCTCGTCGGTGTCCAGGTCCGCGGGCGGGGTGAAGGCGGGGATGTCGTTGACGAACTCGGTTTCGATCCACCGGGTGTGGACGGTGAAGGGGCCCTTGTCGGGGGCGAAGGCGGGGTCGGTGACGACGGCGCGGTGGAAGGGGATGGCGGTGGCCATGCCTTCGACGTTGAACTCGGCCAGTGCGCGGGCGGCGCGTTGGAGGGCTTGTTCGCGGGTGGCGCCGGTGATGATCAGTTTGGCGAGCAGGGAGTCCCAGGCAGGGCCGATGACGGAGCCGGACTCGACGCCGGCGTCGAGGCGGACGCCGGGGCCGGTGGGTGGGGCGAAGAGGGTGACGGTGCCGGGGGCGGGCAGGAAGTTGCGGCCGGGGTCTTCGCCGTTGATGCGGAACTCGATGGCGTGGCCGCGCAGTTCGGGGTCGTCGTATCCGAGGGGCTCGCCGTCGGCGATGCGGAACATCTCGCGGACGAGGTCGATGCCGGTGACTTCTTCGGTGACCGGGTGTTCGACCTGGAGGCGGGTGTTGACCTCGAGGAAGGAGATGGTGCCGTCGGTGCCGACGAGGAATTCCACCGTGCCGGCGCCGACGTAGCCGGCTTCCTTCAGGATGGCTTTGGAGGCTGCGTAGAGTTCGGCGTTCTGTGCGTCGGACAGGAACGGGGCGGGGGCTTCCTCGACCAGTTTCTGGTGGCGGCGCTGGAGGGAGCAGTCGCGGGTGGAGACGACGACGACGTTGCCGTGGGTGTCGGCCAGGCACTGGGTCTCGACGTGGCGGGGCTTGTCGAGGTAGCGCTCGACGAAGCATTCGCCGCGGCCGAAGGCTGCGACGGCTTCGCGGACGGCGGAGTCGTAGAGCTCGGGTACTTCTTCGAGGGTGCGGGCGACTTTCAGGCCGCGGCCGCCGCCGCCGAAGGCGGCTTTGATGGCGATCGGCAGGCCGTGTTCGCGGGCGAAGGCGACGACCTCGTCGGCTCCGGAGACGGGGTCGGGGGTGCCGGCCACCAGGGGGGCGCCGGCGCGTTGTGCGATGTGGCGGGCGGCGACCTTGTCGCCGAGGTCGCGGATCGCTTGCGGGGGCGGGCCGATCCAGGTCAGGCCGGCGTCGGACACGGCCTGGGCGAAGTCGGCGTTCTCGGAGAGAAATCCGTAGCCCGGGTGGATGGCGTCTGCACCCGAATCCTTTGCGGCCTGCAACACCTTGGCCATGTCCAGATAACTGGCAGCCGGGGTGTCACCGCCCAGCGCGAACGCCTCGTCGGCCGCGCGGACGTGCAGAGCGTCCCGGTCCGGATCGGCGTAGACGGCTACGCTCGCGATCCCGGCGTCCCGGCAGGCCCGGGCAACGCGGACAGCGATTTCGCCTCGGTTGGCGATGAGCACCTTGCGCACGATGGCTC
>NZ_JBFBAS010000084.1:0-1746 GCF_040682335.1 Streptomyces sp. NPDC051219
CCAATGCCACGAAGTTAAGGCCCTGTTGGCGGTGTCAAGCGTGGCGGGAGACGGAAGGGGCCTCTGCTATCCAGGGGATCGACCAAGATCTTCCTGAGAGAGTAGAGGCCCAGTGGCCAAGTCTGTCATGGGCGGAACCGATGACGTGTTCGCGCCCGGTCATATCGGTGAGTTAACGCAGGTCATCCCGCCCGAATTGGTCGATGCGGTACTGGACGAGAGCGGGGCTCGCGAGCGACGACTTCGGAGCCTTCCCTCTCGCGTCGGGGTGTACTTCGTGCTCGCGCTCGGGCTGTTCGAGTATCTGGGCACCGGACTGGTGTGGGGCAAACTCGGGGCCGGACTGGGCGCCCGGGTGCCGCAGCCCTCGGAGAAGGCACTTCGCGATCTGCGTCGGCGGGTCGGGGTGGCCCCGCTCAAGCGGCTGTTCGACGTGCTGGCCGGCCCGCTGGCCCAGCCGTCCACGCCCGGAGTGCGTTACCGCCGCTGGCGCACGGTCGCCTTCGACGGTTGCGGGAGCCTGTCCGTCCCCGACCACGAGCGCAACCGGTCCTGGCTCGGCCGCACCGAACGCCGCTACGGCCCGACCGGCCACCCCCGGCTGATGCTCATGACCCTGTGCGAAACAGGCACCCGCGGCCTGATCGCAGCGGTCTTCGGTCCTGCCTCCAAGGGCGAGACCGACTACGCCCACGACCTGGTCAGCCACCTGACTCCGGACATGCTCCTTCTGGCGGACCGCGCCTTCGACAGCAACAGACTGCTCGCAGATATCGCAGCTCAGGGGGCGCAGTTCTTGATTCGCGCCACCAGCACCCGACGACCGCCGGTGCTGGCGCTGCTGCCCGACGGCTCCTACCTGACCCGGATCGGGGACCTCCCGTTGCGGGTGATCGAGGCCGAGATCCACTCCCACACCGCTGACGGCGGCGACTTCGGCGGGACCTACCGCCTGCTGACCACGCTCAACGATCACCGCACCGATCCGGCCGATCACCTGGTGCGTCTTTACCACGAGCGCTGGGAGATCGAGATCACCTACCTGGCGCTCCGTCACACCCTGCTCAAAGGCCGAGTCCTACGTTCGAAGGACCCGGTGGGCCTCAACCAGGAGATGTGGGGACTGCTCACCCTCTACCAGGCCCTGCGCTCGGTCATGGTGACCGCGGTGGAGACCCTGCCCGGCTGCGATCCCGACCGGGCCGGTTTCACCGTCGCTCTAGAAGCCGCCCGCGACACGGTGGTCAGCCTGGCCGGAACGACCGCGGCCTCAGGGCCGATCAGCCGTTCCGACCTGGTGGGACACATCGGCGCCCGCGTTCTACACGCGCTGCTGCCGGGGCGCCGGATGCGACTGTCCGCCCGCATCGTCAAGTGCGGAACCTCCCGCTACAACATCTGGAACCGCGACGGCCGTCCACGCGCCAGCACCCCGATCACCGCCATCGAAATCACCGTGCACCCTCCAGCCCTGCCCAGCACGCAGGACCCGAGCCGGGCCCTCTCCGGCCGTTGGGGCCAGGTCTGCCAGCTCTTGGCCGCGAACTCCAACCAGGCCATGCACACTCGGGACATTGCACAACATCTCGGGCTCCCCACCTCGGGGCGCGCCCTCAGTAGCCTCACCGCGCAACTCTGCTACTGGGCCCGCAACGGCCGTCTCATCCGCACCGCGCCGAGCACCTACAAGATCACTCTCCCTGATGCCTTGACACCGCCAACAGGGCCTTAACTTCGTGGCATTGG
>NZ_JBFBAS010000085.1:0-1607 GCF_040682335.1 Streptomyces sp. NPDC051219
GCCCGCAGCTCCTAATTAGCGGCCGAGTCGTCGTGAGACACCGGGCGGCCAGGTGTTGGGAACCATCGACGGCAACCCTCTGAAAGCCATACCCAAGTGTCTCTGGATCTCTGGACCTTACGACTGGCCCGTCCAACCCACACAACAACGTAGGACCCTCTGAGGACCACGGCGGTTGTCCTGCCGGGACGATGGACGATGGTTTTCCCCTACGCACGCGATGCATGCCCAGTGAGGTTGAAACGCTCCCTGCCGTGCCGGCACTGACGGGATGGCGCCGTGATCTCGGTGGGTGACGGACCCAGCGCTGCGCGGGCCGGTGGACGGTGGACGGTGGACGGTGTCAACGTCAACGGCCGGGCAATGGTCGCATATACCCGCAACGTTTCCACCGACGGCGGCAAACAACGAATGACATGTGGTTTGCCCAAATGTCGCTGAATTGTCTTCGCTGCACTCGGCAGGTCGGCCTCTCCCGGTTTCCCCCGGCGACAGTACCGTGTTCCGCATTCCATCACTACCCCGGTCTCGTCGGCACACGTGTGGTCGGCCCGATTCATCTGTATTCCGGAGTGCACTCCTGCATATGATGTCCCGGGGTACCCGTCCCGGCGTCCGGGCCGAGCGGCACCGCAGATGAGCCGGCAGGGACGCAACAAGGAGGGTTGAGGATGAGAGGAACACATGGTCTCTGTAACCCGCACGGCGCATAACATTGAGATCACCGCTGAAAGTCTCCAGGAGGACTTGGCCCGTCTGGAGGTCCAGAAGCAGGCGCTGGAGAGGGAACTGGCTGCAGTCGTAGCCCATCTCGGCTCCGTCCAGCGGGCCCTTAGTGCCCTCGAGGTCCTGATGCTCGACACAGCTGGCGCGGCCCCGGCGGACACTCCCCGTGCGGCGGCTGCAGGGCCGGACCAGGCACCGGCACCCGTGGAGCCGCAGACGGTCGTGTCCTCCTCCGCATCCGCAGATGTCGCGCCGAAGACCAAACCACAGGTTCAGCGGCCCAAGGGCCGACAGGACGCAAAGGTGCCTGCCGCCTCCGGCGCCTCCACAGAGGCTGACAAGCAGAGGAAGTATGGCAAGCTCACCGAGCAGATCCTGGAGTACTTCGCCACGGTCGGCGACGCGAATGTGCGTGCCCGCGATGTGGCCGCATCTCTCGGCCGCGACGCCGACAGCGGGAGCATCAACGCGGTCCGGAGCACGCTCGATCGTCTGGTCGGCACTTCCCGTATCCACCGAACCGGCCGGGGCCTCTACCGCGCCAAGCGCCACTAGGGCGTGTGTCGAAAGTGGATCTCGAGGTGAGATGATCTTGCTTTGTGGCACGCGGAATTCAACTCACCCTGCCCGTGGGGGAATCCATCCCGGTCGCGCTGCGGCCATTTCCAGGGCGTCCAGGACGAGCCTGGTCTCCTTGGTGGTGGCGGCGGACCAGCCGACGATCCGCCGAGAGAAGGTGTCCACGACGAACGCGACGTAGACGATCCCGGACCAGGTCTTCACGTAGGTGATGTCCGCGACCCAGCAGCGGTTCGGCGCCGACGCGACGAAGTCGCGGTCGACCAGGTCCGGGGCCCGCTCCACGGAGTCGCCCGGGACCG
>NZ_JBFBAS010000087.1:0-1561 GCF_040682335.1 Streptomyces sp. NPDC051219
TCTTCGCAGGGTTACTGCGGGGGGTTGCCGTGCTTGCGCGACGGCAGGTCTGCGTGCTTGTTGCGGAGCATGGCGAGGGAGCTGATGAGCACCTCGCGGGTCTCGGCGGGGTCGATGACGTCGTCGACCAGGCCGCGCTCCGCGGCGTAGTAGGGGTGCATGAGCTCGGCCTTGTACTCCTTGACCATGCGGGCCCGCATGGCCTCGGGGTCCTGGGCCTCGGCGATCTGCTTGCGGAAGATGACGTTGGCGGCGCCTTCGGCGCCCATCACCGCGATCTCGTTGGTCGGCCAGGCGTAGGTGAGGTCCGCGCCGATGGACTGGGAGTCCATGACGATGTAGGCCCCGCCGTACGCCTTGCGCAGGATCAGCGAGATCCTCGGCACGGTGGCGTTGCAGTACGCGTACAGCAGCTTGGCGCCGTGCCGGATGATTCCACCGTGCTCCTGGTCGACGCCGGGCAGGAAGCCGGGCACGTCCAGAAGAGTGATGATCGGGATGTTGAAGGCGTCGCACATCTGCACGAACCGGGCGGCCTTCTCGGAGGCCTCGATGTCCAGCACGCCGGCGAGGGACTGCGGCTGGTTGGCGACGATGCCGACCACCTGTCCGTCCATCCGGGCCAGCGCGCAGATGATGTTCCGGGCCCAGCGCTCGTGGACCTCGAGGTAGTCGCCGTCGTCGACGAGCTCCTCGATGACCTTGTGCATGTCGTAGGGGCGGTTGCCGTCGGCCGGGACGAGGTCCAGCAGGGCGTCGCCGCGGCGGTCGGCCGGGTCGTGGCTGGGGTGGGCCGGCGGGTTCTCCCGGTTGTTGGACGGCAGCATGGAGATCAGGTACCGCACTTCGGCGATGCAGGTCTCCTCGTCGTCGTAGGCGAAGTGCGCCACGCCGGAGGTCTCGGCGTGCACGTCCGCGCCGCCGAGGCCGTTCTGGGTGATCTCCTCACCGGTCACCGCGCGGACCACGTCCGGGCCGGTGATGAACATCTGCGAGGTCTCACGGACCATGAACACGAAGTCCGTCAGCGCCGGCGAGTAGGCCGCGCCGCCCGCGCACGGGCCGAGCATCACCGAGATCTGCGGGATGACACCGGAGGCACGGGTGTTGCGCTGGAAGATGCCGCCGTAGCCGGCCAGCGCCGAAACACCCTCCTGGATACGGGCGCCCGCACCGTCGTTGAGCGAGACCAGCGGGGCACCGGCCGAGATGGCCATGTCCATGATCTTGTGGATCTTGGTGGCATGGGCCTCGCCCAGCGCCCCGCCGAAGATCCGGAAGTCGTGCGCGTACACGAAGACCGTCCGGCCCTCCACCGTGCCCCAGCCGGTGATGACACCGTCGGTGTACGGCTTCTTGGCCTCCAGGCCGAACCCGCTCGCCCGGTGCCGGCGCAGCTGCTCGACCTCCCTGAACGAATCCGGGTCGAGCAACAGCGCGATACGCTCCCGGGCCGTCAGCTTGCCCTTGGCATGCTGCGCCTCGGTGGCGCGCTCACTGGGGCCACGCCGCGCCTCCTCACGAAGGGAGTGCAGCTCGGCCACACGCCCACGGGAGTCGG
>NZ_JBFBAS010000088.1:0-1530 GCF_040682335.1 Streptomyces sp. NPDC051219
CTCTCTTGAAAATCACCTGCAGTGATACGCGTTGGCGCGGTTCATGCGGTCTGTTCGCGCGAGGCGATGGTGACGTCCATGCCGAGGGCAGCGAGTTGGGCGATCAGGCGTCGGGTCTGACGTTCCTTGCCGAGGCGGTTGGTGAAGTGATCGGGGCCGAGATCGCGGTAGGGAACGAGGTCGTGGAGGATGTGCCAGGCGGCGACGAGGATGGAGTGTCCGACGGCGAGGGTCGCGCGCTTGGCGCCTCGGTGTGGGACCAGCCTCCGAAATTGCGCACCCAGGTAGGTCTTCTTGCTGCGGGCGGCACTGGCGCCGGCCATGAACAGGGCGGTCTTGAGCCAGGTGTCGCCGTGGCTGGTGCGCCCGGATAACCGTTTGCCGCCTGATTCCTTGTTGCCCGGACACACTCCGGCCCAGGAGGCGAGGTGTCCGGCGGTGGCGAAGCGGCCCATGTCGACACCGATCTCGGCGATCAGAACCTGGGCGAGGGTCAGGCTGATCCCGGGAATGGTGATCAGCAGGTCGACCTGCTGCCGCAGGGGCTGCAGCTGGCGGTTGATCTCCTCGCTCAGGCGGGAGATCCGGTTGTCGGCCTCGTCGATGGCCCGCAGCATCGAGGCGATCATGAACGCGTGGTGCGCGTTGAAGTCACCGCTCAGGGCGCGGGTCAGCAAGGGAACCTTGCCCTGCAGACTGCCCAGGGCGAGGGATGCCAGCACCTGCGGGTCCCGTTCACCTGCCACCAGGGCATCCAGCATGGCGCGCGCTGAGCGGCCGGTGATGTCGGTGACGACCGAGGACAGCTTGATCCCGGTGTCCTCCAGGAACATCGCGAGGCGGTTCACGTCGCGGGTCCGGTCGCGGACGGTCTCGGTGCGATAGCGGGTCAGGTCCCGCAGCTGCCGGATGTCACGCGGAGGCACGAAGGAGGGGCGGACCAAGCCGTGTTCGACCAGCTTGCAGATCCACTGGCAGTCCTTCACATCGGTCTTCCGGCCAGGAACGGTCTTGATGTGCCGGGCGTTCAGCAGCCACGGCTCGATCCCCTCCGTGGCCTCCAGCAGGTAGAACAACGGTTTCCAGTACGACGCCGTCGCCTCCATGCCGATCCGGGCGATCTTGTTCTCCACCAGCCAGTCCCGCAACTCCAGCAGGCCGTCGTTCATCGTGGAGAACGTACGGACCTCATAACGGGCGCGCTTGCCGGCGCCCGGCACCCGGATGCACACCTTGACATCCGCCTTACTCAAGTCGGCGCCCCCGCACCGCTCCTCGATCACATCCATGTCCCGCCCCACCCTTCCTCGCGCACACCAGTAGCGGTGCCCGCCCATCAGGGACCACAGGATTCAAAGAAGCTCTCTTGCGTGCTCGCGGCAACACCAATGGACTCCTGCGCTCGGCCCCCGCGTCCGACTACCAAACGGGCTCAATGTTCGGCACCAAGCTCTATCGACGTCCTCCGGACGGGCACCAGCCCCGATTTTCCCGGCCACGGGGCGGGACCGACAGGGCCCGGGATGACTA
>NZ_JBFBAS010000089.1:0-1456 GCF_040682335.1 Streptomyces sp. NPDC051219
GACCGACCCCTCGCCGGGCTCGTGCACGATCGTCGTCTCACTCACTTGGCGTCTCTCCCATGATCAGCAGATCCGCCGTTGATTAGACACTCCCGATTTCTGCTGATCAGGCATGGTTTCGCTCGGGTTGAGGGAGGCATGCCGACGTCTTGTGTCCGCTTGATGGTTGAGGGGTGCGCGGTGGCGTCGGTGGTGGGGATGCTGGAGGAGCGGGAGGCGGCTGCCCGTGTGCGGGTGGAGGGCTTGCGGGAGGAAGCCGCGCGGTTGGCTGAGGTGTTGGAGGCCGCGGAGATCGAGTTGGACCGGCGGGTGATCGCGCGGGAGGAGCTGGTGGAGGCCCTGGCAGTCTCTGCGGCCGAGTCCACTGCCGTGACCACGACCGAGGCGGAGGAGGAAGCGGCGTCGCTCGCGCCGGTGCCGGGCTCGACGGTGTCACCCTGGCGGGAAGGGCTGCCGGTCACGGTTCTGGCGCCGGACTATCAGCGGATTCTGGGCGTGCTGGAACAGCAGCGATCCACGGGTCACGGGCCGCTTCGAGCCAAGGAGATCGCGGTGGAGCTGGGCCTTGGGGCGACGCCGGCGAAGGTCGAGGGGCTGCGGTCGAAAGCCCGGCGCCTGGCGGAGCGCGGGTGGCTCCTCCTGGAGGTGTCGGGGGCTTTCAGTGCCGGCCGGCGGCCCGTGGCCGTGCCAGACGCCGGCTCATCCGTGTGACCATCGATCATCGACCACCGGATCATCGCCTCGCTGGTGGCGGGCAGGGTCTCGTAGTCCCGGGCCAGACGGCGGGAGTTCATCAGCCACGCGAACGTGCGCTCTGCCACCCACCGCTTCGGCAGCACCACGAACCCCTCCATGTCGTCGGTGCGCTTGACGATCTCCAAGGTCAGAGCGAGCTTGTCCCGGCACCAGCCGACGAGGCCGCCGGTGTAGCCGCCGTCGGCCCAGACGAGGGTGATGTCGCGGTGCAGGCGCCGCAGTCGGGTCAGCAGGCCCGCCGCGGCGTCCCGGTCGCCGATGTTCGCGGCGGTGACGCAGACGACGAGGAGCAGACCGAGGGTGTCGGTCACGATGTGCCGTTTGCGGCCTGGCACCTTCTTCCCGCCGTCGTAGCCGCGTGAGGCGGCCGGCACCGTCGCGGCGGCCCGCACCGACTGCGCGTCGATGATCCCCGCCGTGGGCTCGGCCTCGCGACCCTCGCGTTCACGGACCTTCCCGCGCAGCCGGTCGTGGAACTCGGCGATCAGCCCGTGCTCGCGCCACCGGCGGAAGAAGGCGTAGACCCGGCCCCAGCCGGGGAAGTCCGCGGGCAGCGCCCGCCACGAGATCCCGCCCGCGACCAGATAGCGGATCGCGTCCAGCATCCAATGCCACGAAGTTAAGGCCCTGTTGGCGGTGTCAAGCGTGGCGGGAGACGGAAGGGGCCTCTGCTATCCAGGGGATCGACCAAGATCTTCCT
>NZ_JBFBAS010000090.1:0-1393 GCF_040682335.1 Streptomyces sp. NPDC051219
TGGGTATGGCTTTCAGAGGGTTGCCGTCGATGGTTCCCAACACCTGGCCGCCCGGTGTCTCACGACGACTCGGCCGCTAATTAGGAGCTGCGGGCCCCTGCGGGTGCATCGCTGAGTAGGACCACGCTGGCGAGGTCGTCCGGGAGAACAGCGCACATTGAACGACCGGAGGAACAGGTGGCCCGGATCTGGGCGGGTACGGACATCGGCAAGACCCACCATCACTGCGTGGTCCTGGACCACGAAGGCAGGCGGCTGCTGTCGCGCCGGGTGCTGAACGATGAGCCGGAACTGCTGGCTCTGCTCGCCGACGTGCTGGCGATCGACGAGGACGTCGTCTGGGCGGTCGACGTCGCCGACGGCATGGCCACCCTGCTGATCAACATACTGCTCAACCATGACCAGCAGCTCGTCTACATACCCGGACTGGCGGTAAACAGGGCATCGGTCGGCTACCGGGGCGTGGGCAAGACCGACGCCAAGGACGCAACCGTCATCGCCGACCAGGCCCGGATGAGACGAGATCTGACGATCCTGCGGCCGGACGACGAGCAGGCCGTCGAGCTCCGGATCCTCACGGACCGCCGTGCCGATCTCAACGCGGACCGCACCCGCCGGATCAACCGTATGCGAGGTCAACTCACCAGCATTTTCCCGGCATTGGAGCGTGCGCTCGATCTCGGAAACGTCGGCCCGCTGGTCCTGCTGGCCGGCTATCAGACGCCGGCCGCCCTGCGCCGCACCGGCCGCAGCCGCCTGGAGACCTGGCTCAGAAACCGCAAGGTCCGCGGCGCCGACGCTCTGGCCGAGGCCGCTCTGGACGCGGCCGAGCGCCAGCACACCGCCGTCCCCGGGGAGAAGATCACCGCGCAGGTGATCCACACCCTGGCGAAGGAGGTGATGGGCCTCACCGAGCAGATCGCCGAGATCGACAAGCTCATTGCGGCCCGGTTTCGCGAGCACGAACTCGCCGAAGTGATCTCCAGCATGCCCGGCATCGGCCCGCTGCTGGGCGCCGAGTTCCTCGCCGCCACCGCCGGCGACATGAGCCGCTTCGGCAGCTCCGACCGTCTGGCCAGCTTCGCGGGAGTCGCCCCGGTTCCCCGGGACTCCGGCAACGTCAGCGGCAACCTGCACCGCCCCAGGCGCTACCACCGCGGGCTGCAACGTGTCTTCTACACCTCCGCACTCATCAGTATCCGCAACTGCGACGCGTCCCGTCGCTACTACGAGCGCAAGCGCGCCGAAGGGAAGCGGCACACCCAGGCAGTCCTCGCCTTGGCTCGACGGCGGGTGAACGTTCTGTGGGCATTGATCCGTGACGGACGGTGCTTCCAACGCGAACTCCCTGTCACAGTCGCGGCTTGACAACGTCATTAGGAGGTGTTCGGTA
>NZ_JBFBAS010000091.1:0-1341 GCF_040682335.1 Streptomyces sp. NPDC051219
TCTGGGGGGTGATGCCGGCGTCGGCCATGAGGCGGGCCATGTCACGGCGCTGGTTGGGCAGGACCAGGGTGACGACGCTGCCGGACTCGCCGGCCCGGGCGGTGCGGCCGCCGCGGTGGAGGTAGTCCTTGTGGTCGCTGGGCGGGTCGACGTTGACGACCAGGTCGAGGTTGTCGACGTGGATGCCGCGGGCGGCGACGTTGGTGGCCACCAGCACCGTGACATGGCCGGTCTTGAACTGGGCCAGGGTGCGGGTGCGCTGCGGCTGGGACTTGCCGCCGTGCAGCGCGGCGGCCCGTACACCGCTGCTCAGCAGGTGTTTGGTGAGCCCGTCGACGGCGTGCTTGGTGTCCAGGAACATGATCACGCGGCCGTCGCGGGCGGCGATCTCGGTGGTGGTGGCGTGCTTGTCGGCGCCGTGGACGTGCAGCACGTGGTGCTCCATCGTGGTGACCGCGCCGGCCGAGGGGTCGACCGAGTGGACGACGGGGTCGGTCAGGTAGCGGCGGACCAGCAGGTCGACGTTGCGGTCCAGGGTGGCGGAGAACAGCATCCGCTGGCCGTCGGGCCGTACCTGGTCGAGCAGCTCGGTGACCTGGGGCATGAAGCCCATGTCGGCCATCTGGTCGGCCTCGTCGAGCACGGTGACGCCCACCCGGTCCAGGTGGCAGTCCCGGCGCTCGATGAGGTCCTTGAGCCGTCCGGGGGTGGCGACGACGACCTCGGCCCCGGCGCGCAGCGCGCCGGCCTGCCGGCCGATGGACATGCCGCCGACCACGGTGGCCAGCCGCAGCTGCAGCGACCGGGCGTACGGGGTGAGCGCGTCGGTGACCTGCTGGGCCAGCTCCCGGGTGGGCACCAGGACCAGGGCCAGCGGCCGGCGCGGCTCGGCGCGCCGGCCGGCGGTGCGGGCCAGCAGCGCCAGGCCGAACGCGAGGGTCTTGCCCGAGCCGGTGCGGCCGCGGCCCAGCACGTCCCGGCCGGCCAGCGAGTTCGGCAACGTCGCCGCCTGGATCGGGAACGGCTCGCTCATGCCCAGACCGGTGAGCGTCTTCAACAGCTCGACCGGCATGTCCAGTTCACCGAACGTCGCGGCCGGGGGCAGCGCCGGGGTGAGGGTGACCGGCAGGGCGAACTCGCCCTGCACCGCGGCGGGCCGGCGCCCGTAGCCGCCGGACCGGTTGGCACGGCCCTGCCCCTGGCCCTGCGGGCGGAAACGGGCGCCCCGGTCGAAGCCGCCGGACCCGCCCTTGCGGGAATCGGAGTAGCGGTCGTTCGTGCGAGTGGTGCGGTTCATGCGGAACCCTCCTCGATATGGCACGTATCGAGGAATTCCCGGCA
>NZ_JBFBAS010000092.1:0-1325 GCF_040682335.1 Streptomyces sp. NPDC051219
GTTCTGTGGGCATTGATCCGTGACGGACGGTGCTTCCAACGCGAACTCCCTGTCACAGTCGCGGCTTGACAACGTCATTAGGAGGTGTTCGGTAGAGGTATCCCCCTATCCGTCCGATCTGCCGCGAAGCGAGATGGACGCGTCTTCATGATCTCGTAGCGGGCGGCGCTTCGGGGCTGTATTGACTATGTGGTGACCGAACGACGTGCGTATCCCTCGGACTTGAAGGACGACCAGTGGGAACTTGTCGAGCCGTTGCTGCTGGAGTGGCGGGCTGCTCGGGTCGAGGGCCGGGAGCCCACTACTGACCTGCGTGAGGTCGTCAACGCGATCCTCTATGTCGCCCGCACTGGGATCGCGTGGCGGTATCTACCTCATGATCTGCCGCCTCACACGACGGTCTACGGCTACTTCCAGGCGTGGGAGGCGGACGGCACCGCCGAGGAGATCCACGACACGCTCCGTGAACAGTTACGGAAGAAAAAGGGACGCCGGATCCTGCCCACGGCTGCAGTGATCGACGCGCAGACGGTGAAGGCGTCGCCGAATGCACCGGACGCCACACAGGGCTACGACGGCGGGAAGAAGGTCAAGGGCCGCAAGCGGCACATCGCCACTGACACCCTGGGGCTCCTGCTGGTCCTGATCGTCACGGCCGCCGGCGTGCAGGACACCAACGGCGGAAAGCTCGTCGTCGACGTACTTTCCGCGAAGTTGCCCAGCGTGACGAAAGCCTGGGTGGACGCCGGCTACAAGGCGAAGATGATCGCCCATGCCTCGGACCTCGGCATAGATGTGGAGGTCGTCTCACGGGATGCGGAGCAGAAGGGCTTCGTGGTCCAGGAGGTCCGGTGGCGCGTGGAGCAGACTTTCGGGATCATGAGCCGGTACCGGCGTCTGCACCGCGACTACGAGGCACTGCCTACCCGGTCCCGGTCGATGATCCACTGGGCCATGGTCAACTCCATGAGCCACCGGCTGACCGCCAGCCCGAACAAAGTCGGGCAATACCTCCGCCCGAAACCTTCCGCGGCAGCCTAAACCGGTACCGAACACCCTCTCACGCTCGCCGGGACCCGGAACGGCGCCAACGTCACCAGTGCCCCCGGATACACCTTCCACGGTGACTTCTTCAACGCGTGGGACGAGGGCGAGTTGCAGCGGCGCGTCAGCAAGTGCATCAACGAGGGCTTTATCTGCGGGACGGACGGCAACCCGATCCAGCAGTGAGCCACCCGGCCGCCTGGGCCGGACAGCGGTCGGGGGGGGGGCGCCCCGCGGGCGCGCCCCCCCCCCCGCGCCGCGCCCCCCCCCCCCCCCCCCCC
>NZ_JBFBAS010000093.1:0-1313 GCF_040682335.1 Streptomyces sp. NPDC051219
GGCGACAACCCCAACCGCCTGCGCACCGAGGCTTCTTTCGCGGCCTTGTGCGGCGCCGCCCCGGTCCCTGCCTCCAGCGGCGAGACGAACCGTCACCGGCTCTCCCGCGGTGGGGACCGCGCGGCCAACGCGGCCCTTTACCGGATCGCGCTCGTCCGGATGGCCCGTGACCGGCGCACCCGCCACTACGTCGAGCGGCAAACCAAGGCCGGGCGGACGAAGAAGGAGATCATTCGTCTCCTCAAACGCGCCATCGCGCGGGAGATCTTCCGCTATCTCACCACGACGTTCGCGGTTCCCGAGATCGCTGACCTCAGGCCGGCCCGCCAGGCCAAGAACATCACGCTCACCGCCGCCGCGAACCACTTCGGGGTCTGGCCTGCCGTCATCTCCAACATCGAACGAGGTCATCGCCGCGACGATGCCTTCGCCGACGCCTATCGCAGCTGGCTCGCTGCCGCTTGACCAACGATAGGAGCATCAAGGTGATCGACGGCATGAACGAATGGCAGAACCGGCCGCTTGACTCGGTTTACCCGGTCCTGTTCATCGACTGTGTGCACGTGAAGCTGAGGGATGGTCAGGTCTCGAACAGGCCGATCTACGTCGTGCTCGCGGTCACCGTCGAGGGCACCCGCGAGATCTTGGGCCTGTGGGCCGGCGACGGCGGCGAGGGCGCCAAGTACTGGCTCCAGGTGCTGACCGAGATCAAGAATCGCGGAGTTGACGACGTCTGCATGGTCGTCTGTGACGGACTCAAGGGACTTCCCGACGTGATCGGGACGGTCTGGCCGCAGGCGATCACGCTGACCTGTGTCGTTCACCTGCTGCGGGCGTCGTTCCGTTACGCGGCCAGGCAGGACTGGGACAAGATCTCGAAGGCGCTCAAGCCCGTCTACACGGCGCCCACCCAGGACGTCGCGGAGGAACGCTTCCTGGAGTTCGGAGAGACGTGGGGCAGGAAGTACCCCGCGATCGTGAGGCTGTGGGAGAACGCCTGGGCCGAGTTCGTGCCCTTCCTCCAATTCCACAGTGAAATAAGGCGAGTTGTCTGCACAACCAACGCCATCGAGTCGGTCAACGCCCGCATCCGCAAGGCGGTCCGCTCCCGCGGGCATTTCCCGAACGAGCAAGCAGCGATCAAGTGCGTCTACATGGCCGTCATGAGCCTCGACCCCACCGGGCAGGGACGCAAACGCTGGTCACAACGCTGGAAGGCCCAACGCCTTCGAGATCACCTTCGACGGTCGGCTCTCCGCCGCCCGCCGCTGACCCACTAACAACTCCAGAACCAGCCTTCACTGGACAGACCC
>NZ_JBFBAS010000094.1:0-1244 GCF_040682335.1 Streptomyces sp. NPDC051219
CAGGGCGATTTCAAAGTCGGGTGATCTTGTAGGTATGCAGGTCGCGGTGGTGTGACGATGTCCGGTGGGTGCGCGACGTACGCAACGAAGCTCCGTTGTGCAGGTGACCTTGCCAAGTCGCCTTCGCCCAACGGAGCTTCGATGTGCCGCCAGTCTGCCACCGTCTGCCTGATCAAGTCGCCCACACGTCAGCACCGTGCGATCGGTCCGCTGGCCCTGCGGCTGCAGACGCTGGCCGATCCGCGGTGCCGACGCGGGAAGCGTCACCCCTTCGTGGCAGTCATGCTGGTGGCCTGCTCGGCCGTGGTCACCGGAGCGAAGTCCTTCGCGGCGATCGGGCAGTGGGCGAAGGAGGCTCCGCAGGACATCCTCGCCCGGCTCGGGGCCCGTGCCGCGACGGCGTTCGACGTACGCATTCCGCCCAGCGGCGCGACGATCCGGCGGGTCGTCCAGCGCACCTGCCCCGGCGGCCTGGCCGACCTGCTGGGATGTGATCCAGCCGGGGCCGGCACCCTGGCTGTGGATGGCAAGAGCGCCCGCGGCTCGCGCCACGGGGAAACCCCGGCCGCCCACCTGCTGGCCGCGATGACCGGTAGCGGCCAGACCCTCACCCAGCTGCGGGTGCCGGACAAGACGAATGAAATCACCTGCTTCGCCGCCCTGCTGGAGCCCTACGACCTCACCGGTGTCACCGTGACCGCCGACGCTCTCCACACCCAGCGTGACCACGCACGCTTCCTCGTCGAGACCAAGAAGGCGCACTATGCGTTCACCGTGAAGAAGAACCAGAAGGGTCTGTTCGAGCAACTGCGGACCCTGCCCTGGGGTGAGGCGACGGCGAAGTTCTACGACCGCACCACCGGCCACGGACGCCTCGAGACCCGCGTGGTGCAGGCGCTGTCCGTCACCGATCTCGGTGTCGACTTCCCACACGCCGCCCAGGTCGCGAAGATCGTGCGGCACCGCACCTGCGTCAAGACCGGCAAGCGCAGCCGAGAGACGGTCTACGGCATCACCGACCTGACCAGCCGCCAAGCCTCCCCCGAGCGGATCGCGAAGATCGTCCGCTCGCAGTGGATCATCGAAAACCGGCTCCACTTCGTACGGGACACCGCCTTCCGCGAAGACGCCTCCAAGGTCCGCACCGGACATGGGCCGGAGAACATGGCCACCCTCCGCAGCTTCGCGATCAACCAGCTCCGCCACGCCGGCCACACCAACATCGCCGCCGGACTCCGCGAGAT
>NZ_JBFBAS010000095.1:0-1148 GCF_040682335.1 Streptomyces sp. NPDC051219
TACTGAGCTTTGCGGGTTGTCGTCGGGGAGTGACGGTTCATGATCCCTGCGGTATGCCGGTGGTATGCGTTATCCGGAGGGTGGGGGCCTGACCGCTGAGCGTCGGGCGTTTCGTGAGGGGATCAGGCTTCAAGCCGGCGTGCGGTTCGCGGCGGGCGAGAAGACCGCGGTGATCGCGAAGGACCTGCGGGTGAGTGTGCGGTCGGTGGAACGCTGGCGTCGTGCCTGGCGCGAGGGCGGCGTGGAGGCCTTGCGCTCCGCGGGCCCGGCGAACTCCCCGACCATCACCGATGCCCAGTTCGCCGCGCTGGAGGAAGAACTCAGCAAGGGCCCGTCGGCGCAGGGCTTCGACGATGAGCGGTGGACGCTTGCCCGGGTCCAGACGATGATCCGCCGTCGGCTGCGGGTGAGTCTGTCGGTGCCGACGGTGTGGCGGCTGCTGAAACGGCATGGCTGGTCCTGGCAGGCCCCTGCCCGCAGAGCACTCGAGCGTGACGAGCACGCGGTGGAGCTGTGGAAGAAGGAGGTGTGGCCGCGGGTAAAAGCCTCGCGGCGGCGTGTGGGGGCTGGATCGTCTTCGAGGACGAAGCCGGATTCTCCATGACGCCGCCCCGCGCCCGCACCTGGGGCCGGCGCGGACACACCCCCGTCATCCGCGTCCGCGGCCGCTCCCGCCGCCGGACCTCGGTCGCCGCCCTGTGCTGCTACAAACCCGGCGAGAAGAGCCGCCTCATCCACCGCCCCCGCAACCATCTCCTGCTCAAGGGCGCCCGCAAGAGCTTCTCCTGGCAGGACTATCGCGACCTGCTAGTGAGGGCCCATATCCAGCTCGGCGGCCCCATCGTGGTGGTCTGGGACAATCTCAACACCCACCTGGCCGCCGGGCTGAAGCGGTATGAGGCCGAACACGACTGGCTCACCACCATCCGCCTCCCGGCATACGCACCAGACCTGAACCCGGTTGAAGCCGTCTGGTCACTCGTGCGCAGAGCCACGGCCAACACCGCCTTCGACACCCCCGACGACCTCGACCGCAAACTCCGCCGCGAGTTACGCAGAATCCAACTCAGACCCCACCTCATCGACGGCTGCCTCACCGCCACCGGCCTGGCTTTCAACCCACCGACCCCACCCTGAAATCCTCAGTA
>NZ_JBFBAS010000096.1:0-1135 GCF_040682335.1 Streptomyces sp. NPDC051219
AGCGCGTGCCGCAGTTGCGCATCGCGGTGGTCCGCGCTGCCGGTCAGGTCGTACCAGAACCGCTGCGGGTCACCGACGGGGTTGCCGTGCTTGTCGAGGCGGTACGCGGCGAAGTGGTCGGCGTTCGTGTCCACGCCGATGAGCCCACCGGCGCGCGCGGCCTGAAGGGGGATCGTCTGGACGGCGGGCCGCTTCCAGGATGCGGTCAGGTACCAGCGGCCCTTGAGTACGTCGAGGTGGATCTCGTACGCGACCGCACGGTTGTGGGCGATCCGGTCGGCCCACTCCTCGCCCCGGTGCTGGAACGCGACGCGGGCAGAGAGTGTGTACCGGCCGTGTGGCGCGTTGGCCAGGTACTCCAGCGGCTTGGGCAGCTTGACCGAGACTTCGCCGTCCGGGGTGACGCGGATCGTCTCGTTCCCGAACCGCTTCCCGGACTCGCCGTCCGCGCTCAGGAACCAGCGCGCCGCATCCCAGCGTTCCCGCCATCCAGTCTCGGTGAGTTTGGCGGCGGCCAGGTTGTGCCGGTTGTTCGCGAGCCTCTTCCCGCCGCGCACGACGTGCACGCGGCCCGTCGCGATGTCATCCTCCACGGCCTCGAGACGGGCCTTGAGGATGTGGAGTCGGCGGGACTTGTGGAACCACTCGCCCTGGGACCGGTACCCGCCGGGCTTGCCCTTCGTGCCCTTCTCGCCAACCGGGAGGGACAAGCGGTGCATGAGCATCCGGATGCCGTCGGTGAGCTTGTCGCGGTACGCGAACTGGCCGCGCCGGGCGAGGGCATATTGGTCGTGGGTGCCCTTCGTGAGGGAACCCGCCCAACGCGACGACGACTTCGCGGTCAGGTCCTGCTTGCGGGCGGCCCAGGACTGGTTGGTGCGCTCGAAGTCTGCCCGTGAGTACCGGGCGAGGTCAGCGGCTGCGAGAGAACCGAGGTGGGCGCCGACCAGGCGGAGGACCTTCTCATCCTGGGGCGTGAGGTCCTTGAGGCGGTCACGGATCGCGACACCGGTCGCGTCCTGGACCACGAACGGGTCCCGGATCGGACTGAGCGGCTTCTTACGCTCGTTCACTCCGCGGCCGCCTCAAGCGCTTTCTGCGCGCGGTTCCTCGCGGAGCGGCGCCCGTACAGGCG
>NZ_JBFBAS010000097.1:0-1084 GCF_040682335.1 Streptomyces sp. NPDC051219
CCCGACGCACCGATCATCACCACCGACGCACGCCACCGCGCCGACGCGAAGAGCGCCCTCATCACGCTCGTCGAACACGCACTCATGGCACGCCTGCGGTAACCCTGCCGGGCCGCGCACGTTCGGCCGGGAAGCCTCCGTACTCCTGATCCTGACGGAGTGCGGGGGCTTTCTCATGGGAGCGGTCGTGCCTGGGCGCACGCGGAAGGGCCCCGCACTGGTGCTTGGCTTCTGGGGGTCGTCGCAACACCCCAGCTCAAGGGGTGCGATGGACTTCGAGGTCCGGGACCGTTCGGTCAACCAGGGTCGCCGTGCCCTGACCGAGGAACGGCGCATCTACCTTCAGCTCATGCAGCAGGGTGTGAGCAGTGCGGAGGCTTGCCGGATTGTCGGCATCAACCCCCGGACGGGGAAGCGGTGGCGCACGCCGGCCCGCGCGGCTGCCCGCCGGCCCCGCCCCAAGCCGGGGAAGATCGGCCAGAACACCGCGCTGCGGGACTTCGTCCAGGACGGCCTGGACCTGAAGTGGAGCCCGGAACAGAGCTGCGAGAGTCTGCGCCGGACGTTCCCCGACCGGCCGGAAATGCACGTGGTCCACGAAACGGTCTACCAGGCCCGGCCGGCCACGCAAAACGCTCGGCTGGGAACGCCAGCCGAGCGCCTGCATAAACTGCTCGCGGCCTGATCAACACGACCACGTGTTGCGACGACCCCCAGAAACCGCCAGATCTGCGGGGCCCTTCGTATCAGGGGAGTCAGCCCTGCCAGCTGTGCGGGGCCCGAAAGCCCGGGGTGCGCTCCAGGCGGCGCCAGCCGGCCGTGGAACCGACGCGGTGGGACTTGCCCGTCGCGGATCCGGTGGCGGCCGCGCGGGCGAGCAGGACCGCGGTGATGGCGGCCAGCTCCTCGGGGTCGGCGTGGCCCTTCTCGACGCGCAGGAGGGTGTCGGCGGGAGTGCTCATGGGTGGCGGGTCTCCGTCTTCTGGCAGTCTTCGCAGGGTTACTGCGGGGGGTTGCCGTGCTTGCGCGACGGCAGGTCTGCGTGCTTGTTGCGGAGCATGGCGAGGGAGCTGATGAGCACCTC
>NZ_JBFBAS010000098.1:0-1013 GCF_040682335.1 Streptomyces sp. NPDC051219
GATGCCTTCCTGCGGGTTGATGTCCGGTGCGTAGGTGGGCAGCTGGAAGACGGTCAGCCAGTCGGAGTTGCGGTCGATGAACTCGCGCATCCCGCGGGTGAGATGCAGGCGGACGTTGTCCCACACCAGCACGATCGGACCGCCGAGCTGGATGTGAGCGCGGGCGAGGAGGCGGCAGAAGTCTCGCCATCCGAAGCCCTTGGGCTCGTCCTTGCGGCCCCGGTACTCCCGCAGGCCGTAGATCAGCCTGGACCTGGACCCCGGTTTGAAGCAGCACATGCCCACCATGGACAGACGACCGCTGCCTCGTCCACGGACCCGCACGACCGGGGTGCGGCCGACGCGGCCCCAGGTCCTCGCCCGCGGCGGCGTCATCGACTGCCCGGCCTCGTCCTCGAAGGCGATCCACGCACCCCGGGCCGCGGCCTCCCTTTTACCTGCGGCCAGACCTCCTTCTTCCATAACTCGACCGCATCATCGTCCCGCTCGATCGCCCGCCGGGCCGGCTGCTGCCACGACCAGCCGTGCCGCTTCAGCAGCAGCCACGTGCCCTCAACCGTGTACGAGACGTGAAACAGCCGCCCGATCAGCGTCTTGATCCTCGCCAGCGTCCACCGCTGATCCGGCCACCCGTGCGCGAGCGGACCGCGCTCCAACTCCCGCTCCAGCCGCTCCATCTGCCCCCGTCCCAGCCTCGGGCGCCCCGGCGAGCCCTTGGAGCGGACACCAGCCTCGCCCCGCTCACGCCACGACTTGCGCCACCGCTCCACCGATCGCTCCGACACCCGTAACACCGCGGCGATGTCCTTGTTCTTCTCCCCGCGCTCGAAGCGTTCCACGGCCTGAAGCCGAACCCGCTCCCGCACGACCCTCCCGGCGTCGGTCAGCCCGCCGCCCTGCGCGTATCTCACCCCGCCAGAGCTCTCTTGAAAATCACCTGCAGTGATACGCGTTGGCGCGGTTCATGCGGTCTGTTCGCGCGAGGCGATGGTGACGTCCATGCCGAGGGCAGC